>CAIZNN010000130.1 GCA_903934285.1 Akkermansiaceae bacterium | reverse complement strand
GCGGATTGTGGATTGCAGATGAAGAGAGCGCTTTTCTATCCATGACCCACGACTTTCTCCGCTTCACACGACACTTTGGCAAGTGTCGTTCCGTGGAGCTTGGTCAGGGCGTAGGGGCTGCACGGGTTGGCTGGGGTCGATTCCTCCGCTGGCAACGGCGTGTCCGGGCCATAGACGCTGGACGACGAAGCGAACACGAAGTGGTGGATGCCCATGCGGCGGCAGAATTCCAGCAGGCGGATGGTGCCGATGACGTTGGTGATCTCGTATTCCATCGGGCGGTCCATCGACTGGCGCACACCGGCCAGCGCGGCAAGGTGGACCACGGCGTCAAAGGTCCGGTCTGGCAACTCCCCCTGGCGGATGTCGCAGACGTGGAACGCCACACCCTCTGGCAGCGGATCCTTTGGCGGGATGTGGTCGAGGCCGGTGACCCGGTGCCCTGCCGCATGGAGGTGCCGGACGACGTGGGTGCCGATGAAACCGGAGGAACCAGTGACGAGGACGGATAGCGGAGCCATGCCCCGCAGGGGGCGTCAACCCGCTCCCGATTGTGCTGGACCGCCAAGCCATGGTGTTCTAATAGACATCGTCGTCTGGCGTCGCTGCAACCAGCCCTTCAAGTTGCATTCGTTCCAGTTACACCACTGGCGGCATGGCCAGGGCAGATAACACACGTTTGGGAACCAGACTGTTCGGTCAGAAGTAAACATCACACCACTATTAGAACATGGCCCTAATTGAATGCAGTGAATGCGGGAAAGAAATTAGCAGTAACGCATCGACATGCCCTCATTGCGGTAACCCACAACCGTCCCCGGAACATGACGATGATTCGGGAACGTATTGTGCGAGATGTGGTGCCAGTGTAAACCCTGTCGTTACGAATGTCGGTGGTGGCTCATGCTCGGTGGGCAGCAGGGAGATCTGGAAATGTCCTCGGTGCAAATCGGTTTTGCATCGATCCGGCTGTTTTGTTGCCACGGTCACCTACGGAGACGAAGACGAGGTCGAAGTGAGATTCCTCCGAGCCTTCAGGGATGAGGTTCTTTCACGAACAGGGGTAGGAAGAGTTGCAATTCGGGCATACTACATGTTTGGCCCGTACTTCGCCCGCATTGTTGAGTTACTCCCGCCCCTGAGGCACCTATCGAGAACTGTTCTCGATGCGATCGTAAAGCTGATTGAGCGCACAAGTCACCTCACACGGAGGAACTTCAGGAGTCCTAAGCCGTAAGACTGCAGCCACGGACCGCACCCGGCTCCTGCCAACTTGCATGATCCCCGCAATTTCTAACACAAGTTCACCCGCTCGCAAAGTGGCAGAGTATGGACGTTGGGCCGAGATCATAATCGCGGAATGTCCCGGTCATCGCTCACTAGGGCAACCAGCCGCCCGACGTGGGGCACGGTCAGTTCATTAGGCCCGAGGCGGACCACCCGCCAACCGGCGAGCGCGGCCTCCAGGTATTTTTCCAAGTCGGCGGCGAACCCGGCCCCGCGGTTGTGGCGGCCGTTCACGTAGATGCCAACCACTGCCTAACGGAATCAGTGGCGACAAATGGCGACAACCAGATTGCCACCGCGGTTCCAGTTGGCAAAATGGTGCAAAATACTGCTGGCAAATACCGGCCAACATGGGCCATTATCTGCTGTAACCCGCTTATTATGAACGATTTACAACATACTCATAATCCCTTGGTCCAGGGTTCAAATCCCTGCGGGCCCACCTTGGACAAACCATTCAAAACCAATGGTTTAAGGAGAGAAAAAGGCGCCAGGGTTGACGCCTCTACCACCGCCATGAACCCCATTGGCGACAAATTGGCGACAACTCAGGAGACCGCGCTTTCCACCACCCTTCCAGCTTGCAAGGTTCGCGTGCATACTCGGCGCCAACTCCCGATTGCGTCAAAATGGAGCGGCACTGGACCGACGGCGACGGCAACGCTCGAAGCGAGGTGCTATGACTATTGGGCCAGATCGTGGAGGATGTTGGCATAGACGACTTTCAGATACAGGAAGGCGTTCGCGCCGTATTTGAGCCACTCGCTATTTTGAAGAACCGGATTCACGCGCCGGCTGCGGTGTCAACGGAACGATGGGGAGCGCCGGCATCCTGCCGGCTGCGTTCCGCATCCTGCGGAACGCTCTTGGTGTTTTTAGCGAGGCTACTCCACGGAGGTCATTGCGATGTTTCCCGGCGGGACGCCGGGAAATGCCGCCATGATGGCGGCGCTCCCCGAAGGCAAAGGACAAAGAATCAAAGCGAAATATTGCCACGTCTCCGCAGCAACAAGCCGCTAGAGATCAGGGCGAGGGTCGGGAGCATCGATGTTGGTTCCTCGTGCAGGCGCACCGCGTGCGTCTGCCAGCGGGCATGGCAGCGGGCGGCGGCGGCTCCGCTCATTTTGCCATGACTGGCCGTGCGGGCGGCTGCCATCACGTTTTCCAACGAGCAGACCTGCGGGTGGAGGTTATTGTGGGATTTCACCTACCCAATGCCTTTGTGAATTCCTCCACGCTCACCCCCGCTTGTTTTAGAATTCCGCTGAGCGGGCCGGTTTTGATTGCAGCGTGCATGGGAACCACGCAGCCACTTTCACCACGCCGCATCACCACATGGCTACCACGCTGGCGGGCCTCCTCGAATCCCAGGTGCCCGAACGCCTTGCGGCATGCCTTGCCGCTAACAACCGGCAGCTTGGGCATGGGGAACTTCGAAACAGGTTAAAACCGCAGGGGCCTTGGATGACATAGGGAAGACCTCCAAATACAATTCCGTGGCTTCCCGGAGATTGGACACGGCCTGATCAAAGGTCTCGCCCTGGGTGGTGGTGCCCGTTTCGGGATTAAAGGCCACGTAGCCGCCTTCTTCAGCTTCGGTGATGACAGCACTCAGAATCATGCGTTGAGTTTAACTTGGGAAACTTCCTTTGCAAGTATTTAGACCATTCAGGGCTTGGCGGGTGCAGACCACCCCCACGGCTCTTCAGCCACCAGCCCACCATCCGGCCACGTCGCCCTGGCGCTTGCCACACGCACTCCACGCTTGTGCGGCACCTGCGCGGCCCAAGCGTGGAGTGCGGCGCGAAGGGCGCGATCCGCCGCGCCGCTGTGGCTAACCAAGCGAAGGATAGGCGATGAAGGACTTGTCCCGCAGTTGGAAGACTCGGTTGGCGAAATTCCCGTGGTGGACGTGGGTCAGGAGCCACCCGAGGCGGGAGAGGATGGCCGCGCGATGGGGTTGGCGCAGCGCGATAACCACCACTCCCGCATGAGAATCGAAGAGATGGGGGATGGATGCGCGGCGGCTTATTTCGTCAGGGAGAGTGCTTCGGCTGCCACAGGCTTGCCCACCAGATAATGCACCGCCGGGTCAATGGGCAGGGTGAAGAAGCTGGCGGCGTCCACCACCGGCGTGGCGGCCCGCATGCCGACGCCCAGCCGCCCCATCGGGTGCAGGCCGCCGGCCCAGTAGTTCTGGATCTCGAAGCGCACCGCAGGCAGATTGCCGCCCTCGGCATTGAGGATTGCCAGGGTGACCAGATAGGCGCCCACCGGCAAGTCGGCCGGCAGCTTGAGCCGGGCGCTGACCTGGCAGGTCGGCGGCGCTTGGCGGTAGGCTTGGGTTGGTGAGTCCCAGCCGGTGCCGGGCAGCCATTGGCGGATGTCGTCGGGCAGGGTTTGGGCGAACACGGTTTGGCGGGTGCGCTCGTCGACCAGCGCGACCTGCACCGGCCACGGGTAGTAAAACGGCGCCGAACCGGTGTTTTTGACCGAGAACGACACATCTAACATTCCGCCCGGTTCGGCGCGCAGCGGTTGCTGATAGCGGGTGATGACCAAGTGGTAGCCCAGCGCCGCGCGCATGGCTTCGCCCCCGGGGGAGCCGGCCGGGATGGCGAAATCATGATCCCAGCCCATCGAGCTGGTATGGGCAATCCGCGTCCAATCCAGCAAGGTCGTCAAGGCGCGCCCGCGCAGGTTGTCCGCTGCCTTGGTGGTCATCAGCGGGTTGCCCTCGGTGCGGATCTCGCCGCTCATCATGGCGTCCTTCCATCGGCTAGACCGGTCGAGGGCGGCGATCGCGGTCAATTCGGATTTGTATTTGTCAAAGCCGAACGAGTCCTGATAGAATCCGAACGGAAAATCGCGCGAGATTTGTTTCAAGACCGCGGTGTCCTGGCCCCAGCTCGGCTCGCCCACGCTGCGGAACAAGACCTTCTTGTGCTGGAACGCCCGGGTGAACTGCCCGCTCATCCACATTGCGAACTCCGGCATTTGCGCCAAGCCCCAGTGCTCGGCGTATTTGCCCTGGATGCCCATCTCCACACAGGCCACCCGCGGGTCGTGGTCCCACACCTCGCCGAGGCGCGCGATGAGCCGCTGGATGCGCGCCTTAACCACGGGCTGGGTATACCACGGCGACTCGCGCCAGTTCGCCATTTCGGACTTGAAGGGCGGCAGATCGGCCGGGACGTATGACCCTCTGGCATCCACCAGCACCAGCCGGGGGATGACGGTTTCATTGCGCGCCGGCAGGTCCTGCCACAGCGCGTCCATGACCTCGCGGATATGTTGCACCCCGTCGCTCTCGCAGGTCTCGAGTTCGTTCCAGCCGACATACCATTTTTTCACCGACTCAAAGCCGGGGTCCACCGTGAACACCTTGGGCGCCGCCTGGCCCGCCTGCGGGATTTCGCGCTTGCCGCGCCAGCCGGCCAGCGGGTTCCTAACGGAATGACCCGAGGCCATGGGGGTGAAGGCATATGGCGCGGGCTCCGCCACCACCCGGAGCGCGCCCGGCAACAGCCAGCTGGCAAGAACGAGAAGCCGGGACATTTGCATGATCGGGAATAAGAGTGATTGCATTAGGAAAGCTGCTGGCAAGCCACCTGGAATGAGGCGCGGCGCGTTGCCCCGCCGGCATTCCACGGGGTGCGTGATGGGATTGCAAGAAATTGCTTTGCCGGTGAAGGCCGGTGGCAGCCGGGGAAAAGTTGCCCACAACAATCCGCTTCTCCGACGAGCTGATCTGGGCCCATTCTCGAAGCGGCTTGTTGTGGACAACTTTTCCAAGAGCTTGGCAGTTCCATCAGTCCCCTTCGCAACACACCCGATTCCCATGCCCCTCGGATGGCCAATTCACCCACGGATTCTGCGGAAGAGGCAGAAGAGTTTGATGAGCGCCGCCGCGCTCACCGTTCGGGCAACGCATGCGCGTGGTCTGTCTCGCTCCGCCCGGCTCAGATGGGAAACAAGACCCATGACCGGAACTGGGCGGCAACGGCCTACTGAAGCTCAAGGTGCGCGAGGCGATGGAGGGATATTTGCGCGAGCGCCTGGGCTTGACCATGGCCGATGGCAAGCCGGCATTGAGGCTGCTTGAATAGCATTCCCTTGGGTGCCGTCATAACCGGTCATGAAGACGATTCTTCTATCTGCAGCAGTCGCCGTAGCCCTGGCCACCTTGATGGCGGCCGACACTTGCCGGGAAACGGTCCGTGATGCCTCGGGGCGTGTGGTGCAAACCGTGGAGCGCAGGAAGGATGCGGGCGGCACCGTGCAGGCCACGACCCGCGACGCCAGCGGCCGGGTCGTTGGCACCGCCGTCACCCGACCCAACGCCGGCGGCGGCAGCGCCCGCACCGAATACCGGGACGCCAGCGGCCGCCTGACCGGTACCGCCCAGACCCAGGCCGCTGCGGCAACAACAGCGGCCCGCACCACCTATCGCGATGCCAGCGGCCGGCTTACGGCCAGTGCCGCCACCCGGACCAGCGGCGGCGGCAGCTGCGGGTCCAGCATCCAAACCCAATACCGCGACGCCTCGGGCCGGCTCACCGGCAGCACCTCCGGCAACATCAGCCCGTCGGGAACCTTCACCGGCACTGATCGTGACGCGAGCGGCCGCGTGACAGGCACCAGCACGGGGACCGGGAAATGTCAGGGCGCAGCCGTAGTCCGGGCGCCGGGCGGCAATCGTTAGGGAAGGTCATTGCTGCGGAAGCACGGGCGCAATGCCCAATACGGTTTACTTAAGACGAGACAGGGACGAGACAGGAAGAGGCGGCGGGCAGGATGCCCGCGCCACAGGTGGCCCGGGCATCTTGCCCGGAGCCTCGACTCAAACCACCAAGGGTGCTAAGTAAACCGTATTG
>CAIZNN010000129.1 GCA_903934285.1 Akkermansiaceae bacterium | reverse complement strand
CATCTGGACCCCGTTGCGGTAGCCGGTGATGCGGACATTGCCGCCGCCCAGATCCTGATAGGTGATGGCCAGCATGATCATGCTGCCGGTGGTCGATTCCACCGCCGCGGCCTGGTCGAACTGGCCGAGCGGCGAGCGCCACCAATTGTGGTTGCCCCAACCGATGAAGCCGCTGCCTTCGCTCGCCCCGGTGTCGAGTTTTTCCCACACGGCAAGCGTGTAGCTGGCGGTGCCGGTGGGAAAGCCGGTGGGGAAGCCGGCCGCCGTGGTCATGCTGGAACTGCCGTCCAGATACAGCGCGCCGCCGAACTTGCCGCTGGCGCTGAAGCTCGGCGCCCCGCTGGCCGTGCTGAGGTGGTTGGCATTGGCGCTGAGGTCCGCGCCGAGATCCGCGGCATTATTGAACGAATAATAGCCTTGGGTGCCGGCGGGTAGGGCGGCCTGCGCGGTGGGCGCGGCCAACCCGACGAGCAGCAGCGCGAGGGCGGCGTGGCGTGGTTGGCATGGGTGGTATTTCATGGGCTGGGTGTTTTTGTTAGACAGGGGCTGGCTGATCCACCCCACCGCAAGAGGCCTCGGATGAGGCACGCGGCGGGCTGACATGGCCGTCAAATTAGGCAACATTTTGCGACAAGCAAGAAAAATATGTCTGAAACTGAACAAAAATGATGGGATAAGGTTTAAAATCAAACATGCTGCATCGAACATCTGGCAGATGCCGCTCCGAAGGGGTTGATTTTCCGGTGGCTGGCGAGGAATTTGTTCGCTTGGGGCTGGGCAGGGGTGTTAACATCCACGGCGCATGCGAAAAGATAAACGGAGTGCGCGCATTCTTGAGTTGATCGCCGAACAGGGTTTTGCGGCGGTGAAGGTTCTCAGCCAGACGCTGGGAGTGTCGGAAATGACCATTCGGCGGGATTTGCAACGGCTGGATGCGGAAGGGAAAATGGTGCGCCATCATGGGGGTGCGACCAGCGGTGGCTTCGAGACGAATCCCGAGCACCCGTTTAGCACGCGGCGGCGGGAATCGATGCAGGCGAAGGTGGCCATCGGGGTCCATGCGGCGACGTTGGTGGCGGCGGACGAGGTGGTTTTTCTCGACGGGGGCACCACCACGCTGGAAGTGGCGCGGCGGCTGACGCAAGAGCGGCTGACGGTGGTCAGCAACAGCCTTCCCGCGATGCAGGTGCTCCACAAAATGCCCAATCTCAAATTGTTTGGGCTCGGCGGGGAGTTCATCAGCGATAACCAGTGCTTCGTCGGGCCCGACGCCCTGGGGGCGATGGAAAACCGCTATGCAAACGTGGTGATTCTCTCGACCACCTGCTTGTCCTTCGAGCGCGGCTTGACCAACCGCGACGCGCGCGAGGCGGATTTGAAGCGGCTGATGGTGGACCACGCCGACCGGGTGATTCTGGTCATGGACAGCACGAAAATGAACAAGCAAACCTTCTCACATGTGTGCGGGATCGATCAACTCGATATCCTGGTGACCGATGCCGGGATGCGGGCGGAGGACAGGGCCCGTCTGGAGCAGGCCGGCGTGCAGGTGGAAGTGGTCAACGCGCCGTCAGGCGGCGCAGGGTCTCAAGGGTAATGCTGCCGGCGTCAAGATCGGCAACGCGCAGGTCGGCGCCGCTGAAGTCTTCGTCCCGCGAGTATGGACTGGGGGTGACCACACATTTCATGCCGGCGGCTTTTGCGGCGAGCAAGCCAATGCGGGTATCCTCCACCACCACCGTGCGCGCCGGATCGAGGGTGAGCTTGGCGGCGGTCAGCAGGTAGATGTCGGGGGCGGGTTTTTTGTTAGCCACGATATCACCGGCGAAGATGGCGGCGAAGCGGGCGACGCGCTGCGCGCCGAGGCCGGCGGTAACCACGGCGCACACGGAGTCGTGGGCCGAGGTGGAGCAGATGGCGACGGGCACGGCCGCCGCCAGGGCTTCATCGATGAGGCGCTGCACGCCCGGGCGCAGCGGGAGTTGGCCTTCGCGGGCGAGTTCCATAAAGCGTTGGGTTTTCGCTTGGTGGAGCGCCTTGATGAGTTGGTCGTGGTCGGGGCGCGGCCAGCCATGTTGGTCGAAATAGTGGCGCATGCGTTCCTTGCCGCCACCGATTTCGAGCAGTTTGCCATAGACGTCGACGTCCCATGCGACGTCCAAGTCGAAGGCCCGGAAGGTGTCGTTGAAGGCCACGCGATGGCCGTCGCGCTCGGTGTCAACGAGCGTGCCGTCGCAATCGAACAGAAGGGCGTCAATCATGGGATGGCGGCGTCAGGTAGTTAGGTGGTGGCGTTGCGCCGCCGGCAGCTGGTCCCTGCGCCTGACACTTGCCAGCACCGCCGCAGAGCCGGATTTTTTCGCGGCACATGGCGACCATGGCCTCGTGCTGGGCGCGGATGAGGTTGAGCGGTTCGTAGTCATGCGGGTGGTCGCGATGGTAGTCGCAGAAGCCGTCAATGAAGACGTGCTTGAGATTGGTCGAGATGTTGACTTTCGCACAACCGCTGGCGATGCAGCGGCGGACCGTCTCATCCGGCAGGCCGGTGCCGCCATGCAGAGCGAGGGGCAGGCCGGTGCGCATGGCAATGTCGGTGAGGAGGTCGAAGGCGACCTTGGGTTCGCCCTTGTAATAACCGTGGGCGGTGCCGCAGGCGGGGGCGAACACGGCGAGTTCGGGCAGCATTTTGCAGAAAGCTGCGGCTTGATTCGGATCGCAGAGGTGGGCGGCGGCGGCGGCGACGATGATATCTTCTTCGACACCGCCGATCTCCCCGATCTCGGCTTCGACGCCGACGTTTTTGGGCACCGCCATATCGAGCACCCGGCGGGTGAGGGCGAGGTTCTCCTCGAACGGTTTATCGGAAGCGTCAATCATCACCGAGGTCCATCCGGTTTCGATGCAACGGCGAATGAGCTCGAGATCTTTGCCGTGGTCGAGGTGCAGGGCGACCGGCACCGCGGCTTGCTCGCCCAAGTGGCGTGCCCAGGACGCGAGGGCTTGGTGGCCGTGGTATTTGACCGTTTTGGCCGAGGTTTGCAGGATGACCGGGGCCTGTTCGGCCACCGCGGCTTCCACGGCAGCGCGCATCGAGGCGTAATCGACGGGGTTGAAGGCGGCGACGGCATAGCGGCCCTCAAGGGCGGCGGCCAACATGGGTTTCATACTGACGAGAGGCATGATGTTATGGGGTTGAGTGGCTGGGGATGAGAGGTGCGGAGGATGCGGAACATCTTGTGCGCAGCAAGCCGACGAAGCGTGCGTATTTGTCTGCCAGGTAGTCCTGGTCGGCCGGGTTGGGTGGGATGGTCTGGGCCGTGCCGACCATGCGCGGCGTCACGTCGGCCATCGGCACGCGTTCACAGGCCATGGCCGCGAGCAGGGCCGCGCCTTTGGCCGCGCCACAATCGGCGACGGTACGTAACGGGCACGGCAGCAGGGTGGCGCGGATGCGGAGAAATGCGAGGCTATGGTTGGTGCCTCCCGCGGCGGTAACCAGATGCACCGGCAGTCCGGATTCGGCAAGCCGGTCATAGGCGAGGCGTTCGATAAAGGCGAGTCCCTCGTAGGTCGCCAGCAAGCTTTCGGCGGCGGTTGACGGCACACTGGTCTCGAATCGGGTCGCGGCGGGGAGCCACAGCGGGAACCAGTCGCCGATGCCTTCGAGCGGGTAGACGAGGTGTGCGGTTTGGGACGGGAGTTGGGATTCAAGGGTGGCGAGGGTATTGAGGCCGAACCGGTGGTTCAGCACCGCGCCGCCGACGTTGCTGGCACCGCCGACCATCCACAGTCCGTCGGGGTGGCGGTGCGAATAGATGCTCCCGGACGGGTCATTCACGGGATAGGCGGCGATGCCTTTGATCCCCATGGCCGTGCCGATGGTGGTTGTCCAATCGCCCTCGGTCGCGCTGCCCGAAGCGAGGTGGACGGCGTTGCTGTCGGTGATGCCTGAGGCGATGAGGACCTGGTTTGCCAAGCCCCAGCGCTGTTGGAGTGCGGGGAGCAATGGCGCGACGACTTGTCCCGAGGGGCGCACTGCGGGCAGCAAGGCTGCGGGGATGCCCAGCGCGGCGATGAAATCCGGCCACCGGCGCGCGGCGAGGTCGTAGCCCATTTTCAGGACATTGGTTTCGTCGGCTTGTCCCCATGCGCCGCTGAGCTTGCCGGTGAGCCAGTCGGCGGGATGCAGCGCGCGGCGTGTTTGTTGCCAGACGTGCGGCTCGTGGTCGCGCACCCAGAGGAGTTTGGGGAGGCTGAAGGATGGGCGGAAATGCAGCCCGCTGGCGTGGTTGCAAACCTCGCTTTCCACACGGGAACGCCGGTCGCTGTGGAGGATCGCGGGACGCAGCGGTCTGCCGGCCGCATCACACACGAGCAGGCTGCCAGAGGTGGAGGCCACGGCCAAGCCGCGCACACGCAGGCGCTCAGCTGCGGGCAACGATGCGAACGCGGCATCGGCGGCATCCAGCAGGCGCGCCCACCATTTGTCGGCGTCCTGCTCATGGAAATCCGAGGTCACATCCGGAATGGCCCATGAGCGGTGGGCTTCGGCTTGCATCACCCCCGTGGCGTCAAAGAGTGCGATGCGCACACCTTGAGTGCCGAGGTCGATGCCGCCGTAAAGTGGATTCATGGAGTGGGCCGTGTGACTGGGGGGCTTCAGGGTGTGGCTGCGCCATGCACGATCTGGCGCAAGCTGCCGAGGAGTGCCGCGGGGTCGCTGGATTGATAGATCTTCCGCCCGAAAACCAGGCCATTGGCTCCGCTGCGCATGATGGCGGTGCTCATCGCGATGACCTCCTCCGGCGAGGACCCGCCGGGTCCGCCGGCGACGACCACGGGCACCGGGCAAGCGGCGAGGACCTCTGCCAGCCCGCCGGGCGATCCCGGATAGACTGTCTTGATCACGGTGGCACCGATTTCGGCGCCGATGCGGGCGTAGGCGGCGAGCACGGCTGGCGTCACGCTGGCCGGATTGTCCCGTTCCGTCGCGCTGCGCGGTTCGATGATGTGGACCATGCCCCAGCGCTCGCAGGCGCGGGCGACTTCCGCGTTGCGCCGGATTTCCTCACGCTCGAGTTCCACCTCGGATTGGCCGTAATAGAGATAAGTCATCACGGCGTCTGCACCGGCGGCCACCGCCGCCTCAATGGTGAAGAGCGGACAGAGGAGCGTAGTGGAAACCTTGAGAAAGCTGCGCCCGGCGGACTTCCAATCCATATGCAGGATCAGCGATGGCCGGTGGCGCCCGGCAAACAAGTCTTCTAACCGCTCGACCCAGCCCGGGGAGACGATCATGCCGTCGGCGGCGGCGAGCGCGCGCATGGCGCGCTCGGCTTCGGTGGCGGTGGTCAGCCCCGGCACCGGTCCGGCGAAGACCGGGTGAGAGCAGGCGACGACCAGTCCTTTTCCGGTCACCGGGTTGAGGAGCCGGGCCAGGCGGATTTTTTTGCCAGTGCGTGGGTCCATGGGTCAATCGTTGAGGCCGAGTTTGCCGGGGTTCATCAGGTTGTGCGGATCCAGCGCGGATTTGATCCGCTGGAGCAAATGGTGGTCGCCAGTCCGCTCGCGCCGGATGTATGGACTGCGGGCGAGGCCGGCACCGTGATGGTGGGCGATGGTCGCCTTGTCCTCAAGACAGATTTCCATCGTGATCTGCCAGATTTTTTTCAGGCGTGCCTCGGCCTCGGCGTCGTCCGGGGCTTGGCCCAGAAGGATCATATACATCGAGGTGCCTTGGTCATAGGCGTGGGAAAAGTGCGACATGACTTCCGTCGCCAGCGGCTGGAGTGCTTGTTTGAGGCGGGCGTGGAGGGCTTCGATGCGGCTCCAGAAATGGGCGATTTCGATGGTTTCGGCATAGCCGCCCGGGCGTTCGAGGTATCCTTCCACCGTGCTGAAATCAAAGCGGCGGTTCATCCATGCCTCGACGGGGGCGGGCCCGATCGCTTGTCCGCCGGCTTGGGCGACCAGGTGCGCGCAAGCGGCGAGTTCGGCCTCTGCCACCTCCCGGATCCCGTTGGTTGCAAGGAACAAGACGCAGTGGCGGTAGCCCGCCTGCTTCATGGCGTGCCACGCCTCATCCTCGTCATAAAACCGCATCAGGAAAGGGCGCAAGCCGCTTTGCATGATCTCACGCATCACTTTGATGCCGGCTGCCACATCGGGCAATTCGAAAGCTGCAAATTTCTGGCAGGGTGAGCAGGCGAAGACCTTGAGGGTGACCTCAACAGTCATGCCGAGGGTGCCTTCCGCGCCGATGAACACTTGCCGCAGATCCGGACCGGTGGCAGTGCGCGGTGTCAGGTGGGTTGTCGCGGTTGATCCGTCAGGCAGCATCACCTCGAGCCCTAGCAGCAGATCCTCGATCCCACCGTATTTCGATGAATACTGGCCGGTGGCGAAGGTCGCAACCCAGCCGCCCGGCGTCGAGCGGTCCAGTGACTGCGGCGAATGGTTCAGGGTGAAGCCGCGTTCGTTCAACCAGGCCTCGAGCTTGTCGCCCATGATCCCCGGTTCGACCCGCACAAAACAGTCGGTCTCGTTGAACTCCAGCACGCGCGTCATCCGCGAGAAATCCACGGTCATGCCGCCATGGCTGGGCAGGCAGGCTCCCGTCACTGAGGAGCCTGCGCCCCACGCCGTGAGCGGCACCCGGTGTGTGGTCGCCCAGCGCAGTAGGGCGGCCACATCGTCCTTGGTGGCCGGAAAACAGACCGCCTCGGGCAGGTGCGGCGTCTTGCCTTGTTTGCGCCACATCGCAGCAATCGGCCACCAATCGTAGGCATGGCGGAGCATCTCCTCGCTGCGACCCGTCAAGATCACCCCGGTAAAGCCGCTGCGGAGATCGTCCAGAGCGCCGTTTGCAATTGCTGGTATCTGATGCATGTGCGGGGATGTTAAGGGAAAAATGTTTGAGTTCAAACAAGAAAATAAAAAAATGTTTGCATGAACTCATTAAAACTTCAATCTACCGCGCATGACGCATTGTTTGACAGCTCGGGTTGTTCCATGCCGCCTGAACTATTACCTGATTGGTTGTGCCCTGGTGGCGGCTCTTGGAGGGCTATTGTTCGGATTCGACACCGCGGTGATCGCCGGTACCACTGGCTGGCTCAAAGAGCATTATGGGTTGAGTGACGGCACTCTTGGGTTTACGGTTGCGAGCGCCTTGATTGGAACCATGCTCGGGTCCCTGGCGGTGGGCAAACCCGCGGATGCGTTCGGGCGCCGCATCATCCTGATGGTGATGGCGGCATTCTATCTGTTTTCCGCGCTCGGCTGCGCGTTGGCGCCAAACTGGTGGGTGTTCTTGTTGAGCCGGTTTCTGGGCGGCGTGGCAGTCGGCGGGGCCTCGGTAGCCGCGCCGATGTACATCGCCGAAATTTCTCCGGCACGGCTGCGCGGGCGTCTGGTCGGGATGATGCAGTTCAATGTGATTTTGGGCATTCTGCTCGCCTATCTATCGAATTGGAGCATCAACCATTTTTTCGGTGCGGCGTTGGGCGACCAGCAATACCGTTGGATGTTCGGCGTTCAGGCGCTTCCATCCGTGCTGTTTCTGGGGTTGCTGTTTTTCACCCCGCAAAGTCCGCGCTGGCTCGTCGCCAAGCGGCGGCTGGAAGAAGCCGGCGCGGTGCTGGGGCGCTGCGGCACGGATACGGGCAGCGTGGAGGAAGAAATCCGCGAGATTCAAGCCTCCCTCGACTTGGAACATCACAGTCTGCGCGAACCGTTTTTCCGGAAAAAATACCTCCGCCCGATTTTCTTGGCGATGATCATCGCCGCGTTTAATCAACTCTCGGGGATCAATGCCGTGCTCTATTACACACCCGATATTTTCAAAATGGCGGGTGCCGGGGTCGAATCGGCCTTGCTCCAATCGGTGAGCGTCGGGGTGGTGATGCTGGTGACCACCGCCCTGGCGATGGTGGTCATCGATCACATCGGCCGACGCAAGCTCATGATCGTGGGGTCGCTGGGATATATCGTCGGCCTGGCCGGGACCGCGTGGGCGTTTTATACCGGCGGCAACGGCACCTTGCTGCTGGTAAGCTTGCTGATATTTGTCGCGGCACATGGCTTCGGCCAAGGCGCGGTGATCTGGGTTTATCTCAGTGAGATTTTCCCCAACCGGGTCCGCGCACGCGGGCAGGCCCTGGGCAGCTTCACACTGTGGACCACCAACGCGGCGATCTCGTGGACCTTTCCGATGATCGCCGCCTCAGCTGGCTGGATGGCATTTGTGTTTTACCTGGTTTGCATGACGCTGCAACTTGGCTGGGTGCTCCGCGTGATGCCTGAGACGCGCGGGGTGTCACTGGAACAAATCCAAAAAGAACTCGGGATCGAATAGCCCGCAATTTCTCCCACAAATCCCAATGGCGGCGCGAACTCTATTGCTTGGGGTGGATGTCGGCTCCGGCAGCATCCGGGCCGAAGTCTTTCTTGCCAACGGCCAATCGCTTGGCCAGGCCCGCCGGACCCATCACCCCCACCAGCCAATCCCAGGCGTGGCCGAGTATGACCCCGATGCCATGACCGCCGCAGTGCTCAGCTGCCTGCGGGAACTCGCCACCCGCTGCGCCATCCGCCCGGGCGAAACCGCCGGCCTCGCCCTCGACGGCATGATCAGCGGCGTGATGGGAGTCGATGCCGATTGGGTGCCCACCACGCCCTACACCACGCCGCTCGACATGCGCTACGGCGACACCCTCAACACCATTCTGGCGCGGCATGAGCGCCGCATCCGTGAGGTGACCGGCTCGGGCATGGCGGTTATCGGACCAAAGATTGCATGGCTCAAAGCCGCCTTCCCCGAGGCCTGCGCCCGCACCCGCAAATTTGTCACCGCCACCGGCTTCATCGCTGGCAAACTCGCCGGTTTGCGGTCGGCCGAGGCCTTTGTCGATTTCACCTATCTGTGGAGCACCGGGCTGAGCGACACCTTGCAATACCGCTGGTCGGACGAGCTTTGCGCCGCGCACGGGATCAGCCGGCAACTCCTGCCGCGCATCGTCGAACCCACCGCAATCGTCGGATACCTGACCCAGGCCATGGGCCGCGAGACCGGCCTCGGCGGCGGGGTGCCCGTTGTGGCGGGGGCTGGCGACCAGTCCGCCGGATTCGTCGGCGCCGGCTTGAACCGTCCCGGCATGATGGCCGACGTCGCCGGCACCTATCCGATTCTCGCGCTTTGCACCGACCGCTTTGTCCCCGACCTGGAAGCCCGCCGCATCGAGTTGTTTCCCTCGCCCATCGCCGGCCAGTTCCACGCCTGCCAGATCATCAACGGCGGCGGACTGACCCACACCTGGATCGCCCGCGAAATGGGCGGCGCGACCGACGAGGCTTCGCTGGCAGAAGTCTTCGCCAGCCTTGACGCCAAAGCGGCCACGCTGGCCCCCGGCTGTGACGGACTGGTCTGCTCGCCGCACCTCGGCGGGCGCGTCTGCCCGGCCCAGACCGCCATGCGCGGCGTGTGGCTCGGGTTCACCTGGACCCACCGCAAAGAACATTTCCACCGCGCATTCCTCGAAGCAATCGCCTTCGAGCATGCGCTGGCCCTCCACGTGCTGCGCAAACTCCATCCCGGCTTGCCAGCGCCTGAATTGCGCGGCTTCGGCGGCGGCACCAAGAGCGTGCTCTGGAACCAGATCAAAGCCGACGTCCTGGGCCTGCCTTACCGCGCGCTCGACAAAGTGGACCAAGCCACGTGGGGTGATGCCGTCCTCATTGGTGTGGCGGTCGGGTTGTTTGACGACATCGCCCGCGCCGCCGAACAAGGATGGCAGGCGGGCGCCACGCTCCAGCCCAACGCCGCCAACCACCTCGCCTACCAGCAAATCCTCAGGACTTATGCAGCGGTCGGCCCGGCAGTGGAAGACGCTTGTGAGCACCTGCGGGAACCGAGCCGCGCTCATGCCGTTGCGGCGGAACCATCCGGGCATCCCACCCGACCCGACCGATAGACCGATAGACAGATAGACCGATAGACCCATCGCAAATCCCCTCAGGAGTCTCCTTCTCAATTCCTTAGGAGACTCCTTCTGACATCCGACACCTTGACCATCACCGAGAAAGGACAGGCCCAATTCCCGGCCAGTTGGCGCAAACAGGCGGGGTTGGTGCACGGTGGGCCGGGCGATGTCCGCGTGCTGGATGACGGGCGGCAAAGCCTGCTGATTACCCCGCGTCCTCAAAAACGGCGGGGCGCGCCGGATTTCCTCGCGCATCTGGAAGGCCAGACTGTCGCCTTTCCCAAGGTGAAACGCCACACCATGCCGTTCCAATCACATTCCTAAAATCCATCCGCCGGACATTGCCGTCTGAAGACACCTTGCTGGCGGCGCAATGCCTTGCCAAAGGCCATACGCTGCTGACCGACAACTCCAACCACTTTGAATTGCTCCGCCCGCTCGGCTTGGTGGTGGATAGATTCAGGACGCCGGCGCAAACGGATTCTCAATCCTGAGTGAGTCGATCATCCGTCGGTGTTGGAGGTCTTCGGTGTACAGCACCGCTGCGCCGCTGGTCAGTGCGGCAGCCACAATGAGACTATCATAAAAGCGATACTGCGTTTTTGCGTGAAGCGTGGCTGCCGTCCGATAGAGCGTCAGCGACGGGAACACCTCGCAACGAGGCCACAGCACCAACTCAAGGTAATCGGCCAAATCCACAGGTTTCATCGGCACGGCAAAACGGTGCAACGCAACATTGGCGAATTCCTGCACCACCTGCCAACTCACCACCCAATCGTATTCATCCATGAGTATCCTGGCCCGCTGCCGTTTTGCGGGCACGGCAGAATCGAAAGCGTAGGCCACCACATTGGTATCGAGAAAAACCTTAGCGCTCATTCATGTCCTCCCTGCTAAACGGTCCCCCCGATTTCACGTAATCCAGACGATCCAACAGCGCGGCGAGACGCTCATCCCGCTCCCGCAGCCCAGCCAGCTCAGTCAGCCAGTTGCGGAACAACTGATTCAACGTCGTCTTCCGCGCCCGCGCCGTCTCACGAGCCAACTCAATCAGGGCCTCATCCGCGCTCAGGGTAATGTTCTTCATGAACACAACGATAGTGCACACTACTCTCGTGTCAATTGAATTCATCTCGAACTCTGAGGTGGGTCAGCCCTGAATGTCGCCAACTACGCCCGCCCACGCCAGACCGGAGGGCGGGGAAGAAAAGGGAGGGATTTTTGCTGACTTGCCACCAGCGCCACGCGCCATCACGTGATCCGTTCGGGGCGTGTACTCAAGCGGTGGGTCGGGATGAACTTCAGACCCTCACGCGCAAATCCCTGACACTCCACAGCAGCCCCTTCGCGCCGCTGCCGCTGCCCCGCATGGCCCGCGCTCCATCCTTGCGCCTGCTGCTAAACCGCTCCCGTGCCCGCGCAAACGCCTCGTTCACATCGTGCGTGAATGGCCGCCACCCGCGCCTCACCCGCAGCCTCGTCCTCGCCTACAGCGCCCTTCCTCGCCGCCACCAATTCCGCCGCCACCCCGGCCACCACCACCTCGGAATATAGCCCGCTAAGACGCTTCAGTAATTCCGCGTCGCTCAACCCGCCATCCGCCATCGGGGGAACCTCCAGCAGCATGTGAAAATGGTTGGACATCACGCAATACGACAATACCCGGCAGCCGGAGAAATTCTCATACATCCGCATATACATTCGGAACGTCTCGCATTCCCTTTCCTCAAACACAAACCGCCGGTCCACCACCCGCGAACGCACCGGGCGCTTGCGCCATAATTCAAAACAGCCTCCGGAGGAGGAGGCTACTAACTCGCATGGACTGAACGGAGTGAAGTCAAATACAGTGGTATATCACCGGCTTCGTAGCCGAAGCCTTCCAACCCGCCAGCCATCGGGATTTACGCATGCAACCACCATACCACCGGAAACCGCACAATCCAGAAGATTCTCTACATTTTATCTGTCACCATGTACCGATCCACTATCTTGTGGCCTGTCGGTGGCGGATTTGAACAGAAGATGGAGGAGGTCGCGGCGCTTGTGGAAGATGCCGCGCAGGATTTTCGGGATGGTGAAAACGAACTGGCGGTGCGGGACTTCGTGACAAACAGAGGAGGCGATCCAATCGGTGCTCTGGCGGACGCGGCGCTGGTGGCAGGCGGGGCAGAAGTGGCGGCCCCAGAATTGGGGGGGTCAAGCGTCGGGCACGCCGATTTGCTCAATCATCGTGTAAATTTACTCAATGGTTGAGTAAATATTGACAAAGGGGGTCATTCGGGCGAGACCTTGGCATGGATTTCGAGCGGGACCTCGTGGGAGAATTGGTCAAGGGCATGCGGGAAATGCCGCAGTTCCTGCAAATCGTGATTGGGCCGAGGCAGGTGGGGAAGACCACGGCGGTAAGGCAGGTTGCCGAGCGATTGGACTGGCCCAAAGTGGTGGCCTCGGCGGATGAACCGCTGCCACCGGGAGCGGAGTGGGTCGAGAGCCAATGGCGGCTGGCACGGGTCAAGGAAGCGGCAAGCCCGGGTCCGGTCCTGTTGGTGTTGGATGAGATCCAGAAAGTGGCGGGATGGTCGGAGGTGGTCAAACGGCTGTGGGACGAGGAGCAAGCCAGAAAGGGCAGGATCCGGGTGGTCTTGCTGGGGTCGTCCGCCTTGCAGCTTCATCAGGGCATGACGGAAAGTCTGGCAGGCCGATATTTCCTCCACCGATGCATGCACTGGACGTGGCCGGAAAGTGAAAAAGCGTTTGGCTGGTCGCTGGAAGATTGGCTGGTGTTTGGGGGGTACCCCGGTGCCGCGGCCTTGGCGCATGACGAATCCTTGTGGCGCCGCTACATCACGGATTCGCTGGTGGAGGCGGTATTGGCGCGGGATGTGATGACCGGCCACCGGATCGCCAAGCCGGTCTTGTTGCGGCACTTGTTCGCGCTTGCCTGTGCCTATCCGGCCCAGGTCATTTCCTATAACAAGATGCTCGGGCAACTGGTGGACGCCGGAAACACGACCACCCTGGCCGGCTATGTCGAGGCCCTGCAAACCGCCTTTTTGCTATCCGGTTTGCAGGCATGGTCGGGCAGCGCGGTGAAGCAGCGCGCCAGCAGTCCGAAACTGGTGTTGTGGAATAATGCCCTGATCCACGCGATGTCCCGGCGCACCCGGCAGGAGGTCCAGACGGACGCGACTTGGCGCGGTCGGATGGTGGAAAATGCGGTGGGTGCGCACTTGCTGTGTCATTTGCCCCCGCTGGGATATTCCGTTCACTACTGGCGGCATGGCGATGCGGAGGTGGATTTTGTCGTGGCGAGGCCCGGTCGGCTTTGGGCGCTTGAGGTCAAGTCGGGACGTGGCGGCAAAACCACGGGACTGGCCGCCTTTCGGCAACGTTTTCCCGAAAGCAAGGCGCTTGTAATCGGTGGCAGCGGCGTCCCCCTGGAGGATTTCTTCAAAACCCTCCCCGGCGTTTGGTTTGATTCAGAGTGACCGTCGCTCCCTTTCGGAACGACTTGCCAACATCCAATCTGCCCTCATCAATCAAAAATCATCAATCATCAATCGACCCGGATTCTCTACAGTCTGTTGGACGGTGTGCTAGAGCGCTGCTTCACCCCGCTCGCCATTGCGTATCCGGATCCCATCCGCGACCGGGTCGAAGCGGTTCGCGAACAGAGCGTAGAGCGTTGGCAGCACGATGAGCGTGAGCAGGGTGGAGGTGATGAGTCCGCCCATCACCACCACCGCCAGCGGCTTCTGGATATCCGCGCCGGAACCGGTGGCGTAGAGCATCGGCAGGTGGCCGATGAAACTCGTTAGAGCCGTCATGACCAAGGGCCGGAAGCGCAGGTTGCAGCCCTTGGTCACGGTGTCCATCACGGATTCGCCCGCCTCGCGCAGTTGGCGGAAAAACGCGATGAGCACGACCCCGTTCTGGACGGCGATGCCTAGCAAGACGATGAAGGCGACCGCCGCCGACACCGACAAGGGCATCTTGAAAGCGACCACCGCGAGCACGCCGCCAATGAGTGCGAAGGGCAGGTTGAGCAGGACGAGCAGGGCGTGCCATACCGAGCCGAGCGCCATGTACAGGAGCACCATGATGAGCAGCAGCGCCACCGGCACCACGATGGCTAACTGGCGCATCGCCCGCTGCTGGTTCTCGAACTGGCCACCGTACTCGACGTAATACCCCGACGGGAGCCCCTTGACCAGGGGCGCGAGCTTCCCTTGGACCTCGCTCACGAAGCCACCCAGGTCGCGGCCGCGGATGTTGACCTCGGCGACCACCCGGCGCATGCCGTTTTCACGGCTGATTTGGGCGGGCGCCTCGATGGTGGTGAATTTAGCGAGTTGCGCGAGTTGCACCCGGCCACCCGCCGGGGTTGCGATGAGCAGGCGTTCGAGGTCGGGGATGTCGCGCCGGGCCGCCTCGGGGAAGCGCACGACCACGGCGAAGCGCCGTTGTTCCTCGATCAAGGTGGTGGCGGTTTTGCCGGCGATGGCCGCCTCAATGACCGCGTTGACGTCCGCGACCTTGATGCCGTAGCGGGCCAGGATCTCGCGATCGATGACCGCATCGATTTGCGCCATGCCGGAGACCATCTCCACCTTGATGTCGCGCGAGCCGTCCACCCCTTGCAGGATGGCGGCCGCCCGGTCGCTGAAGGTCTTGAGAATCTCCAAGTCGGGGCCGAACACCTTGACGGCCAGATCACTCTTGACTCCGGAGATCAATTCGTTGACCCGCAGGGAGATCGGTTGCGAAAAGGAATAGCGCAGGCCGGGCAACTGGCCGAGGTCCTGTTGGATGGCCTCGACCAATTCCGCCTTGTTGCGGCCGCTTCCCCATTGCTGGCGCGGTTTGAGCATGATGAAAACGTCCGTCTGCTCGGGGCCCATCGGGTCCTCCGAGATTTCCGCGCGGCCGGTCTTGCTGATCACGGTCGCGATTTCCGGAAATTTGAGCAGACGTTTCTCAATGAAGCCCGCCACCTCCACCGACCCATCGAGCGAGGCGTTGGGCAGGCGCACCACGTTGATGGCGATGGACCCTTCGTCCAGCGGCGGCATGAACTCCGTGCCGACAAAGGGAATGAACGCACACGAGGCAACCAGCACGCCGCCGGAGATGCCCAGCGTCCACGCCGGGTGCCGGACCGCCTTTCCTAACAAACACATGTATCCCAAGTGGAGGCGCCGGATGAAGCCGAACTCCCGCTCGGGTTTCTGCAACAGGAATTTTTCCGCCAACACCGGCACCGCGGTCAATGCCACCACCAGCGAAACTAACAGCGCAATGAGCATGGTGGCCGCCAGCGGCGCGAACATCTTGCCTTCGATCCCCTGCAAGGTGAACAGCGGCACCAGGATGATGGCGATGATCAGCACCGAGAAACTCACCGGCTTGGCAACCTCGACGAGCGCTTCCACCACGATGCGCCGCTTGTGCTCCGGGTCCGGGCGCTGCGCGAGGTGACGCCTGACGTTCTCCACCACCACGATGGAGGCGTCCACCACCATGCCCACCGAGAACGCGAGCCCGCCAAGACTCATGAGGTTGGAGCTGAGGCCGACGGAGCCCATGACGATGAAGCTGACCAGGAAGGTGAGCGGCAGCGAAAAGACCACGATCAAGGCGGTGCGGAACTCCGCCACGAACAGGAACAGCACGATAATCACAAAGATTCCGCCGGCCAGCAGCGCGTCCACCACTGTCTTGATGCAGGCTTCTATCAAAGAGGTCCGGTCGTAGAAAACATTGAGCCGCACGCCCGCGGGCAGCGTGTCCTTGAGCTTTTCAATCTGCGCCTTGACCCGGCTGACGACATCCTTGGAATTCGCCCCTTTGAGCATGATGATCATGCCCGCCACGGCCTCGCCCTTGCCGTCGCGCGACACCGCGCCCTGCCGCGGCTCGGTGCCGATGGTGACCTCCGCGACATCGCGGATATAGACCGGGGAGCCATCCTTGGATTTGAGCACGATGCGCTCGATGTCGGGGATGTCCTTGAGCAATCCCACGCCGCGCATGTAGAGCTGCTCCCAGTCACGCACCACCACGCCGCCCGCGGCGTTGGCATTGCCTTGCTCGACGGCCGCCACCACGTCGCCCACCGACAAGCCGTATTTGAGCAATTTCTCGGGCGCCACGAGCACTTGGTATTGTTTGACCTTGCCGCCGAAACTGTTCACCTCGTTGACGCCGGGCAGCGGTTTGAGCAGCGGTGCGATGATCCAGTCCTGGACCGTGCGCAGTTCCATCGCGCTCTTGCCCTCGCCCTCGACCGTGTATTGCAGGACCTCACCCAAGCCGGTGGAAATCGGCCCCAGTTCCGGCTCCACGCCCGCCGGCAGTTGGTCGCGCGCCATGCTCAAGCGCTCAAACACCACTTGGCGCGTCCAATACGTGTCCACCCCGTCCTCGAACACGATGACCACCTGCGCCAGGCCCGCCTTCGACAGCGACCTCACCTGCTTCACCCGCGGCAAACCGCGCATCACCAATTCTATCGGATAACTGACGCGCTGCTCGACGTCCACCGCGGCGAGACCCGGGGCTTTGGCGAGGATCATCACCTGCACGTTGGTGACGTCCGGAAAGGCGTCGATGGGCAAGGAGCGCCATGCCATCAGGCCGGCCACCATCAGGCCGGCCACACCCGTGATCACCAGATACCGCTGCTTTAGAATGAAATTGATATATGTGTTCATAAGAAGAATCCTCCGGGGTCTGGGACAGCGTCAGTCGGCGCAACCCGCGCCCATCTTCGCCTTGAGCACGTCGGATTTCAGGATGAACGCGCCATCGGTCACGATCATCTGCCCCGGCGCGAGGCCTGCCAGGATCTCGACGCCTTCAGCGAAGTCACGGCCCTTCTTCACGTTGGTCCTGAGGTAGTAGTCGTCCTGCATGTGGGTGAACACGAAGTCCACCCCCTCATCGGACAGCAGCGCCACTTTGGGGATGGCCAGCACCTCTTCGTCGGTGGTGATGAGGATGCGGCCCTGACAAAACATACCCGGCCGCAGGAGCCGGTCCTTGTTGTCAATGACCGTGCGTACCTTGACCGTGCGGGTGGTTTCATCCATGGTCGCACCGATGTAATTCATCTGGCCGCGGAACACGGTTTCCGGAAAAGCAGGAACCGAGAACTCGACCGGAATCCCATCGGCAAGCTTGCGTTTCAGCACCAGACCCAAATCCCGTTCATACACGCCGCCCCACACCCACACGCTGTTGAGGTCGGCCAGAATCATCGTGTCCTTGCCCGGCTCGACAAGTTCTCCAACCACGGCGTGCTTCTCGATGATCGTGCCGTTCATGGGGGCACGCACCGCCAGCGAACCGCTGAGGCCGCCGTGACTGTTAGGATCGATCTTGGCGACCTCGTCCTCCGTCAAGCCCAGGACGTGGAGTTTCTGTTCCGAGGCTTGCAGCGCGATTTGATACTCCTCGTGTTTCATTTGCGCCTCGATCATGTCGCTTTCGGGCCCGACCTTCTTTTCATACAAACTTTTCTCGCGTTGGAAGTTCCTGCCGGAAAGTTCCGCCATGGCCATGTTCTTTTTCCAGTCGCTGAGCGCCTGGCCGAGTTCCACGCTGTCGAGCGTGTAGAGGACATCGCCCTTGGCGACCTCGGCGCCAATGTCCACGTTGACGGCGCGAATGACCCCTGGAATGCGCGGGCTCAGATGCACGGCAGAGTTCTCGTTCATGCGGACTTCACCGGTGATGTTCACGGCCGTGGTCATCTTGCTCTTGGCCACCTGGATGGTCTTGACCAAGCCGCTGCCGGTGCCCCCGGCCGGCTGCATCAGCGAGGGATCCACCTTGACCACCCCAACCTCATAGCGGCACTCGGCGCACTCGATGGTAAGCCCATGCGGGCACTTGGCCTTTAGCACTTGTTCGACCGTGAGGTCTCCAACAACGCCAGCCTGTTCCTCTTCAGCTTCCGCATTGCCCTCGCGCTTGTCCGCGGCCGCGGGCTTGCCGCAACCAGCCACCCCCAACGCCCCCCAGGCAATTGCCAAAACCAACAGCCAATTCTTCAATTTCGTGGTCATATTCATGTGTTTGTTAGCCTAATCAGTAAAATCAGTGGTTTCAATTTCCGCAGCATGGACACAATTGTTAGTTCGCTGGCACCGCCTCCGCCATGGCTTCCAGTGCGGCCCGCGCCGAGTTCAGTTCGAACAGCTTTTTTTGATAGGCCAGGCGCACCCCGGCGGTGGTGCGTTGGATGTCCAAGTAGTCGATGAAGGTGAATTTGCCTTCGTCGAAGCCGGTCTGCACCAGGCGCAGGGCCTGCTCGCTCTTGGGCAGGATGCGTTGGCGGTGGGCCGTCACCTGTGCGGCGGCGGCTTGGTAGCTGGCGACCGCGCTGCGCCATGCGGCTAACAATTCCTGTTGGGTGGCGGCGATGCCGGCCTCGGCCTCGCGCAGGCCGGCGCGGGCTTCCTGCTGTTTGCCCTTGCTGCGGTCAAACAGCGGCAAGGGAATGGAGAGACGAAGCGCCATCTGGTTCTCGTTGGCCGCCTCATCGCGGCCACCCGCCACACCCACCGTCACATCGGGCCGCGGTTCCAGTCCCGCGCGCCGCAACGTGGCCACCGCCTGGTCGCGCCGCGCGCGGGCGGCCACCATCGCCGGATGCCCGGCCAAAATGGCCGACGCTGCGCCATGGACCAGCGCGAGCTCGCCGGATTCGTCGGGCGCGCCGGTCAGTTGCGCCTCACTGAGGTCCGGTAACCCTAACAATCTAGCCAGCTCCTGGCGGGCGACGGCGATCTCGCGGGCGGCATCGACCTTTTCAGACTTGGTTTGCTCGAGTTGGATTTCGGCGCGGAGTTGCTCTTGCAGAGCGATCTCACCGGCGACATTGCGTTTGGCTGCCGCGGTTGCCGCCGCATCGGCCACCCTGACCAAGTCGGCGGCGACCGCTGCCGAGCGTTCCGCGATTTGCACCTGACAATAGGCGATTTTGACCTCGCGGACCAATTCGGCGCGCCGCAACCGCCACTCTGCGGCCCCCGCTGCGGCATCGGCCGCGCCGATCTGGGCGTCGGCCTTTTTTTTCCCGGGATAGGGCACAACTTGGGTGATACCGGCCATGTTCTTCGCCTGCGACAATCCGCCGTGCCTGGCCGGCATGTCTTCGGCGGACACTTCGAGTTCCGGATTGGGCCACGCCCGGGCCTGCACTGCGCGGCCGACGCCGGCCTCCTTGCGGGCGTCGCTGGCCTGGAGTTGCGGATTGTGGTCCAATGCCAGGCGAATCGCCCGGGCCATGGTGAGTGCGCCATCGGCGGCGGCGACCGGCAGCGTCACTGCCGCCGCCACTCCGAGGCATATTAAAGATTTCAACAACGGGATCTGCTTCATAAATTTTGGGGGGGACTTCAAAAAAATTTCGCGTGTGATATTCGGGTTGGGGCGATGCCACGGCTCGCCACGGTGCGGCCGGGTGCTTGCGAGACCTCCGGCCTGCGGCTGGCATCAGGCGTCACGCGCCCGGCCGGCCATGCCATCAGCCAACGGCCGATGGCGCACGCGGCGCGACCGCCGCGCGGAACACGAATTGCCACACCCTGCCCCAACCCGGTGGAGCGCCGGTGGCCTCAGTGAGGGTTGCCACAGGTGGCAAACCGCGCCGCAGCGCGGGCACGGCTGGCCCGACGGTTGCTGCCACGGATGCCGCCGCTGGCAATGCCAGCGTGGCTTTCTTCAAAAAATAATTGCCGCTCTCGACGATTTTACAGGTGCCGGAATGGTGATTGGACGGGTTGCCACAACACGCCACATCGTGGCACGCGTCCGGCTCCCCGGCGCAGGCGTCGTCCTCACAACAAGAACCCACCGCGCAGCAAATCCGCATGCCTGCCAATTGGCAATGCATCGTCATTGGCAGCCACAAGACCGCCAACCACAACGCCAGCACTCGCACGCAAGGTGTCACCGGCGCGCAGGCTAGGCCGAATCTGCCGGCGTGCAAGGGAAATCTCGGAGAATCAGGGTGGCCGCGTTGCGTCCGCGTTGCCTCACAAATATAGACACCGCTGGGCGGAGACGGTTCGTCGTAGATTCCCACCCTCTGGTCAGAGCAAGTGCCTGCTTTCTTGCCTGCTTTCTTGCCGGATTGACACCGCGCGATGCTGCCCACCCGCCGCACCCGCCGCAGTTGGGAGCAACACAAGCGCCAACCCTCCGGCCACCTCACCCAATCCCCTTCTGCAAATCCCTAACACTCCACAGTGCCCCGGCCGCCGCTGCCGCGTGGCCCCGCAGTTTCCGCGCCCCGCTCACCCGCTTCTCCCCGAACCGGTCCCGGCACGCCCGAAACACCCCGTCCACAAACGCACGACTCCCAATCACCGCCCCATCCGAAAAATACCTCACCCGCAGCCGCAGCATCTTGCCTATCGCCACATCCCGGCTCTGCTCAAGT
>CAIZNN010000128.1 GCA_903934285.1 Akkermansiaceae bacterium | reverse complement strand
CTGAGGCCACTGAGGCCACTGAGCACAGAAGAAATCTTCAATCAGTGGCATCAGTCTTCTCAGTCTTCATCAGTGGTTTCTTCCCCACGAGCTATCCCGACACTCCAATTTAGCCCACCCCGAATTCTTAATCCGTGCAATCCGTGTAATCCGTGTAATCCTCTTCATCCGTGGTCATCTTCGTCCCGCATTACCATTCAAGCCCGCGAACCGCGCGCAAATGTGCCAAATCATTTTCCACCGGGATCAGGAACTGTGAGCGGCGGAGTTCTCTGACTCGACCGCCCGCACGGTGCTGGCGGAAGTGAAATCCGAACGCCGAACTTGCCCCTTGCATGCACCTCAGGCGCGGCGCTTCATGCGCCTGCAAGTTGCCAGGTAGGCGACGTGCACCGGCCCCTAGCAGAAGGTGCGTGACGGCATGGGGATGCAACATCCGGCGGCCACCAGCCATTTTTTGAGCACTTCGCATTCACTGCTCTGTGGCCGAAGACCGCACAGAGGACTGTGCGGACCACTCCGCTCCCCAGTTTTCTTCCCTTCTGTCTTGCGGGTTTTTCCTTGCGCGCGGGGGCCGCCACCCCGAGGCTGGCGTCCTTATGGCAACATGCGAACTCACAAGCCGTTTTCATCCGCTACGCGTCGGCTTTCTATCAGCCATCGGGCTGGGTCTGGCCCTCGGGTTGGCCGCCCCTGCGGCCGAGCTGACCGCGCCGGTGGCCGCCCCGCCGGAGCCAGCCGGGATGAAGTTGCTCTTCAACGGCAAGGATCTCAGCGGTTGGGACGGCGATTCGCGGCTGTGGTCGGTCAAAGAGGGGGTGATTCACGGCGAGACAACCAAGGAACTGGCCGCCAACAACAACACGTTCCTGATCCTGAAAGACCAGAACTATGGCAATTTCGAGCTGCGGCTCGCGTTCCGCTGCAACGCCACTAACAACTCCGGCATCCAGTATCGCTCGCAGCACATCACCACAGGCAAACCCGCCAACCCCTGGGTGGTGCGCGGCTATCAACATGAAATCCGCAATGAGAACAAGTTACCCAACGTCACCGGCTTCATTTACGATGAGGGCGGCAAACGCGGCCGGATCTGCGCCGCGGGCGAAAAGGCGACTTGGGAAAATGGCAGCAAATCCGTTGTTGCCACCCTGCTCGACGCCGCGGGCTACGAGAAACTCTTCAAATTGAATGACTGGAACGAGGTGGTCATTGTCGCCCGGGACAACCATATCCAACATTTCCTCAACGGCACCCAGATTCTCGATTTCACCGACAACGACCCGCAACTCGCGCTCAAGGATGGCATCATCGCCCTGCAATTGCACGCCGGCCCCCCGATGTGGGCCGAGTATAAGAACCTCCGCATCAAGCAACTCGGCAAGGACTGAGCAAGGCGCAACGGCCACGCCCGCCCGAGGCCGCTTCATTGGCAACACGGCCAAGCCGGCCGCGCAGCTCCGGGCTTGCGCCAATTCCGCGCATGAATTTAGAATAATTCTTGCTATCGGGGGTTTTACGCCTAATTTCCCGCCGCCATGCTATTGCAACCATCATCCAAGCGCACGACTTGCGGGACAGCCGACGAGGTGTCCGGGCTGCGCATGACGCGGCAGCGGCAGGAGGTTTACCGGGTGTTGCTGGCGCAGCGGGACCACCCGACGGCCAACGACGTGTTCATGCGGGTGAAGGACGGCCTGCCCAACATTTCCCTGGCGACCGTGTATAATTGCCTGGAAGCGCTGGTGGCCCACAACCTGGTCCGCCAGGTCAATTTCGAACGCGAACCGTCGCGCTATTGCCCGAACCTCGAAGAGCACGGGCATTTCCACGACCAAGGCACCGGCGTGATTCACGATGTGAAATTCAAGCCCGGCATCACCCTGGCCGATGTGCTCGAGCTGCCGCGCGGCGCGGTCATTCAGGATGTGGAAATCAACCTGCGCGGCCAATTGCGCTTGGCCTGACCGGCGTCCACGCCTAAACCGCCCCCCCCTTTCGCCCTTTCCATGAACCGCCCCCCCCACTCTGCACCCCACCCCATGAGCCTGCACATCCACAACCTCCACGCCACCCTCGAAGACGGCACCGCAATCCTCAAAGGCGTCAGCTTGGACATCCCCAAAGGTGAAGTCCATGCCATCATGGGCCCTAACGGCTCGGGCAAGAGCACCCTCTCCAAAGTCATTGCCGGCAACGAAGGCTACCTCGTCACGGCCGGCAGCGTCACCTTGGATGACACCGACATCTTCCCGATGTCCATCGACGAGCGGTCCCGCGCCGGAATCTTCCTCGCCTTCCAATACCCCTCCGAAGTGCCCGGCGTGTCCAATGCCAACTTCATCCGCGCCGCGCTCCAGGCACGCCTGCCACAAGGCGAGGAACTCGACGCGGTGGCCTACTACCACCGCCTCTACGCCAAGATGGATTTGTTGGAAATCGACCGCAAGTTCACCGCCCGCTCGGTCAACGAAGGGTTCTCCGGCGGCGAGAAAAAACGCAATGAAATCCTCCAGCTCATGATGCTCGAGCCGCAATACGCAATCCTCGACGAAACCGATTCCGGCCTCGACATCGACGCCTTGAAAATCGTCGCCAAGGGGGTCAATGCGATGCGTTCCCCAGACCGCGGGTTCCTCCTCATCACCCACTATCAGCGCCTGCTCGATTACATCACCCCGGATTATGTCCACGTCATGGCCGAAGGCCGCATCGTGCGCTCCGGCGGCCCGGAACTCGCCCTCGAACTCGAAAAACACGGCTACGAATTCCTCAAGGAACTCGCCCTCGCCTGAGCCGCCCGAGTTTCGGATTTACGAAGCAAGATTTAAGAAGCAAGATTTAAGATTTCAATCAGCCCCATGTCCTACCAAGCCAGTGCCACCCTTGATGCGGAAACCCACGACGCGATCACCATCGACCGCAGCAAGGGCGACTTCACCTTTCCGGAGCGCAACAAGTTCGATGCCGGCCGCGGGCTTAGCGCCGCCACCGTCGACTATATCTGTGACGTGAAGAACGACCCGCCATGGCTGCGCGAGTTCCGCCACAAGGCCTTGCAGGTGTTTCTGGCCAAACCGATGCCGACCCACTGGGCCAGCAAGGATCTGGACAACATCAACTTCGATGAGATCCGCTACTATCTATCCGATGGAGAGAAGCCGAAGCGGTCGTGGGACGACGTGCCCGACGACATCAAGCGCACCTTCGACCGGCTCGGCATCCCGCAACAGGAGCGCGCGTTCCTGGCAGGGGTGGAAGCCCAGTACGATTCGGAGGCGGCCTATTCCAACGTCAAGGAGGAGCTCACCAAACAGGGGGTGATTTTCGTCAACTCCACCGAAGGGCTGCACCAGCATGAGGAGGTGTTCCGGCCGTGGTTCGGCAAGGTGATCCCCACCTCGGACAACAAATTCTCCGCGCTCAACTCGGCGGTGTTTTCCGGCGGCTCGTTCATCTACATCCCCAAGGGCGTCAAACTCAAGCAACCACTGCAAGCGTACTTCCGCATCAATTCGGAAAATTTCGGCCAGTTCGAGCGCACCCTCATCATTGCCGATGAGGGCTCCGAGCTCATGTATATGGAGGGCTGCACCGCGCCCAAGTTCGAGACCACCACCCTCCACTCGGCGGTGGTCGAACTCGTCGCCCTCAAGGGCGCCAAGATCCAATACGTCACCGTGCAAAACTGGTCGTCCAATGTGTTCAACCTGGTGACCAAGCGCGGGCTGGCGATGGAAGACGCCGAGGTGCGCTGGATCGATTGCAACATCGGCTCGCGCCTCACCATCAAATACCCCGGCGTGATCATGAAAGGCCGCCGCGCCCGCGGCGAAGTCATTTCCATCGCCCTCGCCAACACCGGCCAGCACCAGGACACCGGCGCCAAAATGATCCACGCCGCCGACGAGACCACTTCTAACATTGTATCCAAGTCCATCTCGGTGGGCAAGGGCCGCGCCACCTACCGCGGCCAGGTGCACATTCCCAAGCACCTCAAGGGCTGCAAGAACAACACCGAGTGCGACGCGCTGCTCATCAACGCCAACAGCCGCACCGACACCTATCCGGCCATCACGGTCAAGGGCAACCGCCACTCGACCCAGCACGAGGCGTCCGTGTCGCAGGTGTCCGAAGACATGCTGTTCTATCTGATGCAACGCGGCCTCAACCAAGGCCAGGCCATGTCCCTCGCCGTCAACGGCTTCATCAACGACCTGGTGCGCGAGTTCCCGATGGAATACTCCGTGGAACTCAAGCGCCTCATCGACCTCGAAATGGAAGGCTCGGTGGGCTGAAACTGTAGTATAAAATCCATGAATTCCCAAATCCGCATGGACCGCACTGTCGTCCGGATCGTCCCAGTTGAAGGAGACGATGAGCGCAGCCTTGCGTACTGGCTGGAAAAAACACCGCAAGAACGCCTCAGCGCTCTAGAAATCCTCAGATCACAAATGTATGGAACTCAAGATGGAAATCCACCGCGACTTCAAAGAATTCATAGAATTATTGCTGTCTCATCAAGTTGAGTTCATGGTCATCGGTGGCTACGCTGTTGCGGCCCACGGGCGGCCACGTTATACCGGCGATATCGATTTTTTCATCCGCAAATCGCCTGCAAACGCCAGTCGCATCGTTGCGGCACTCCATGCGTTCTTCGGCATGCTCCCGGAAATCAAAGAAGAAAATTTCTTACGGGACGACCGCATGAGCCAGTTTGGCTTGTTAGGTGAAATTGAATCGTAACTCCACCCCGATACAAAGATTTCTGGTTGCTTCACTTAACCTCGCTCAATCACCTTGAATATGCACACTATCCCACTAGCAGCGTCATCTGCCGCCTTGCCCTGCCCCGCCTGGTTCACCGCCCGCCAGCAGGCGGCTTGGACCCGCTATCTGGCCGCGCCCGCCCCCAAGCGCGGCGATGAAGCCTGGCGTTTTTCCAACATAAAACAGCTCGATTTTTCCAGCTTTGCGAAGAGCACGGAAGCCGGACCCGCGGCCGATTTAATCGCCCGCTCCAGCGGTCTGGAAGCCACCGCCGCGAAGCTCATCTTCGTCAATGAAACCCTCGTCTCCGCGCAATCCAGCCTTCCCGCCGGAGTTATTTGCCTGCCCTTGGCCGAGGCGCTGGTCTCGCACAGCGCGCTGGTGGAAGCGCATTTCATGAAACAGGAGACCCGCCTCGGGTCCGCCAAGTATGCGGCGTGGCACGAAGCCTCGCTGACCAACGGGATGTTCATTCATGTGCCGGACGATGTCGAAGTCGCCCACCCGATCGAAATCCATCACTGGCTCGCGGGCGACAACACGGTGATTTTTCCGCACACCCTGGTGGTCACCGGCAGCCATGCCAAAGTGCGGGTGGTGGAGATGTTCCGTTCGGCCGACGAGCTTCAACCCGGCCTGGCCATTGCCGTCAATGACCTATCAGCCGGCCCCGGTTCCAAGCTCGACTACGTCGCCATCCAGGCGTTCAACGAGGTGAGCCGGATCATTCAGATCAACGAAACCGCCGCCGCCCGCGATGCCGCCACCACCGGTTTCATCCTCAACACCGGCGCCGCTTGGGTCCGCAACGAATCGCTCTCGCGGCTCGAAGGTGCGGGCGCCCGCTCGGACATGCTGGCGGTGTCCATTCCGGCCCGCGCCCAGGAATACGACCAGCGCACGTTCCAACATCACGTGTCCGCCGGCGCATTCTCGGACCTGCTCTACAAAAATTCGCTCTACGACTACGCCACCACGATTTTCTCCGGGCTCATTTTCGTCGATGAGGGAGCGCACCACACGGATGCCTATCAGACCTGCCGCAATCTGTTGATGAGCGACACCTGCGAAGCCAACTCGATGCCGGGCTTGGAGATCAACGCCGACCAGGTGAAATGCTCGCACGGCAGCACGTCCTCGCAAATCAGCGAGGAGGAAATTTTCTATCTGCGCGCCCGCGGCATTGATCCCATCGCCGCCCGCCAGCTCATAGCGCGGGGGTTCTCCGTCGAAGTCGTCGAGCGGCTCGGCAATCCGGCACTCGAAGCGCTCGTGATTCGCTTCATTGATGATAAGTTCGCCCACATCGCCAGCGGCGGGGCGTGAATGACCCGCGCCCAATCAGCGCGCCTATCGACGCCCCATGGGGCAGCATCCGGCACCCCCGCCTCGTCCTGCCACGGCGCCCCAAGCGCCGCGACGCCACGCCGCAGCGCCAATAATTCTCCCGCCGCGGGCTGCATTGCAGTTGACCGTGGGGGCAGGAGCTGTCATCCACGCGCGGCGTGAAAAAGTATTTCCAATCCGGCATCATTCTGGTCCTGCTTCTGTGGCTCGTGGGAGCCCTCATCTACCTGCCGTCCACCGAGGACAAACTGCAGGCGGCGGCCAAGCAGAAATTGGCGGATTCCAGCCACAACGGCGTGTTTGCGCAGGTCAAGGCCGAGTTCAGCGGGCAGGAGGCCACCCTCACCGGCGCGGTCGCCACTGCGGCGGAAAAGGCCCAGGCAGGCCTGCTCATTCAAACCGAACTGCGCCTGCCAGGCTGGTTCACAGCCGCCATCAATCCGGTCACCACCGTGCACAATGACATCGCGGTGGACCCCGAGCGCTCACCGTTCCGGCCCCGGCCCTGGCTGATTCTCACCCTCTTCGGCGGCAACCAGCGCATCGATGGCGTGCTCCAATCCGCCGCACAACGCGTCGAGTTGCTCACCGCCCTCGCCGCCAAACTCCCGCCTCCCGCCACCCCGCTCAACAACCAGATCGCCATCGCGCAAACCGCCCTGCCCAGCGCCGACTGGGATGCCACCCACCGCAGCATCCCCGACCTCACCGCCACTCCCAACGACGCCTCCACCATCGCGGTGACCGCTTGCGACGGCAAATGGACCACCCTCCCCGCCACCCTGACCAATGGTGAACTCGCCGCCGCGCTCACCGCCAGCAAGGTGCCGGACAACGAAATTGCCCACGCGCTGGCCAAACTGCGCACCTGGAAAAACCTCACCCCGGACGAAATCAAACAACAGGCCGACAAAGAAGCCGCCGCCGAAGCCAAAGCCAAAGCCGGCACCACCGCACCCGCCGCCCCTAACAAAAACCTCGGGCCCTACCGCGGTCCCAACGGCAGCCAGTCAAGATAGTCCACCCCCCCGCAGCCGCATCGACTCCCATCCCACCATCCCATCATGAACGCAGGAAACCTCTGGTTGATCATCAAACTCCTCCCCATCCTTGCCCTCACCGCCGCCCTCTTCGGCTGGTTCGGTTGGTGGTTGCGCCGCAAGTTCCACGCCCCGCAGGTCTCCAGCAGCAAACCCCACGCCACACAGGATGACCTGCCGGCCCGCGAACGCGTCAAAAAACTTGAAAACTCGCTGGCCAAGTCCGAGACCGCACACAAATCCCTCCGCCACGAGTTCGAAACCCTCCAAGCCAAAACCGTCTCCAAGCACACGCTCGAAAAGGCCGCCAAGGAACTCGCCGACGCCCAGCACCGGCAGGATGCCGACCACAAGCGCATCCAAGCCCTCGAGACCGATCTCAAGAAAGCCCGCGAAACCCTCAACTCACTCAACTCCGCCGCCGCCGAGGCTAACAGGGGCCAGCGCGACCGCACCTTCACCCTCGAAAACGAGTTGTCCAAAACCCGCGAAGCCCTGGCCATCCTCGAGGCCCGCCCCGACAACTCCCTGGCGCTCCAAGGCGAAGTCGACCGCCTGCGCGAGACCCTAACCAACTCGACGCGCGTCATCGGCGAATTGCGCAAACAGGAAACCACCAGCGCTCAATCGCTGGCCAAGTGCCAGACGCAACTCGAAGCCGCCACCCGACTGCCCGCCGCCAGCGCGCACGACTCCGTGAGCCTCCTGCCCGCCATGGAACTGGCGGAGCGCAACGCCCGCAAACCGAGCAAAGAGAACACCTCGACCAAGGTGGCCCAGGCCATCGAGGATGTCGAACGCCTGCAAGCGCTCAACGCCCAAAAGGAAGCCGAGCGCCTTGCCGCCGAGCAAGCCGCCATCGCCGCCAGGACCCAACAAGGGGGATTTGCCGCCGAACAAGAACGCCTCACCGCGGAACATGCCGAGCAAAACCGCCTCGCCGCCGAACAGGCAGCCGCCGAACAAGCAGAAGCAGACCGCCTCGCCGCCGAGCAAGCCGCCGCCCAACAAGCAGAGCAAGACCGCCTCGCCGCCGAGCAGGCCGCCGCCCAACAAGCAGAAGCAGACCGCCTCGCCGCTGAGCAAGCTGCCGCCCAACAAGCAGAAGCAGACCGCCTCGCCGCCGAGCAAGCTGCCGCCCAACAAGCGGAGCAAGACCGCCTCGCCGCCGAGCAGGCCGCCGCCCAACAAGCGGAAGCAGACCGCCTCGCCGCCGAGCAAGCTGCCGCCCAACAAGCAGAGGCAGACCGCCTCGCCGCTGAGAAAGCTGCCGCTGCACAGGCGGAGGCAGATCGTCTCGCCGCTGAGAAAGCTGCCGCTGCACAGGCGGAGGCAGATCGTCTCGCCGCTGAGACGCCAGCCACTCAACAGGCAGAGTTGGATCTGGTTGCCGCCGCGCCAGCCACCGCCGAACCCAGCCCTGCCGCTGGCGACGAGAAGCGGGACGACCTCCGGGCCTAACAAGCCCCCGCCTGCGCATTCGTTAGCAAAGGAGCGCGGACTTTAGTCCGCCTCGCCCATGAAACGCGAAAGGAGTGGCCGCCAGCGACCCCGCTTTCTCGCTTCATGGGCCATGCCGGCTAAAGCCGGCGCTCCTTGCCATGCCGGCCATGCCGGCTAAAGCCGGCGCTCCTTGCCATGCCGGCCATGCCGGCTAAAGCCGGCGCCCCTTGCCATGCCGGGCTAATTGCTCACCACGTCACCCGCGCGCCCAAAATCGCGCTGAAGCCCGCTTCGTTCTGGCCGGAGCCGTGATTGCGGTAGCTTTCGTCGGTTAGATTCTCGAGGCCGCAATTGAGCGCCAGCTTCTCGTTGACCTGCCACCCGGCGTGCAGGGAGGCGACCACATAACCCGGGGTCCCGCCGGTGGGGATGCGTTGGTTGTCCGCCGCTTGGTCCGCGGCGCTGATGCGGTCTTCGGTAGCGGCGGCCAACAGCCGGCCTTCCACCCAATAGATCTGCGAGGCGGCGGTCCAGCGCAGGGCCAGCGAGCCGCTGAGCGGCAGTTGGCGGGTGTTGGGCTTGTCCTGAAGCGGGCCGTTGAGGTAGGCGGGGGCGGCGGTGCGACCGTCCTGCCAGGCGGCAAAGCCGCTGAGTGTCCACTGCGGGTGGATGCGCCACGCCGCCTCGAGTTCGCAGCCATAGACATAGCCATCAGCGGCATTGGTGGCCACCGTGGTGGTGCTGCCGGAGCTGATAGGCACGCCGACGATGAGATCCTGCGCCGCGGTGTAGAAGGCCGCCAGGCTCGCTGATAGATTGGCGGTATGGCGGCGGACCCCGAGTTCATAGGTCAGGAACGTCTCCGGAGCGAGGGTGGCGGAGCCCAGCGCATCATTGCCAGCCCTGGCGGTGGCATTGCCTGAGAGGTCATCCAGGTTCGGGGCGCGAAATGCCTGGGCCAGCCCGCCATAGACACTCCAGCAGGAATCCAGGTGATAGATCGCATGCAACGAGCCCACCACGGAACTCCAGTCCTGGGACTGACCGGGCTGGATGGCGTTGTTACTGTTATAATATCTTCCCACCGTGGCCTCGGCATAGGTGTAACGGGCCCCGGCGGTGATTTCCAAGGCTGCCACCGGCTGCCACACGTATTGGGAATAGATCCCTAACAGGTCGTAGTCCGAGTCATCGCCGATCGGCAGGCTTTCGCGGCGGTTGGTGCCGGCCGGATTGGTTTGATAGCCGGAGGAATCCACCCAGTCGTGATAGTAATCCAGCCCGTAAACCAGCGCGCCGGGGCCGAGCTTGGATTCCAGCATGAGATCCAGGCCGAGGGTGGCGACATGGATCGAGGACCCGCGGATGGGCCGCGAGCCGGCGGCGGGGTCGCCGAGGCGGTTTTGCCACTCCGAGTCATCGCTCGCCTGATAGGACAGGGTGGCGCTCCAGCGCTGGATGGCGCCATGCGCCTGCGGGTTGGTGCCGGCATAGCGGAGGTAGCTCAGCGCGCGTTCCTGATCGAAATTGTCGGTGGTCCATTTGCCGGGCGCCGCGACGTGGCCGTCCTCCGACCAACCGGGGTTGTAGAGCGTGCGGTGCCAGCGCGAGACATCGTCTTGATTGACGAAATACTGCGCCAGGGTGAGCGTGGAGTCAGCGGTTAGGGCCCAATCGACGCGGAGGTCGAGGTCCTGCTCGGGGTAGCCGGTATTGCGCATGCGGCCGAGCGCGGAGTCCTCGAGGTCGCCGAAGTCCTTGGCGGAAAGGCCGAGCAGAATGCCAAATTGGCCGCCGACGCCGACATCGGTTTCGAGGCGGCCGACGTGGCTTCCCTGGCCATTGCTGCGGAACTCGTAGGACGCCGCCCCCCCGAGATAGGCGTGGTCGGCGGTTTGTTCGCGGAAGTCAGGCGCTTTGCCGAACGCGTTGAGCGTGCCGCCGATGGCATCCGAACCAAACAACACGGAGCCCTGGCTCTTGATCAGCTCGAGGTGATCGATGGACAGCGAGTCGATGGTGTTCCAATATTGGACCGGGCCGCTGCGATAGGTCGAGTTGTTGATGCGCACCCCATCCATCAGCAACAGGTTCTGGCGCCCGGTGAAGCCGCGAATGAACGGCGAACCCTGGCCGTTGCCGGTCTTTTGCACCAACACCCCCGGCGTGTATTGCAGGGCGTCGGGCAGCGTGCGGCGCGAGTTTTCCCACAGGTACTCCGCGTCGAGGCTGCTCGCCGCATAGGGGGTTTCGCTCAGCGACGTGGCCATCCGTTCGGCTGTCACCACCAACGGATCTAGCAAATTCTGCGCGTCGAGTGTGGCGAGGCCGGCGAGGAGGACAAGGACGGGAGGGATTCGGTTCACGGTGGCGGTGGTCGGTTAGACAGATGGCTGGGTTGCGGCGGTGCTTGCCGCACGCCTTGGATCGCATATTTGCCGCCTCGGAGTCAATTGCCAGAGGTGGACAAGATTTGCCCGCGACTGCCTGCGAATGACCGGATTTCGCCCCGGGCGGCCTACTCTTCCCCCCGCTGCAAACCGGCCCGCCGCAGTTTCTGCCGCAACGTCGCGCGGTGCATCCGCAGCGCGGCGGCCAGATGGGTCGGCTTGTGCTCGTGCTTGTCTAACAAATGCCGCAGCATCACCCCTTCGATCCGCTCCAACAGCGCGTCGTAGTCGGGGCCGTCGCCCTCGGGCAGGGCCAACTCGGCATCCAGCCAGCGGCCCAGCGCCGCCTCGAGTTCCCCGGGTGCCGGGACGGCGTCGCGGTGGCCGGCGGCCGCGGCGACGTGCGCCGGCAAATGGCTCAGGAACACCGGGCCGCCGCCACTGATAGTAACGGCATAGTCGAGCACGTGGCGCAATTCGCGGACATTGCCCGGCCACGGATAGGCCTGCAGCGCCGCCAACACCGGCGGCGTGAGTTGCGCCCCGGGCGCCTCGCCGTGCAGGCCCACAAAAAACCCGCTGAGCGCCGGGATGTCGCCGCTGCGTTCGCGCAGGGGTGGCAGCGGAATCGTCAGGGTGGTTAGGGCGTAGTACAGGTCCTCGCGCAGGCTGCCGTCGCGCACCGCCTCGCGGGGGTCATGGGCGGTGGTGGCCAGCACCCGCGGCCGCGCCCCCGGCGCGCTGGCCAATCCGGCCGCCAGCAGCGTTTGCAGGTCGGCGGCGAGCTCGGTCACCTCTTCTAACACAATCGTGCCGCCGCCGCTGCGGTCGAATCCTGTGGCCTCCGCGATGCGCGAGCAGGTGAGAAACTCCAAGGGCTGGCTGGCGCGCGGGCTGTGGGCATGGATCACCGCCGCGCTCAGGCTCTTGCCCGAGCCACTCGGTCCGGTGATGAGGGCCGGCACGTCCCCGGCGCAGGCGCGGGCGATGCCAATGAAGGTCTCCCGCAAGCAAGGCGCGGCCCCAATCAAGGTCGCCGCGCGGGTTTGCGCCGCGGCCGGGGGGGGCTGCGCCGGCGGCAGCCCGGGTGCCAGCATGGCACCGAGCGTTTGCTCGAACTGGCGCAAATCCAGCGGTTTGGTTAGATAGGCGGTGGCGCCGGATTTCTGGGCGTGGATGGCGTAATCCAGGGTGGCGTGGGCCGTGATGACCAACACCGGCACCGCGTCGCCGTGCTGCCGCAGCCTTTCTAACACCTTCAGCCCGCTCATGTCCGGCAACCCGATGTCGAGCACCAGCGCGGCGAAGTTCTCGCGGTTGAGGGCCGCCAAGCCGGCGGCACCCGACGCCACCAAGGTGGGCAAGTGCCCCATGCGGCGCACCAGGAACGACAAGGCGGTGCCGAGGGCGTGTTCGTCTTCAATGATCAGGATCGGGTGGGCGGTCATCGGCGGTGGGGGTGGGGAACTGGCGGTTAGATGCTGGATCCGGCGGGCGGTGACTTGGCGAACTCGGCCCGCACCCGGGCCCCTCCGCTGGCGCGGGTTTCGACGGCCAGCCCGCCGCCATGGGCCTCGCAAATGTCCTTCGCCACTGCCAGGCCCAAACCCATCCCACCTTCCTTCTCGGAATAAAACGGCTCGCCCAGCCGGGCACGGGCCGCCGCGCTGAAACCCGCGCCTTCGTCCTCGACGACCACCGCCACGTGGGCACCGGCATCCTGCACCCGCAGCGTGACCCGCCCGCCGTGCGGCATCGCCTGCACCGCGTTGAGCAACAGGTTGCCTAACACCTGCTGCAGCCGGTGCCGGTCGGCATGGATCACCACCGCTGCGGCATCTGGCTCCACCGCGCAATCGAGCGAGACCCCGGCATGCCGGGCCTGCGGCTCCATCAGCCGCAGCGCCTGGCGCAGCGCCGCCGCCACGTCCACCTCCATCAGCACAGGCGGCACGGGTTTGGCATAGTTGAGCCATTGCGCCACCAAGCCCTCGATGCGCTCCGCCTCGCTCTCGATGAGCTGGCGCGAGAGCGCCGCCTCGGCCGGCAGCGCCGATTCTAACAATTGAGCGTGGAGCCGGATCGCCGCCACCGGGTTGCGCACCTCATGGGCCAGGCTGGTGGCCATCCGGCCTAACAAAGCATGGCGTTCCGCCGCGCGGCGCCGCTGGCGTTCCTCGCGCAGGCTGTGGTGGGTGCGGGTGAGGGTTTGCGCGAGCTGGCCGATTTCGTCACCGCGGGCCACCGGCAACTCCGGCAAGTCGCGCTCGGTGCCCACCAGCGGCAGCGACTCGGCCAGGCTGTGCAACGGGCGCGTCACCCGCCGCGCCAGCCCCCAGCCCAGCGCCAACGACAGCAACCAAAACACCCCCAAGGCCAGCCAGGTGTCGGCCTGGTCCATTACCCGCACGCGCTCGGCCACCGAGCGCAGGAAAATGACGCGGGTGCCGCCGTACCCTAACACCCCGACCCTCCACGCGCCGTCGGGCATGAGCTTCACCTTGCCATCAAAGCTCATGTGCAAGGCGGCGTCATCCATGGCATCGCCGGTTTTGCCGACGACCCGGCCGCTTGCCGGCTGCCAGAAAAACACGCGAGCGCCGATGATTTCGCCGAGTTGCGCCGCCATTTTTTCGCTTTGCGGCAGCCGGGTGCGCTCCAGAAACCCGGCGTTGGTCCGCGCCAACCCCTCGAACGCCCGGCGTTCTTCGCGGTCGAGGTGCCGCGCGAACGCCACCACCATGGCCAGCGACCCCAACAGCACAAACACCGCCACGCTCGACGTCATCCACACCGCCAGGCTGGCGGGGCGTCGTTTGGGAACTGGCTGTTGGGTGGCACGGGTCATCGGCAAGCGGCACGGCAGAGTGGGCACCGCCACGACCCACTCGCGGCCACGGCGCTTGTCCCACCAATCAGGCAAATCCGGTTCACGGTGGCATGATAGCCTCATGGCGGCCCCCTGCCAACCCTGAAGCGCGGCACCGCGCCTGGCCGCGCCCGCAGGATATTCCCTGGCCATTGCGGATCATCGGCTTGACAATGTGGCAGCAAAAAATTCATCCTTGGTAGCAACCCAAGGCTTGGCGCCTGTAGCTCAGTTGGATAGAGCATCCGCCTTCTAAGCGGAATGTCACTGGTTCGAGTCCAGTCAGGCGCGCCCTTGAAATCAATTGGTTATAAAGATTTTGATTGTTAGTAAAAAAACAGCACTCACCTTTGTCTCACCTTAAATCAAGAACGAGCAAGGTGCGATGCGACGTCCTTGCCGCCGAGGTTCCCGCGCTCTGTCCGGCGGCATCCGACCCCGGCAGGGGTCGCAGAACGCTGCGCCGGGCGTGCAATATGGGGCACACGACTCTGGCACCCCTGCCAGGGTGCTGATATGTGAATCCTTGGCGTCCCGGGGTATTCGTCGCTGGCGCTCCTCAACCCCGGGCTAATGGCCGCCATCCCTCCAGGATGAAGAGGCGGGCAAGCCGCCGATTTACCACAACTTCAGGGAATTGAACTTGTGTCCAGCGACAATTAGACTTGCTCGCTCAGGAGTCTAAAACGAGGTCGTTTGCTGAGTTCTGATCGTAGGGCAGCATCTGTCTTTCCTGAACTCATCACCCATCGCGAGAGAAATGAGTTTTGCAGTTCAAGGAGTTAGGTTATGTGATGTTTTGAATTTCGGCTCACCACCCCTTCGAGAGGACTTCTTTCATGCTGACCTTGTTGAGGACGGACGAGCAGGTTTCCCAATTGGAGTCTTCGACCTTGCTGTATTTGACGTCGAAGGGATTGCGTGTGGCGGCGGTGCGGTCGATGAGTTGGCGGGCAGCTTGTTCATCCTTGAGGGCGACTTGAACCCAGACATCTTCAAGGGTGTCGGGGATCTGGCCGAAAAGCCCGTGGATGGCTTCGAGGCGGTCTGCCAACACCTGATGGACCCGATCCTCAACGGAGTCGCGGTAGCGGAGATTGGCGATCCAAATCTCACTGCGTGCCTGGCCGATGCGCTGGATGCGCTGGAAGCGGCCCTCCCGCCAGAAGCCGGAGCGGTTGCTGCCGGCATAAAGGCCGATGTCCATGCCTCCAAACTCGGGACGCTTGGCCAATTCGTCACCGACCCAGCGGACGGTGTCGTAGTACTGCGAGAACATCCTGAGCGTCTGCCCGTTGTTCGCCTTGCGCTCCTTGTAGGACCCGGCGGAGAGGCGGGCGATGGGGAACTGGGTTTCGATGAAGGCGGGCATGGGGAGAAAGGATGAAGGCTGAAGGATGAATTATGAAGGAGGAATGAAGCAACAGGCGGCCGGGCCACCGGGGATGAGGGAGGCGTCGATGCCCAGGTTGAAGGTGGCAAAGCGGCCCCCGTGCTTCACCGCGAGGCCGAGAAGATAGAGGTCGGTGAGCTGCTTGGATGGAGGGAGGCTGGGGAAAAACCGGGTGTCCGTGAGGGAAAGATCGTCGGGCCAGAATTGGTGGCCGGGTGAGGCGAGCAAGCGCACCAGAACTCGGCGCGCCTCAGCCGGAGAGCCCAGGCCGCGGTGGTAACCCGGCTGGCTGAGAATGCGGAGGAAGGCATTTTCGGTGAGCGGGCAGGTGGCCCAACCGCCGGGGACGGCCACGTTTTGGAAGAAGCGCATGGCGGCGGCTTCGTGGTGGTGTCCGGCATCACCCAAGGCGATGAGCACGTTGGCGTCCAGCAGGGTGATCATGGACGGTTTGGGTGGAGAGCCCTTTGCAGGTCTTCTTCGTCGATCTCGTCCTGAATGGTGCGGATCATCTCGGAGGTGACGGGCGGCGCGCCCGGGACTCTCTTAATTCGAAGGATGCCAAAGGGCCCGACCTCGAATTTCTCCGGGTCAGGATTTTCCAACCCGGCAGCGGGTTGGATTTCCCGCCGCAACGCGTGTTCGACAATGGCCTTGAGAGTCGTTTTGCGTCGGGCGGCGAGGGTCTTGGCCTCGATCAACAGGTCGTCGGGCAGGTCCAGGGTGGTTTTCATATATGGGTGAGCATATGGTTTTATGGGTGCCTGTCAAGAAGGATGAAGGGAAGAGCCTGGGGCATGAGATGACGACTTCATCCTTTTGCCATTTTCCGGGATCCGGTATTTCTGGAGGCGGCTGTTGGGCTTGTCGGGGATGGGCACGGCGATGTGCTTGGCCTCCGCAGTGATGCCGCCGACCGCGCGATTGAAGGCGGCCTCAATGCTGGCCTGGCCGACACTGCAGTTGGATCCGGCGAGATCCGACAGGACCAGACAGACATTTTCCATGTCGGCGACCGCCACGAACAAATTGGCCAGCGCGGCGGTGGTCACGGTGCCAAGATTGGCATTTCCGACCGGGACGGCGACGGTGTATTCGAGGTAGGACGGGAGCTCATCAAGGAACATGATCACAGGGGCGGACCCGAGAAGCTGTTTCCACGCCTCAGGGCCCGGCGCTTGGAGCAATGGCGAGCAATAGCGGGCAAACTGGTCGGCCTTTCCAAGTGGTTCGGCAATCGCGCCCCAGATGCCTCCCGGCGCATCGGTGCTGCGGCCGTTGAAGCCGACCACCTGGCACTTGCCGTGACTGGGGGCGGGGTCGCCCTCGCCGAGGGTTTTGCGCCGCAGCTCCGGGTCCCTGGCCAGCAGGAAGGTTTCCAGCTTGTCGATGATGGCGCTTTCCAACTCTTCCTCGGTGTAGTGGGGGCGCTCGTCGAGGCCGAGGAATTCCAACACCAGCGGGTTCTTGATGAGATCGGCGGCTTTTGTCACGATCTGGCCCTCGCGCGAGAGGCGGCGAATTTCGTCCTTGTCGCGGCTGAGTGCGAGACGCTGATAGAGGGAACTGGCGCTCTGGCGCTCAAGCTCGCGCACGCTCCACTGGTTGGCAGCAGCCTTGATCTCGTAGAAGCGGCGCTCGTCGGGGGAATCGATGGTTAGGAGTTCGACGTAATGAGACCAGCCGAGGGGAAAGCGACTGGGAAGCTTGCCCACCATTTCCCGGCTGGGCAGGGCCGCCCACTGGCTTTCTGAGCAAATCCGAGACAGCGTCTCGGATTTCTCGGATGCATCGGGAAGGGCTATCCGGGACGCGGTCTCGGATATTTGAGGTGGGTATCGATGGTGCGACCGGCTGCCGCAACAAACTGCTGGTGCGTGTCGTTGCAAAGGGTGACGAGTTGCTCAACCTCACCCTTGGGGATGGTCACCGGCGGGGCCATGTCATCGCTGACACCGAATTTGTCGGAGACGTATTTGATGAACAGCATGAACAGGACGTAGTCCTTGTATTGGGAGGCCTCCATGCCGCCGGGCACACGGCAAAATGGCGAGGATAAGCAGGAGCGGCGGACGGCAACGGCTCTCCAGTTAAGGACGGTGTGAGGCACGAGGGAGTCTCTTCACTTCATCTCGGTGATGAAGAGGTTGCGGAAGAGGCACTGACCGCCACCGGCAACCTCAGACTGCAGGCTGATGAAGCCGTTCTTCGGACCTTCGAGCCCGTCGGCTTTCCAAGCCGGCTGGCCGTTGATTTCCATTTCGACGGTCGTGCCGCGCACGGTCAGCTTGAATGAGTTCCATTCACCGTTCTTGAAAAGTCCCTGGCTTTTTGCGCCTTTCAGGCCGTCAACATTCGCCTCGTCCCCTTGCCTGAGGTTTGCCTGATAGCGGTCCGGCCACTCCCGGTTTGCCGGGATCGAGTCATAACGGAAATACACCCCGCTGTCCCACTTGTCAGCTTTGAGTGATTTCCACTCGAACTCGAGCACGAAGTCGCTGTACTTCCGCTTGGTCTGGACGACACCGTTGCCGTCCTTGAGCAGAATGCTGCCGTCCTTCACGACAGCTTCACACTTGATGACATCCCATCCGTCAAGCGTCTTGCCGTCGAACAGCGGCACTCGCCGGGCTTCAAGCGCCGCAGAAGTTGAGATCGAGACAGCACACAGCATCGCCGCACAACCGCAGATGAATTTTGTTTTCATGGGAGGTGGATCAATATCGTGATTGGACCCACCCGTCAAGGGATTCGCCAGGTCACTCGGCAGGAGGTGTTATGACGGCATGCTCCCAAGGGCTCGGGAAAAGCCGGCGCGCCACCAGTGGGCCAAGCGCGGAAAAGTTGGGGCTTCCCAGCCATAACCCCCGCTCCGCGCCTGTGGTGGCTGGCATCGGACAGACTGCCGGCCATTCTGCCCACGAATGCCGTGGTGACCGGCGGCCCCGCCGTCCATCCTGTCCCGACTGGGGAATCGGCTGCGCGAACTGCGCCGGGATATTAGCGCTTGTGTTATATCGCCGCGGGGTGTGTCCTGCCCGCCCATGAGCAACCTTGCCTGTCCGATGTGCGATATGACCGAAGTATTGAACCACGCCGGCCACGTCGAGTGCGTCACCTGCGGCCATGAATGGAGCGACGATGCCCCGGTGGATGAATCCGCCGCGGATCGGGTCGTCAAGGATGCCTATGGCAACGTGCTGGCGGATGGCGACATCGTGGCCATGATCAAGGATCTGAAACTGAAGGGATCATCCGAAGTGCTCAAAGTGGGAACAAAGTCAAAGCCCATCCGCCTGGTCGACGGCGACCACGAAATCTCCTGCAAAATGGATGGGATTGCCATCGGCCTTAAAGCTTGCTTCGTGAAAAAGGTGGCGGGGTAGATCAATCGTATCGAGGGTAAGCCGTTGTTGCGGACCAACGGCGATAGAGTCATTGTGCAGATACAGCGCGTCGCTGCGGCCATCCTGGATTAGCTGTTGGACAAATTCCCGCGACCCGTTCGGGCCGTTCTCTTCGCCGTTCCAGCAGGCGAAGATGATGGCATGCCTGGAGTGGTATCGACTGAGGATGCGTGCCATTTCCAGCACAACGGCCTTGTCTTCCGGCATCAGCCAGACTGCCGGCCGCGCAGATACTCCGCGGCACTCATGCGCCGGGAGCCTTCCAGTTGCACCTCATGCAGACGCAGGGCCGCCGCGCCACAACCCACCCTCAAAATGCCCTCCTCCGCGGCGAATTCCCCGGGACCCAACTCGCAGTGACACACCTCGACCGGCGGGAAAATTTTCAGGCGCCGGGGCTGGCCCGCCTCCCTAACAACCGTGAATGTCCCCGGCCACGGATCATACGCGCGAATCCGCCGTTCCAGTGTCAGCGCATCCAGCGCCCAATCGATCCTGCCCGCCTCCCGCTCCAACTTGGGCGCGTAGGTGACCAGCGCCGCATCCTGTGGCGTGCGGGTGGCCGTCCCCGTTGCCAGGCCGTGCAAGGCCGCCGCGAGCACCTCCGGTGCCAACTCTGCCAGGCGGTCATGCAGACCGCCGCCGGTTTCCTGCGCGGCAAGGCGGATGGCTTGGCAACAAATCACATCCCCGGCATCCAGCGCGCGGGTGACATGCATGGCGGTGATGCCGGTGGCGGCATCGCCGGCCGCGATGGCCGCCTGGATGCACGAGGCACCCCGATGGCGGGGCAACAACGAGGCATGCAGATTGATGATGGCGGTGCCGGCCAACGCCAACATCTCCTGCCGCAGGATCTGCCCGTATGCCATCACCACGATGACGTCCGGTGCCATGGCCGCGAGTTCGCCCGCCACCTCGCCGATCACCGCGGGTTGCAGCACGGGGATGCCCGCCTTGAGCGCCTCCAGCTTGAGGGTGGGCGGCTGCAGCGTCTGGTGGCGGCCCACCGGCTTGTCTGGCTGGGTCACCAGCGCGAGGGGTCGCGGGCCGTGCTCCAACAACTGCCGGAAAGCCGGCACGGCAATGTCACCGGTGGCGACGAAGACCAGGCGCATGGGAGCGGGTTGGTTCATCATCCAGAACTTGGAAAGGACAGAAACACCAGTGCGGGCGCCACCAAGGCCAGATCGGCGAGCACGCGCAGGGATTCCATGGAGAACCTCGCCCGCGTCCGGTTGAGGACGTGCAACAGCGCCGCACCCGTCAGGATCGCATAGAAAAACGGGCGCGAACTGTGTTGCTCCGCCCGCAAGGCAAAAAACAACGATGCCGCTCCTAACAAGGTCAACGGCAGGGTCAGCGAAAGTTCATCGGTTGCTTGCACCTCGGGATCGCGGCTGCGCTCGGCGTGCTCCCACAAGTCGATGGCGGAAATATTCAGGATGCATAGCACCGCAAAGCCATGGAACTCCCGCGACTTGAGCAAATCCCAGATCCCCCGGTCATACAAATACACGTGTGCCATCAAGGCGGCGCCGAAGGCAAAGGCGATGCCGGCAAGGATGTTTTTGGCGTAGGGAATGTCCCCTGCGGCGGCAGGCGTGATGGTTGCAAAGGCAAAGAAACCCGCCACCAAAACCCCCTCAGCAACCAGATAGGAGAAAATCGCCATCGGACTCTTCATCAAGACCGTCACCAGCACGACGATGAGGGCGAGCACCGCGCCGGCCACAAACTTGCGCCAGTGGCGGCGGTGAAACTGATGGCGCGCCCGGCACCGTGGCGAATCGCCGTGCAAAGTGGCATCCAACAAGCGGTCCGCCACATACAACACCCAGACCCCCAGCGCGAGAACCACATAGCCATGCCCCGGATGGTAATTGACCCCCCAGGTTTTCGCGAACATCCACAACCACACCACCGCCACCAGCGGAGCATCAAGGCTCAGCAGGTTGGGCAGCAACCAAAACGGCTTGCGCGGCGCAGACATCACGCCGCAGACCATTCCTGACAACCCCGCCAAACGCAAGCGCACATTGGATATTTAACCGCGCTGCTCCGCCTCACGCCATGATCCCCTTGGCCACTTCCTGCGCCACGGCCTCCCCGGCGAGCCGGCGCACCAGAGCCAGCCCGAAGTCCACCGCCGTGCCCGGCCCGCGCGATGTCACAAGCAGTCCATCTTCCACCACCCGCTCGTCCACCACTCCCGGAAGTTCCCCGTGCACACTGAAATGGGCGGTGAAACGGTGACCCTCCAACAACCCGGCCTGATGCAAAATCAACGGCGCGGCACACATGGCGGCCACCGGCTTGCCTGCCGCATAAAACTCAGCCGCCAGCGCCAGGGCCCGGCCGTCGCGCAGCAATTCCATCACCCCGGGGCCGCCTGGCAGATAGAGCAAATCAAAGGATGCCGGCTCGAGCTCGGCAAAATCCGCGTCCGGCTCCACCCGCAGGCCCCCACGGCCCTCCACCACGCCGCCATGCAGCGACGCCATCACCACCTCAATGCCACCCCGCCGCAGCAAATTCACCGGCGTGACCGCTTCGGTTTCTTCAAAGCCATCTACCAACAGACACAAGACACGTTTTAACATAACCCAAAACATGCACCATTCCGCTCGCCACGCAAGCCCACAGCGCCCCGGCGGCGCAAAAATCCCGCCGCCGCCACCGCCACCGCCACCGCCGCGCTCAGGTCAAGCCGACCGCGCGGCGCACCCGTGCCAGCACCTTGGCCGCCTCTTCGCGCGCCCGTGCCGCACCCAGCTCCAGCACCTCATCGACGTACCCCGGATCCGCGGTGACTGCCGCCCGCCGCGCCCGCATCGGCGCGAAAAAGTCCCAATACGCCTCCGCCAGCCGTTTCTTGAACTCCCCGTAGCCCACCCCGCCACGCTCATGCTCCGCCACCATCACCGCGTAGGCGGCCGGACTGGCAAACAATTTGTACAGCGCCAGAATCGTCGAGCCCGCCGTCGGCTTGGGCGCCTCCACCGGCGTCGAGTCGGTGACGATTTTCATGAGCAACTTTTTCAGCGGTTTTTCCTCGCCGAAAATCGGCAGTGTGTTGTGGTAGCTCTTGCTCATTTTCTGGCCATCGAGTCCGACCACCACCGCGGTGTCCTCACGGATGATCGGCTCGGGCAGCACCACGGTGCCCTCGCCAAATGCCTCGTTGAGCTTCACCGCAATGTCGCGCGTCACTTCCAAATGCTGCTTCTGGTCCCGGCCCACCGGCACCTGGTTGGAGTCGTAGAGCAGGATATCCGCGGCCATCAGCACCGGATAGGCAAACAACCCGTGAGTGGCGGCGATCCCCTTGGCCACCTTGTCTTTGTAGGAATGACATTTCTCCAACAAACTAACCGGGCACACCGTCGACAGGATCCACGCCAGCTCATTGACCTCCGGCACCGCACTCTGGCGGAAAAACACCGCCCGCGCCGGATCCAGCCCGCAGGCCAGGAAATCAATTGCCAACTCCCGCACATTCGCCCGCAACCCCGCCGGATCCCGCATCGAGGTCATCGCATGATAGTCCGCGATGAAATAAAACGCCTCGCCCACCTCCTGCAGCCGCACCGCGGGCTCCATCGCCCCGAAATAATTTCCGACGTGAAGTTTGCCGCTGGGCTGGAGACCGGTGAGAATGCGCATGCGCGCCAAGCATGCCTCAGTGCCCCATCCCGTCAAGCCTGGGATGCCGCGCGGCTCAGTCCGCGGCACCGGCGAAGATGCCGCAGGGCCAGGACCGATGGGGCTCGGGCTCCAATTCCGGCCCTTCACGCTGCCTGCACCCCGCGACAAATTCGTCGTAGCGCACCAACTCCATCCGCCCGTCGTGGTGCTCCAGGATGGCGGTGAGACTCTCCACCCAGTCCCCCGAATTGAGGTAGTGGATGTCGCCGATCTGCTTGTCCTCGGGCGTGTGGATGTGGCCGCAGATGATGCCGTCGCACTGCTTGTGGCGGGCCAGGTCCTGCAGCAACTCCTCGTAGCGGTCCACAAAACACACCGCCGACTTGACCTTCGCCTTCACCCGCTTGCTGAGTGAAAAGTACTCCTTGCCGCGCCACGCCCGCCACTGGTTGTAAAACCGGTTCACCTTCAGCAGAAAATCATAGCCCACCGATCCGAGCGCCGCCAGCCACTTGTGATGGGTCGTTACGCTATCAAAACCATCGCCATGCACCACGAGATAACGTCTCCCGTTAGGTGACACATGGATGTGCTCCTTGAGGAACTGGATCCGCCCGAATGCCAGCGGCAGCAGCCGCTCCAGAATGTCATCATGGTTGCCTCTCAGATAGATCAGCTCGGTCCCGTCATGCTCCGTCATCTTGAGCAGCTTGCGGATCACCCGGCTGTGGCTGGAGCGCCACCGCCCGCCACGCCGCAGCGCCCAGCCGTCGATGATGTCGCCGTTGAGGACCAGCTTGCGGCATTGGATGTGCTTGAGGAACTCGACCACCTCGTCTGCCTTGCTCTCCGCCGTGCCCAGATGAATGTCTGATAGAAACACGCTCAGGCAGGAGAATTTCGGCCGCTTGCCGCTCGCCCGCGGCAACTTTGGCAACACCCCGCCGCTTTCGGCGATGTGCTCCAACCGGCTCTCGAATTCCCCTACCACCTTGTCCCAAGTGAGGATTTCCGCCGCCGCGCGGGCCGCCAGCCGCAGCGGGTGGTCGCTGCGCAGCGCAAGCGCGCCGAGCGCGTGGCGGATGAATGCCGGGGTGGCTCCTGTGGCCGCCTTGTAACCATTCTCGCCGGAACGCACATGCAGCGCGGCTGCCGCATAGTCGAAACTCACCGTCACCAGACCGCTCGCCATTCCCTCCAGCAAAACATTGCCGTAAGTATCCGTCTCACTGGGGAAAACCAACACATCGGCGGAAGCATAGTGCCTCGCAAGTTCCTCGCCGGTTTTCATTCCGACAAAGCGCACCCACGGACACCGTGCCGCCAGCTGCCCGCGCAATGGACCGTCCCCGACCACCACGCCTTGCACGCCGGAATCGGCTTGTCGCATCTGTTCAAAAGTCGTCATCGCCAGGTCGAAGTTCTTGTCCGAGGTCACCCGCCCCACGTACAGGGCAACCGGAGTGTCGGCCAGCGCCCCCCACTCGGCACGCAGCCTCTCGCAGCGCTTCCGCGGCGCGAACATCTCCGCGTCAACCCCATGCCCTAACATATGCACATTGGCGATCCCATCGGCCACCAGGCGATCCACCACGGCAGGCGAGGGTGCCAACGTGCAATCCGCGCGCTGATGGAAATTCGTGGGGAAACCGGAGGCCACCGGAATGCCCAGCGCGTTGGCCGCCTTGAGCGCCGCGATCCCGAGTGGACTCGCGGTGGCCACGTAGATGGCATCCGGCCGCTTCTGCAACCAGCGCCCCCTGATATCGAACAACTGCGGCAGGCCGACCCGCAACTCTTCTGCTTCGGGCGCGGTGCCTGAGGGCAGCTCAAGCGCCCGTGCTGACGCTCCGGTGTGAATCACATTCACCCGGTGTCCGCGCTGCCGCAGGCCGGAGCTCAAATGCCTCATGGTCATTGCCACCCCGTTCACATCCGGCGAAAAGGTGTCTGTCACAATATCGATTCTCATAAATATCTGGCGGAAGCGCCAACGGCCTCCGTGCAAGACAAACACCCACTCCCGGCCCACCGCATTCAAAATCTGGTGCCAATTCCGTCACATGGCCCGCGTGAGTTTCCCGCGCCAGCCAAACGTGACAACGTTGTCACATGTCCCTTTCGAAAAATGTGGGAACTTGGTTCCTGCCTGCCACCAAGTTGCTGTATCGCGCGGACATCCCCCACCTTTCGCCGGGATGACGCTTCCGTCACAGGGGCGGCATGGAGTTGCGCATTCGCTCCGCACTGTGACAATCTTGTCACGTTTGAGGGATTCCTTTATCCACCAGGCCCGCCGTACTACACGCCGCAAGGAGACCCTTGCCAGAGCGCTTGCCAGAGCGCATGGCATCGCCCCCCCCCCAAGCACACAGGTGTGCAAACCCCATTCCTCAAGATCCCCTAACACGTCCGCCACGGGTACCGCAGGAGCAGCGCCAGAACCCAAGCCGCACCCATGAACCGCATTCTTGTTATTGAAGACGAAGTCGACATCGCGGACCTCCTGGCGCTCAATTTGAAGCAAGCCGGGTTTGTTCCCATCCTCGCCCATGATGGCATCACCGGTCTGGCCCTAGCCAGATCCGGCAGTCCCGAACTCATCCTGTTGGACCTGAATCTGCCCGGCATGGACGGCGTGTGTGTCTTCAAGGCACTGCGTCTCGATCCGCTCACTCTGCGCACCCCGGTCATCATGCTCACCGCCCGCGCCCAACCCGAGGACCGTGTGGCCGGTCTCGGACTCGGGGCCGATGATTACCTCACCAAACCTTTCTCCATCAAGGAACTGCTGCTGCGCATCAAGGCCGTCTTGAAGCGCCGCGAAGCCCACTCCCCGCGCTCCCCTCTGTGTGCCGGCCCGCTCCGCTTCGATCCCACAGCGCTCCAATGCTATGCCGACAACGCCCCGCTTGATCTAACAATCACGGAGTACAGGCTCCTCCAGCACCTTTGTGAGCATGCCGGTCACGTCTGTGATCGCAGTGAACTTCTGCGTTCGGTCTGGGGCCACAGTGATGACACCCATTCCCGCACCCTCGACACTCACGTCAAACGCCTCCGCGTCAAACTCGGGCGCCATGCCAGGCGCCTCGAAACCGCCCGCGGCACCGGCTATCTGCTGCGCACTACCCCGCTCTTGCCAGGTGACAAATCCGTCACACAAATCCGCCTGCCAGATGCTCGGTAAGCTCCGCATAGTTGGAGACCACACCACTCCATGCACCAAACCAAACATATTGGAATCCTCACCGCCGGGGGCGACAGCCCGGGTCTGAATGCCGCCATCCGCAGCGTTGGCAAGGCGGCCTTGGGCTGTGGCATGCAGGTCAGCGGTTTCAGGGATGGCTTTCGCGGGCTGGCGCACAACCGGCACTTCCCGCTCGACAAGGCCGCCCTTGCCAGCATCCTCACCGTGGGTGGCACGATCCTGGGCACCGGCCGCGACAAACCGCATCGCATGGAAATCGAGGGCGAGACCCGCGATATGACCGACGTCATCGTGGAAAATTACGCGGAAAACAAGCTCGATGCCCTCGTCATCCTGGGCGGCGGCGGCACCCACAAAAATGCCCTGCGCCTCGTCGAGAAAGGCCTCAACATCATCACCCTGCCCAAGACCATCGACAACGACCTGGCCCTACCTGCAACGCGGCGGGACCCCATCGGCCAACGACCGCTTGCTAGCGACACGACTCGGCACGAGGTGCGTTGAGTTGATTCCAGAGGGATGCTTCGGAGTCATGGTGGCCGATCACGGCGGCGTGGCGGTGCCGGTGCCCATCCAGGACGTGGCTGGCAACCTCAAGTTGACCCCACCTGACCATGCATGGGTGCAAAGTGCCCGCCGGGTCGGAACCTGCTTTGGCGATTAGGAACTCGCGGCCGGGCACGCTGCCCAATACGGCTTACTTAGCACCCTTGGTGGTTTGAGTCGAGGCTCCGGGCAAGATGCCCGGGCCACCTGTGGCGCGGGCATCCTGCCCGCCGCCTCTTCCTGTCTCGTCCCTGTCTCGACTTAAGTAAACCGTATTGGGCACGCTGCCAAAACTGTCACAATAAATTCCTTGTCACGGCGGGAGCGCTTACTAGCCTCGCGCTTGAGGCGGGAATACTCAACCATCGCCCTCCGCCAGCCACGATGGCGTGCGGTGGCGTGCTGGCAGGAGTTCCGGCAAGTATCCCTAACCAACAACTACGCACATGAACCTGAAACTCGAATGCCGAACCCCGGACAGCCGGTTGTTCACCCGCGAGGAAGTGAGCAAAATCCTCAAGGACACCCCGAAATACTTCGCGGATGACCAGAGCCCGGTGGTGGAAATATGGCTCGACGGCGAAGTGATTCACCGCACCAGGAAGCTCGCCAAAGTGCAAAAGGCGTTTGCCGCGTTGCTGGAGGATTTGAAGAAAATCAAGGAGTGAGACGCCGGCGCGCGGCGGGACGGCTGCGCTCGTAGGCGGATTCGCCGGCGGCCAGCCGCCACACGCGCTCGGCGCGGCTGCGCACCGCCTGTTGGATCAGGTAACTGGCACATGCGCCGGCCAGTGTCATGAGAGTGATGCGGCCAATGGCTTTCATAAGTCGTTTCCCGCTTGGAATTCGAAGCGCGCCGGTTTGAACGACGAGCGTGGAGTGTTGAATCCCCCCCAGGTGCGGGTCTTGATCCCGCGCTTGGCCAGCCAGGCGCTGCAGGCAGCGCCCACGTCGGTGCTGAGGTTGCGCAAGCGGCGCAGCTCTCTATCAGGAGGACTTTCCTCGCTTGGGTCGATTCGTTTGAGGCGTTTGGCCAGGCGCGGGCCGCGGGTTGTTTTGGGGATTGCATTCATACGATACCAAGCAGCGTGGGAGTTTACCCGCCATCCTCAAGATTTTCTTTGTTTCAATTTCTTCACATAGGCAACTCTGCCGCAAGCGGATGCCGCAGCGAAGTGTCCGTTCAATGGACCTTCGATGGCGGCAGCGGCGGCAAGACCTCGTCGCCGCGATCCTTCGGAAAAGCGGCAGCGGTCCCCAGCCCAGACGGATGGCCGCCACCCAGGCGTTGACCTCGGCATCCTTGGCATGCTCGGCGGCGGCGGCCCGGGCGATCTCAATGAAACGGTTGCGGGTGGTGTCGAAGGCCGCGCGGTCCAAGGCCCGGGTCCAGGCGGCGTCCGCGGCGATCAAGTCGCCGCGCAGGGCAGCGAACCTGGCCTGCATGATCTCCAACTCCACCGGATCGACTGCCGCCGGAGAGCTGGCCAGCGCGGTTTCCAGTTCGGCCTTGCGCTCCAGGCCCAGCAGGGCGCGGAGGCGGCAGAGATAGGCATCCGGATTCGTTTGCGCCGGGTCGGCCAGGATTCTAACTGCCATGTCGGCCTGGTCGTGGCGCACCAGCCAGGCGCCGAGTACCGCCGGATCGGATTTCAAAAAGCGGTCGCAGGCTGTCTGATAGCAGGACCCCGCCGCCGCCGGGTCGGATGTTAGAGCAGGCTCCAGACCTAGCAAATGGTGCCTGGCGGTGGCTTTCAGTTGCTGCTTGAGCCACGCCGGCAGGTCCGGCAGCGGGTCGCCCGGGGCAAGTCCGCCGGGGGCCGCACCTAACAGCACCAGCGCTTCCAGGGCTTCAGCGCCGGCTTTGGCGGCCACCAGCTCCGCGAAGACGCGCCGCGCCGCGGCCACCCGTTGGGCGTCCGGCCGGCAGCAGAGCACGCGCAGCAGCTCGAGCTTGACGTCGGGGCCGGCACCCGGCAGCGCCTCCTCGCGCAGGCCCTTTTCGGCCAGATCGAGATCACCGCGTTCAATTAAAAGCCGGATCATGGCGGCGCAGAAGGCCGGTTGCCCTGACAAGTCCTTCGGCAGTTTGTAATAGACAGCGAGCACGACCGCTTGCGGCGCTTGACACACGAGCAAGCGGAACATCTCCAAGCTGTCTTCACGCGTGGCCCGCGGGTCGTTGGTGAGTTGGGCGGCCGCCATGTAGGCGCTTGGCTCACCCAACTTGACGCGGGCGCGGACCCAGATGCGGAACGCTTCGAAGTCGTCCCGGCGCACCAGCAACACACTGCGGGCCTTGTCGCGGGCCTGGGTCCAGTGCTCATGTCTTGCGGCCTCCTGCGCTGCGGCCAGGCTTCTATCAGTCCGATACCCGCGGAACGCACGGTAGGCCGGCCTGACCGCAAAGCCCAACGCGATGAGCAGTGCGAGCACGCCGGCTTTGATCAGCACCTTCGTCCCCGTCAACTGCTGCCACATTTTTGATAGATAACTCACGAGCGTTGGCGGGGAAGAGATTGGTGCCGTTGCCGCAACACGGATCACTTCGTCACCACGGCGCGGAGGAAGCCCTTGCCGGTGAGTCCGGCCCCGCCGTTGTCGAGGCGGAATGTCTTGAAAACATAACCGGTACTGGGCGAGCCGCTGCCGATGGCGGGAGTCACTTCGCTCACCGCACTGTCCCAGGTGGCCAGGTCCGTGCTCCCTTCGATCCGATAGGTCAGTTCATCGACGGTGCCCGAAACAAGGTCGTTGCCGGCGGCGGAGAAGGTGGCTCCGCTGCGAACTTCCAGGGTCAGCGTGAGATCCCGCTTTGAATCGCTGTTGGTATCCACGGTCTGGATCAGCCGCAGGCCTTGGTCCGCTCCATTGCCAGGATCTCCGCCGAAGCCGAACTCCTCCAGGTTGGTCGCGCCGTCGCCATCCGGGTCCGCGGCGGGCAGTTTGGCGGCGGGCGCGGTGATGTCCGTGAAGTCGTCCATCCAGCCATCATAGGCGGAGGTGGCGGTCCCTTGCGAGATGAAGGAAACCATGCCGCTGCTGTTGACGGTCACGGTGCCTTCGAAGGAACCAATACGCAGCTCGCCGGCCACCTGGCCGGAGATCGTGTTCTTGGCCAGAATCCGATAGAGGTCCAGAGCGAACTCGACATTGCCCGCAGCCCCGAACGAGCCGAAGCTGCCGGCGTTGCCATGTTGTTGCACGCCACCTTGGAAGGTGGCGAAGGCGTTGTCCTGAATTTCCTGATTCACGAACGGGTTCTGATTGTCGATTTGAGAGATCGCCACAGGGACAACCTCGACGGCTTCGTCGAAAGACACTTTGAGCACGTTGTTCTGGGTGTATATCGCGTTGGCTCCACCCGTCATAGCGGTATTGCCTGCCGTGTAGAGATTCCATCCGTTGGAACTTGGCTGCCCGACGGTTCCGACTGCCGTGCGCGAACTCGAAATATAGAGAGTTCGATGGGGATCTCCGTCCTGAAGGGTATTATTCGTCACGTTGGCACCCCACACGCCCGCAAGGCCCGCATAGACATCGGGGTCGCTGGCCCAGCCGGCACCGAAGGCGCTCGTGAGCTCGGTGTTGACGTTGAGAAAATCGACACGGTTAGATGCGCCGGGGCCGGCAGCAGCGCCGCGGAACAGGGTGGCCGCATTGCCCATATTGGCGTAAACGGTGTCGCCGCCGCCGAACTTCTGGAAGTAGACCACGAGGTCTCCGGCGGCGAAGTTTTCATTCTGTGCGCTAACTGACGTCGATCCGAGGACGTATGCCAGCGCGCTGGTCAACAACAATGTGGTAGGGATGCATTTCATGGTGATTAATTGGTTTGGAATTGGAATTAGTCGAGGCGGGAGCAATCGGACATGGCCGGGTTGGTGATTGGAATGAGTGAAACAGGTGTTTGGAATGCGGCCGGACCTCGGCCACACGTCGAGCATTGTGGGTTGCCCAGCGCCCGTCAATTTGCCAAATGCAACGAAATTGTCACCGTGCGGCACCTGGAATTTCGTTAGATCTGATGTGACGAATTATTCACACAAAACATATGGGCAGGACGCCGCCGTGCGCCATGATGCGGCCGTTCGCACGAATGTCATGGCATGCAATCAGGCTTCGCAAATTCCCGAAACACATCCGGCCTCCGTGGGAAGCACACAACTCGACAACACTAACAACATGAAAAAACAAATCAATCGTTACGCCCTGTTCACGGCGTTTTCGTTCGGTCTGGCGGCCCTGCCCGTCAGTGCGGCGAACGCGTACTATGAGCTGGGCGACCTCGTGCTCTACTTCCAAAAGGAAGGCGGCAGCAACACCGTTTACGCCAACCTTGGCAATGCCGCGACCTTCTATCGTGGCTCCGCCGCCGGAACCGCCGGGGACGCCGCGCTGACCCAAAGCAATATCCTCGATCTCAACCCGACCCTCAGCAGCGCCTTCGGTGCAGGGTGGGCGAGCGACCCGTCGATATACGCCGGTCTGGCAGGTGTCTGGGGCACCTCTGCCACCAACACCACCCTGACGGACGGCGATCCGCACCGCACACTCTACGTGTCCAGTGCCCGCAATTCGGTGGGAACCGGCGGCATCGCCGCTTCGACCGGATGGAATCTCTACACGGCAGGCACTACTGCCATGACCGGCGGTGCCACAGCCATTGAGACGATGAACAACACGTTCGAAACCCAGTACGACGCCCAGACGACCGTCTCGCCCACTTCCATTTCGACGATCGACAACCAGAACCCGTTCCTTGCTCCTGGCCTCCAGGGCAACGCATTCGGCACCTTCCAAGGCGGCGTCCAGCAGAAGGGTTCAGCGTCAACCTTCGGCAACTTCGGCGGTCTTGTCGGAGAAACCGAGTTCGCTCTCGACCTCTATCGGATTCTGGCCAAGAACAATATCTCCGGCCAGGTGCCCGGCGACCTGCGTAATGGTTCCTTCGAGGGAACCGTGACCGTTGGCACAGACGGCGGGGTTTCCTTCGTGACGACCGATTTGACGGCCATTCCCGAACCCGCCACGGTGATGTTCACCTGCCTGTTGACTCTGAGCGGCCTGTCGCTGCGCAATCGTCGCTCGCCACGGACCGCAGCTCTCACAAACACACGATTCCATATCTAACCACCAATCCCCCAAACCAACAAACAAACAACATGAAACTGACCAAACAAATCGCGGCATTGTCCGCTCTCACGTTCTGCACGACGGCATACGGCGACGTTACCGTTGACATTACCGGCGCCACCGCCTTCCGCGCGGCGGCTCTGACCGCCATCCGCGCGAAGTACAACGCCTCGAATGCAGCCTATCAATTTGCGCACGATCAGGCGTCCGGCCTCTACACCGGCGCCACCCGTTCGATTTTCAAGGGCACGTTCCCAGGCATCGCGGGTGTGACCACCGTTCGCACTTCGTTCAATGGTTCCGTCGAAGGCATCCGCGCGCTGGTGGACAGCCCGGCGAGCGACCCGACCTACTACACCGAAATTTCAGGGAATTTGGTGACCGCCGCGGCAATCGGTGGTGGCGAGACCCACAAGGACACCCCACTCTTCGCCAAGACCGTCGCCGCATCGCAGTCGGAAATCGCGTTCTCGGACGTGAGCAAGGCCGCCACCCCGTATTCGGGTTTCAGTCTTCAGCCGAGCGATGCGACCTGCGGAGTCGTGGTGTTCACCATGCTTACCAATGAAGGCTCGCCGGTCACCAATGTGACCTCGCAACAGTTCCGCGCACTCATGACAAACGGCTTCCAGCCGCGCAGCTTGTTCTCTGGAGTGGCCGCTGATAATCCGGATGGAGACGCCCCCGGACCCAACGCCGGCTATGTGTTCGGCACCGGCCGTAACGACGGCTCAGGAACCCGCACCACCTATCTAGGCGAAACCGGTTACGGTGTCGCCAACGCGGTGAAGCAATATGTCACCAATGTTTCCTCCGGCACCGCGCTGACCACCATCCAGCTCGTTCCCGCTGGCGGCGTGAACGTGCCGGCCAGCGCGGGCCAGCTTGCTGACAACAAGTCCACGGTCTGGGGCAACGACATTGCCGGCAACGGCGGCTACAGCAGCGGCAGCGCGCTCCGCACGGACATGGGCAAGACCGGTGCCGCAGTGACGGTTCTTGACGATACGGGTGCCGATGCCTTCGGCGCTCCCGTCAAGGCCGACCTGGTGACCTGGCTCTCGCTCAACGATGCCATTACCGCGCGTGGCAACGGCGCGATCTTCTGCTCCTTCAACGGGGTGAAGCTCAACGACATCGCCCTAGCCGGCAGCACCATGTCCGCAACGGACAGGGCGAAGGTCACCGAAGGGGTCTACACCGCCTGGGGCTTCCAGCAGTTGTATCGCCGCAACGACATCACCAGCGGTGACGCAGTGACGGTTTACGCCGGCATCAAGACCGCCCTTGAGACTCCGGCAAACCTGGGTGCCGCCGGCATCACCGTCCCCGAGATGCATGTCGGCCGCCCGTTCGACGGCGGCACGGTCGCTCCGTAATCCGGCACGCTCGCAGCGCCGGATCGGCAAACGCATGATTCCGCAAGCGCTGCCATCACAGCCACTCACAGGCTGGCGCCGGGTTGCAACCCGACGCCAGCCTCTTATTTGAATCCAGTCACGACACCTCCATCCAATGCGCCCGCTTCATCTTAAAATCGCCGCCAGCGCCATTCTATCAGTCGGTGCCGTGCTCGCCGTGCGGCAGAACGCGCCACTGCCTCCCGCACGGAATGATGCCGGAGATGCGCGGGAACCCATGGCCGGGAAGCGGCATGCCGGACAAAACCGGCGGATCGCCAGACCGGACACCGATGTTGGTGCCGACACCACGGCGGCTAGCACCGCGCGGCAATCCGGCGCCGCGGAGAAAGACCAGGCCGCTCCGCCTGCAGATCGATCGAGCTACAAGGACGGAGCGGCTGGCGAGCGGTCTCAAACGCAGGAACGCGCGGTGCGTCTCGCCGCCAACGTCCGGCTTCCTGCGGCGATTATGGCTCAAGGCGATCGCGAGCGGACTGCCCACCGTGCTTCTCCAACATCCGGGGCTGCCAATCAGGCGATTGCAGACACCTTCTACGGCGATCTTTTATCCGGCTCGAACCATGCTAACAAGAAGAGGATTGGCGATGGACCGGATGGCGGGCCGGAGGATGGCGGCGAAGTGTTGATTCCCACGGGACCCGCGGTGGATCGGGCAACCCACCGGGCTGACGAAGCGTATCGCGCTTTGTTCGGCGATGCCGCCTACAATCGCCAATCGATGATGAGTGCGATCGAGGTCCTGCTGCCGGAGCCATCCGCGGATCCCGGGAACTGACCCCTTCCATCAAGCACCGGGCCGCCTCTTGCGAACCAATTTTCCGAGTTCGACAGCCTTTTGTTTGGCCTCGTCGAGTTCGCCTTCCCTGAGGCCAGGCACGACATCCTCAAGGGACTTGGCAGCCGTGACCTCGCCTCTTGCGGCGGCGATGACCAGCCAACCCAATGCCTCGATGCGGGTTGCCTTGTCATTGGCGAGGGGGTCGAGGAGGCGTCCCAAATTGCTCTGGGCCTTGAGGTGTCCGTCAAGCGCCGCCTTGCGGAACCACGACTCGGCTGCTGTTGCGTCCTTTTCCATTCCCAGGCCCAGTTGATTCATCAGGCCAAAGGTGTTGCGCGCTTCCGCGCTACCGCTTGCCGCGGCGATTTTCAGGTAGTGAGCGGCCTTGCCATAGTCCTGGGAGACTCCGTGTTCGCCGAAATAGAGAACGCTGCCGTAAACCAAGGCCGCGTCCGCAAGGCCTTGATCCGCCGACTTCGTCAGCCACTGCAGCCCTTCCGCACGCAGTTCTTCCGGCGTTCTGGCGGGCACCGCGTCGGGCAAACCGCTGGCCTTGGCCGCCAGCAGCAGTTTCGCGAGGTTGAGCTGGGCTTTGGCGGAGCCATTTTCCGCTCCCTTGCGGAACCACGACGCGGCTTCCTTTTCGCTTTTTTCAACCGTGATGCCGTTGCTGTAAAAATATCCGACGCCGCCGAGCGCATCGGCATGACCCTGCTCCGCCGCCGCCCTCATCAATTCGAGGGATTTGGCGGGGTTCTTGGGAACGCCATAGCCATGCAGATAAGCCCTTGCAAGCTGGAACCTGCCATCGGCCTCGCCGCGTTCCGCCGCTGCCTGGATCCCGGTCAGTACAGGGGGTTGCGGCTCGCCAGCCCATGCGGATGTGGCGACGAGCAGCATCAACAGGACGACCGGGGATTGCGTCTTCATGGTTCAGGTGCTTGAGAATTGACATCAGCGCCAGGTGCCGCCTTTTCCTTCGCCTCCCCCTCCTCCTCCTCGTCGGCGAAGCCGCCGCCGTAGCCGATGACCTCCACGGTGTAGAACGAAGCGACTTCCTCCTCTGGCTTGGGGGGGTCCTGAGGCGCTTGCTCGGCCAGCTTGTTCGTCGTGGTGGCAGCTGCGCCTGCGTTGGACGCGCTGGTGGCGGTGGTGACACTCGGAGCCGCAGGCGCGGAGAGCGCGGCACCGGTGGAGGTGCCACCGGCGGAGATGTTGGAGGTGTTGAGCACCACTTGCGCGGCGATGTTGAGATTGCCCGTCACGCGGATGCCCGCGTCGCCCGCGTCGACGTATCCCTTGGGAGCGATGAGGTCCACGTTGCCGGGATTCACGCCCTCTACCGCCGCGAGCACGCCGATGCCGCCGCCAGTGGCGAGGCCGCCGAGGTCGGTCTGCACATCGGCGCTGGTGATATCGATCAACACCCGGGTGGGCGGTGCGGTGACCACGGTGCGCGGAGAGCTGCCCGCCGCGATGTTGCCTGCGGACGACCACATGGTGATGTCGCCGCCGCGCAGCGTGAAGATCCGGGCCTGGCCGATGTCCACGCTGCCGTTGGTGAAGGTGGAGATCGCCCCGCCGTACTCGGTGACGATTCCCGGCGGAGTCAGGGGATTGCCGAAGACCTCCGAGGCCATGGTGATGCCGCCGCCGGGGACACCCAGACTGATGGCACCGCTGGAGGTCGTGCGGATTTCCCGGGCACGGGTGAGGATCCCTCCTAACGGTTTGGCTGCGCCGAAGAGAACCGTCACGGCTGCGGAACCCGCGTCATAACTGCCGGTGCTGGACGCCTGGCGTCCGGCATCGCGCAACACGGCATAGTATTTCTCCAACGCCACGATGGCCTGCTGTTCGGCTGTTAGGTCGTCGAAGCCCAGTTCCTTGCCGAGGTTCGTCCAGTATGTGGAATCGAACTTTTCGGGTTCCTGCAAATAGCTGGTGATGAACGCAGCGATGGTCATGGAACCCAGCGCGAGGCCGAGGGCCGGCCCGTTGCCGCTTGGCGCTGTCACGCCCGCCAGGACGATGATATCGGCTCCGGCGAACGGCAGGTTCGGATTGCGGATATTGCCGATGCTGGTGATGCCGACACCGGTGCCATCGAAAAAGTTGGCGCCCGTTCCAAGATCCAGATTCCTGCCACTGAGCACTTCGAGCACGCCGGGCCCGTTGATCTGGATATCTCCCGCCATGGCATTCGTGCTATCTCCGGTGACGGTGGTGACGAGACCGTCACCAACGAAATTCCCGGAGGCCGGGTTGCCAGCCAGACTGCGCAGGGAGGCTTTTTCGTTGAAGGGAATGATATCGCGGCCGGCGGATACCACAGTCACATCGGTCTTGCGCACGTTCTGGAGATATAATCCGACGTCGGTAATATCCCGTTGTGCCATGACCAGCGACTGCTTGGGAGAGAACAGGGTGAAACCGGTGATGTCTCCACCTGTTGCAAAAATCCTGACCGGGTTCAGATCATCGAGATGCAGGATCCCGTCTCCGTGCAGTGCTTGTTTGACCAGGGTGATTCCCGCGAGATCGCGGTAGGAACCGGTTTCGGCCAACGAGAGATTCACTTTCTGAAGGATGTCCACCTTGCTTTGCACTGCGGCCGGGCGGTCGCGTCCGATCGCGCTCTGATAGGCGAGCGGCGATTCGATGCCCGGGATTGACGTGAGGGAGGCATCCGAGAGGGTGATCTTTGCCGAGGTCCAGACTTGCACATCCCGGTTGTTGATCCTTCCGGGACCGGTTTGGTGAAGGCCGACAACCGATCCGGCCGCGGCAAGTTCAAGATCGCCACCACAGGAAGGAGCCTGCGTCCAACTCCCGACCAGGTTGATGTCTCCAGCAAATGCCGTGCTGCGGACGTTTGGAGCCATCACACTGAAGACGCCGTTGTAGGTTTGGAGGTCCATTGCATTGAGCCGCAGCCATGGCTGATAGTGCGAGGCGTTGCCCGCCGAGCTGACACCATTGTAAAGATTCTGATTGCTGAACCAAACGTCGAGGATGGATCTGGATGAAGCACCGTCGGGAAGATTGATTTCCATACGGTGGGTCACGCTGCCTCCATAGGAGGATGCCGTGACTCCCGCATCGGCGGAGAACGTGCTGAAGGTGGTCTTGTACCAATACTTGTTGTTGAGCCCTTGTGGCAGCAGGAACGGGTTGGTAACCGGACCCAGTAGAATGTCGCCGCGGGCGGTCACCTCGAATTGGGATTTTCCGACAAAGAGGGTGGTGGGCATCCAGGTGAGCGGATCCAGCGGAGCGGATCCATCAAGGAGGCCCAGCGAGGGAGATCGCGCCTCATTGGTGGTGACGCTGCCGCCCGCCCGGAGAATCGCGTTTCCTTTCTCAACATAGTAGATGCCGCCATCGATGTTGCGGCCTGCGGAGATCACGACATCGCCGCCGCCATGCTCAAGCAACCGGTCCGCGTCGGGCGCGACGCTGAGATACTCGGGTGCGTCGGCAACGACGCCGAAAGCGGCATTCATCCCGCGGCCGGCCATCCTGGCGTTGGTGGGGGCCACCGCGTCGAGATTGACGATGTCCCCGCCCGCCGTCAGGTCGATGTTGCCGCCACCGAGCGTGCCGATTCCCTGGAAGAAATTGCTGTAATCAATCCACCATGCCGTTGATGTGGCGACATCAGTCACATTCTCCGCATTCTGGAAACTCGGATTCGGATTGGTGCCGAAGCCGCCGTCCGATGCAAACAATCCGGTGGAGGAATCGACGTAGCCCCGGCGATAGAGCCAGTTGGTCGGCATCTGGCGGCTGGAGTCCGCCTTGATCACTCCGTCCATCAGGGCATAGCGGCCGATATTGGATTGGGCGGAGATGGCGATGCTGCCACCGGCCAGCGACCAGTTGGACTGATAGATCTGCTGGACGGCACCCAAGGTGAGGCTGCCGCCCGACTGGCTTGGGTGGCGGTTCACTGTGGTCGGAATGACGGGAAGGACAAAATCGCCCTCGCTGAACACGGAAGTGAGCGTTGGCAGGGCGACACCGGCCGTGTAGATCGTTGAGAACGGATTGCGCAATTGCACATCCCGGCCGGCACTGACGGTGATGCCGCCGGTGCCTGTGCGGATGACCTCGAATCGGTTCCCCCGATTGGTGGTGGAGGAGGAAATCCGGATGGTGTCCGCGGTTTGGCCGTTGGTGCCGATGCCGGCCGCCGTGCCAGTGGCCAGGGTGTTGGGCACGGCGGGATAGAATTCACCGACAATGACCGAGCCCTTGCCGGGCTGCTGGAGATCGAGATCGTTGCTTGAAAGCACGCTGCGGAAGTTGCTGGCATCCGTGTCCGCTCCGGCGCTCAGTCGGTAGGACCACGACTGGGTGTTGACCGGAAGGGTTTCGGAAATTTTCGTCAGACTCGCAAGCCACATCAGCGAGTGCCCGTTATCCGCGAAGACCTGGGTGCTTCCCTGTGCGATCGGATCGAATCCGTCGCTGAGCGTGTTGTTGAACACGAGATCACCCTCGGCGCGCAGCGTTAGAACACCGGCCGCCGAGCGACTGCCATAGCGCAAACCTGATAGATCCCAGTCCGCCGCAGCGAGCGATTCCTGATCGGTCGAACCGCTGCTGGTATGGTTCGCAAGGCCAACAACGAGGTCGCCATGGGAGTTCACGATTTCCACGCCGGGAGCGACGACAAGCAGTGATCCAAGACTCGAAGGCTCGGCCGCACCATTCAGGAGGTTGCTGCGGATCGCAGTTTCATTGGCGTTTCCAGCACCAGCGGCGCCAATAAAGGCGGTGCCGTCCGCGTGGATTTGATTCCGCAGGGCGATATTCATCACACCACCTGCCGGCTCATAAACCTTGAAGCCTTCGGCTATGACGGCCGAGGCGCCGGTGATCGTACTTTGGATCGAGGAAATGCCGAGTCCGCCATTCGTTGCGGTTCTCGGGGCGCGAAGGTGCAGGGTGCCGGTGAATTCGCCTTGGAACGCGCTGGAGCCGGGTTGATCGTAGCGGCCCGCGAGGTATTCGCCGACCGACAGGTCGATGCTCGCCCCAGCCCGGAGCTCGAGCAACGCTGCGGTGTTGGCGGCGCCATCGCGCTGGGTGCCGGCTTCGAGGAGGATGGATCCGCCTTTGCCGGCGTTGTCGAATTCAAGCGCGGCGACGCTGAGTTTGGCTCCCGCAGCAAGCACGAGGTTGCCTCTGGCGGCCAGCGAAATGCGCCCCCCGGTTTTTCCAGAGGCATCGATTTCCCCAGTGATATCGATGTTCCCTTGATCGGCCGCGAGTGAAAACTCAGCACTGCGGACTGTGTGATTGATGCTCACGTCCCCCCTGCGGATTCTGAAACTGCGGGAGGCGCTAAAGCCACCGAGATCAAGCGAGGCATCGAGATCGGCAAGTGAACCGCTGCCGCTGGAAGGGAGAAATCCGGTATCCAGAGTGAATGAGCCGGACGTGGAATTCCGCGCTGCCTGCCCGTTCACCGACGCGGAGTTTAAAAATGATCCCTGCGAGGCCTTCACGTTCAGGGTGCCGGCTTTTCCGCCTCCAGGCGCTGCGGCCACCGAGACTGCGGCTCCATCCGCGAGAACGACGTCTCCGCTCAGGGATTCCAGCGTGATCGACCCTGCGTTGGCATGGCGCGTCAGGTCATTGAACGTCTTCGATGAACCTGCAACTGATAGACCACCCCCGACTTTCACATCACCATGGGTGGCACGCAGGGTGAGTTGTCCGCTGGGCAGGAAAATGTTGGTGTTCGCGGTGACTGTGGCGGCTTGAAACGTCAGGCTTGTGCCCAGCGAGTTCGCGCAGATGGCGGTGCCTGTGCCGCGCTCCAACACCATTGCCTGAGCTGCGGTAATGGCATAGGAGGCTCCGGCATCACCTGTGATGAGCGGCGTTTCGGCAAGCAGATTGCCAGTGGTAAAGAAGGACCCTCTGCCTTGTGCAAAAACCCCCTTGGCGGCTTCTAACGAAACATCCTGGTAGCCAGCCACGGCGAAAGCGTTCGCACCAAGACGGATGTTTTCCGCATCAATCCGCAGGCTGCCGGATGCCCCTGTGGGAAGCGTGAGAACCGATGCGCCGACGGAATTATTGAAAGCCACATCCGTCGCACGGATGACGACGGCAGCCGCTGAAGTTTCGTATCCGCGCAAGCCGCTGCCGATGAATGACATACGTTCAAGACCCGCACCACCCAGAACACCGCTGCCGTAAAAATCAATGCTCCGATAACTCTGGAGTGTGAGATCCCTGGCCTGTAACACCTTGTCCAAGGTGCTTCCCTTCAAGACCAGATGGGGGGCGATCACAGCTCCGTCGAGCGTGCCTGAAGCGTTGCCGAAAACCACGCTGATCTGGCCGCTGCCAAGAGTGAGATGATCCGCGCCGAGATTGAGATCCGAGGCGAGATCGGTGCCGTAGGTTGAGTCCAGAATGATGGACTCACCGCTGAGATTCACGGATGAGCCGATGCTTAACAGAGCCCCGGTCGAGCCGCAAACCCCGGTGCGCAGGATCGACGCGCCGGCATCCATGCCCACCCGCAGCAGGGTGCCGTCACCGATAAGGGACAGCGTTTTCGCTTCAAACTCGGAATCTCCGGAAGCAGTGAGGGATGAGTCGTTTGCTATCGTTAGAGATTCGGTTGAGACCAGAATCACATCAGCGGCGGAAAGATTTCCGCCGGAGTTGTCGAGTGTGAGATTGGCCGTGCGGGTTTCAATGGTTGTTGCGCCATCGATGTTGCTGCGGCGGATGCCTCCGATAAGCAGGCTGTCCGCACCCCAGGAGGACAGAATCGACGTTTGCAGCACGATTCCGCCGGCTGTATTCACACCACTTGTCAGACGGATGCCGGCGAAGCTGCTGATATCGACGCGTGCTCCAAGACCCGCTGCCTCGCTGCGCAGTATTCCATCGAGCCATAGGGCGGAGTTGCCATGAAACGCGGCATAACCGGAATCCTGCGGGAGCTGTTGCGGACTGCCGGTTTCCAATTTGTCAGCAATTTCTCCTAGAAACCCGTCCGCCGAATAAGTTTCATAGCTGACGCGGTTTCCTATCACCTCGGCGGAAGCGATTTCAAAACGGGAGACCCCCAGCGGAGCGCTCGCGGGTTGGATAAAGCGGTTGCCGATAAAGCCGGACACCAGAACCGAGCCGTCAGGTGACACGGCTTGACCATTACCAATGCCACTCTGAGGGGTGATAAGGAATGCCCCCGGCAGCAGTGCGTAGCGGCGGGGAAGCAAGGTGTAGGTGCCGGCGGGCAGCCCGTTACTCGCTGCAAGTGTGATCGTGTCGCCGACGCCGAGTCCTGAACTGACATAACCAGGGTCGCCTGCCAGAGATTGCGCATTCGAGCCGCTGTTGAACGCGTTGTAGGGAGCGAAGGCAAGCGAAGAAGCCGGGATGATTGCATAGGACTCCGCCACCTTCGACCAATAGAGCCCAATCAAAGGGGTTTGCCCCGTGTGGCGCACCCTTGCGGACCAGGTCGCCCCATTGAAAACGACCAGATCACCCGGTTGATATCCGATGCCACCACCCCAAGCGGCGGAGGCGGATCCTAGCAGATCCATGCTGCCGCCGTTGCCCGCCACCCAGCGCGAGGCGAGCAAGTCGCCCCCGCCGGAAATGTCCACCACGGCACCGGCTTGCAGATTGACGCTTTCACCAGCGATGGAAATGGATTTCTCCGGCAGCCCGGCAAGTGTGACGTTGACGCCTCTCGGATCGATCCATGCCTGGCCGTCCGGACTGTTGCCAAAAGGAGAGATCCACGCGGGTGTTCCTGCTTGCGTCGCGGCGGAAACCGAAGTCACGCTCGATTCAACCAAGGTCAGATCCTTGCTGACAGGGGATGCGACGGTGGTTCCGGCAATGACATTGTAGGGCGAGTCGATAGCGCTGTCGCTCGGATCGAGATCGGTCCCGTCCCAACCGAGGTTGATCGTGCCGAGAGGAGCCCTGAGAATGCCGCCTTGATGAATGGATGATGCGTAAACCGACAGGCTGCCGCCTGCGGAAAGAGGGATTTCGGTGCCGCCCGGCGAGTGAATCGTGACCGATCCGGTTCCGGACAAGTGATCGTAGGCGAAGATGGAGAACGAGGACAGACTCGTCGGATAGATTTTTGCGGCGTTCAACGTGAGATCGCCGGCGATGCTGAGGGTGCCGTTGCCGCGGATGTCGCCGCTGCCGGCGTCCAAATTCACACGACCGATGTTCTGTAGTGAGAGTGTGCCCACATCGATGAGTTGGGCGTTGAACGCGAGACTGCCTGTGCCATAGGTTGGAGCAAAATTCAGCAAGTTCGTCGGAAACGCCGGGTCCCGTTGGAATGGCAGGAACGCATCGTCCGGATGCTGGGGAGCGCGGAAATCCTGACCGATGGCTAGATAGGAGGCGCTGATGTTGACGGTGCCGTTCGCGGTAATGACCCCGCCTGCGGCGAGGCGAAGCTCACCGCTCACCTGCAAATCGATGTTGCCATTGAATGCGACGTTTCCACCGTAGGGGATCGGTGACGCATTCGCGAAATACTTCCCACCGAGGCTGAGTGATGCGAACGAGCCTTCGCTGAACCGATCAATTGAAAACGCGCCAAGGTTGCCGTAGCCAATGCCGGTGTCATCGAAAAGCCCTATGCCAACACCCATGGAAGCGTCAGGATTCAGGATCACATCGCCGCTTTGTGTGACCACGAGATTGGTGTCCGCGCCGGTTCTGCCATCACCGTCCCGATAGTATTGCCCGGAAGAGACCAAGAGTTTGCCGCCAGTGGCTGCAGAGCCGCCGGCACCGCCACGCAAGGTGGCATCCGAGAGCAGCATCTGCGAGCCTGCCAGATCGATCATGCCACCAGTGCTGTCGATTCTGGTGGCGACGCTCTGGAATTGTATGGGCGGTGCTGTCAGACCGGCTTGAGGATCATTGCCGATGCTCACACTGCTTGCAGCCAGAGCAGCCGGGTCCAAATCAAGGATGCCGGAAGCACCTGACGCATCGAGCAACGAGCCCTTTGCCGCGAGGATATTTCCAGAAATAAAAATACTTCCGCCGCCAAATACCGTGCCGACCCGCCTGCCATAAGGATCGGGTTTCAGCAGGGTGGTGCCTGCCACAGAGAGTTGCGCGGCTTTGCCGATGTGTACGGTGGGCAGTGCTTGTGTGATGGAGAGTCTTTGGGCGGCGGTGACTGGGAAGGACGATGCGCCTGCGATGGAAATTTTGCCGCCGGGTGTGGTGACGGAACCCAAGAGGGTGACGGTGCCCGCCTTGAATGAGACACTGGCACCCGGCTCGGTGACGATCGTTGAACCCATGCCCATCACCATATCGCCACGGACTTCGAGTTGATCCAAGGTGAACGGATCATCAGACCCCAACGCGGTGAAGCTCATGCTGACTGCAGAGCGAAGTCCATCCGGTCTAATGAAGGTGTTAAGTGCAATCGTCCCAGGTCGCGCGGAATTTTCCTCAGCAATAAAACTCTCTGCCAATGGGTTGATTTTGGCGTCCGCCGCAATCGAAATGGCAGGGATATAGGATTCAAACTGGCCGCTTGGTGGGGGTTCTGTTGAACGCGCACCGATTCCCGTGAGCGAGTATTTGGTGAATCCTCCCTGCCGGAAAAAATCCTCCCCGAGGTGAAGCGGCCCCGGCGTATTGGCACCGCCGATTTCGATCAAGCTTGCTTGGATATTGAGAGTGCCTCCAGTAGAACCTGAATAGCCGCGCAGGGTTGAACCCAGTGTGATCCCGCCGCCGATCACACCCGCAAAACCCGCATCGCTGCCGGTGCTGAGAGAGATCGTCCCAGCCTTGCCGTAAGTGTTGGCTCCCTTTTCAGAAACATAAACGCCGCCGGAAACGTCGATCAGGGAATTCCGTTCGAGAGAAGCCTGATAGGATTGGATGGCAATTTCTCCTCCCGCAGTGCTGACGGGTTCTTGTATTGCCGAGCCGCTTGCGGGGCGGTCATCTGCAATCAAACCCGCAGCCGAGAGCCGGGCGGAGCCGCCGAGCAGGAACAGGCCACGGCCCGCGGCAGGAGATGGGAATGGTGTGCTGCCCGTGGGATTCAGGATGGCATACTCGGACGCGAAAGACGGAGCAATGTTGTAGGTCGTGAAAACCAGTTTGCCACTGGGCGCGACGAGCGAGCCGAAAACGGACAGATTCGCAGCAGAGAGTCTGATGCAACCCTCGGGTGCAGTCGCAAGAGTGACGTTTTCCGGCACCGTAATCGAGCCGTCCGGATTGATCACTTCGAGCGAAGCGAATCCTTCCTCGGCAAGCAGTTCTGGTGAGAGAACCACCGTTTCAATCCGCTCTGCGGGAAGGGCCACCGGTGCGCCATCGACGAGAACAAACTCGGGAACCGTGCCGGCTTCGGCATTCGTCGCGAACCATACCGCCGGAGGGGTTGGTGAGTGTTTGATATAGCTGATCCCCGTACTCTCGGGAACTGCAACCGCCTTATCCGCCTCAAAATCGATCTTCAGACTGCTTGGGGCGGGAGGATCGGAGCGCTGTTGCGGCCCCGTCACGGTGGCGCCGCGCAGATCGCCATCGAGCACCATGCTGGAAGCTGAAAGTGATAGAGTGCCACCAGCAGCTCCTTCAACATAGGATTCCTGATAGGTTCCCGCGTAGAACGGTGAGGTGTAGGCTTCCACGATTCCCCATTTGTTTTGCACGAACACGGATTGCGCATTGAACACCCCGTCGTAAACCTGATCCGGTGTGGCGTCCTTGATGGCGACCAGTCTGCCGCCCGAAACAAGCCAGGAGGTTTTCACCATGCCCGCCTCGTGTCTGAATGAGCCGCCGGAGACATCGAGGGATGCCCCATCGCGCAACACGATCGATCCGCCCGCCTGAAGAGTGATGTTGCCCCCCACCGCCGTGAGTTGGGCCGCATTCCTTTCAATGAGACCTGCCAGTCCGGTCACATCACCAAGTGGCGTACCCATCCAGAATTTGCCATTGTAGGTCCCGGTGTCCCGAATATCCACAGTGAGGGATCTGCCGCGGAGATTGGAGTCGCGCTGCAACGCGGAATCCGCCAACTCAGCTCCGCGCAATTGGACAGTTAGGATGTTCTGTGCCAGCGGGACGAACACATCGCCACTCCCCGCGACATTGATGGTTGCCGATTCATCGGCATAGATTTGGCCGCCATCGAGCAGGAACTTCTGAGTGGTTCCGCTATAGAAATTGGTGATTCCGCTTTCGACCGCACCGCCCGTATCGAAGATCGTGCGGCTTCCATCCGCATCCTTGTAGGGCCACACCCCTGCGCGGGCCATAACTTCTCCGTTCGGGGCTAGCAGAATTGAGCTTTTGTCGAGATGGATTGCCAACCCATCGAGGTTCACTTGCGAGCGTTCCGGCAAGGCGATTCCAGGGACTGTTTTGGTGCTTGCGTAGTCGGGAAGGATCTGGGAAACGCTGCCTTCTCCCAGAGTCAGCGTTCCAGTGTACTGATTGAAGAACATCGGGCCACCGGACCCTTGTTCGGTGCTGCTATCAAAATTCGGGTTCGCCACCGCGCCATAACTCGCGATCAGGTCGATGCGACCGTTGAGATTGACCGAGGTGGAACTGTTGATGACGCCGAGTTGGTCGAGCTGGCCGCCGCTCAGCCAGGCGCTTCCTGTCAAAATGTCGATAATCCCCGAATTGGTGACGGTGCCGGCACCGTCGCCGAGCGCGCCGACCCACACGTCGAGACCGCGCAGGCTTGGGTCGCTGCCGTTATGGGCTGCCACCGCCACCTGCAAGCCTGCGGCGAGGACGGTCTGGCCGGACTCGGTGGCAAGCGTGCCGGCGTTGGTGACGTTGGGTCCGACCAACAGGATCCGTCCGCCGTTGCCGCCGCTGCCGGCGGGGCTTTCCAGCAGCGCGCCGGCTTGCACCGTGACATCGCCATAGCGGCCTCCGGACGAAGGCGGGTCGGGAATGAAGTTGGGGGTGCCGTCGGCGCCGCCGGGCACGCTGAGGCCGGAAAACAGAAACTGCGCGTCGCGGTTATTGAGCAGGCCCTGGCTGACGAGGTTGTCGTTGATGGGCAGCGACGAGACAGTTAGATTGCGGGCGTTCACCTGGCTCGATCCGCCGAAAATCACCCCGTTCGGGTTGATCAGATAGACCTGGCCCGCGGCCTTGATCGAGCCGAGGATCTGGGTCGGGTTGGCGGTCGCGTCGCTGACCTTGTTGAAGGCGATCCATTGGCTGACGTTTTCACCCCCTGCGGACTGGTCGAAGGTTAAAGTGGTCTGCTTGCCGACGTTGAACGTCTGCCAGTTGAGCAGGGCTTGCTGGGCGGTTTGCTTGACGGTGACCTGGGTGCTGCCGTCCGCGGCGAGCGTTTGCGTGGGTGGTTGGGCTCCGCTCCATTGCCTCGGATCGGTGGCCACCACCGGCGCGACCACCAGGCCGCCGCTGGTCAATCCGTTAGGCACGGCGGGCAGGGCGAGCGCCTGATTGGCCGGGTGGTTGCCGAGCGAGTTGGCGCCGGTGATGGCGGCATTGCGCGCGGCAGTCTGCATGGCCCGCACCGCATCCAGCGTGCGGGTGGTGCGGGCCAGAGTGTCCAGTGCGTTGGCGCGGGCCGCGTCGGTGGCGGCCGGGGTGGCCCCGCCGGCGGCACTAGCGGCAGCGGGCGCGCCAGGCATGTTAGAGCCGGTCCTGCCGCCGCGCAGGAGGTCGCCGGCATGGGCGCTCAGGCCGCTGATAAGAACCGTGAAGCCGACGAATGCGGGCACGCCACAGCGCAGCGAAGTGCCAAAGAGTGGTGTGCTGCGAAAATACCCTAGCTTCGGTTTCATGGCTGTGGTGCGGTTTTCTTTGCAGCGATGCGGTTGTCGAGGATCTTGTCCTTGTAGCCTTGGACAAGGTTCTCGACCTTGACGCGGGTGGTGCCGATGAAGGGTTCACGGGCGGCAAGGGCCTTGCCGAGGGCGTAGTTCTCAAACCGGTCGAGCACCTCGATGGCAATGTTGAAAAGGGCGATGTTCTTGGTCTCGCGGTCGCTGATGCTGCGCTTGAGCACCAGTGCTTCGGCCGCGAGTTTGGCGCGTTCGTCTTCCTTGGCACGGGCCACCTCGGCGGCTTGTTGGTAGCCGCCTTTCCACTTGCCGAGCGCCTCAGTGAATTCGGCGATGCGTTTGTCGCGCTCCGCGATTTTGTTTGTAAGATTGGCGCTGGCCTGGTCGGCGGCGGCCTTGTCGGCGTTGGCTTGTTTGACCAGCGCGGCGTTGCGCTTTTCGAGCTCGGTGATTCGGGCAACCCCCTCGGCGAGTCCTTGTTCGGTGGCGGCTTGCGCGGCCTTGGCGTTGGCGCATTCGGTCTGCGCGTTGCGCAGTTGGAGCACGACACCGCGCAACTGCTCGCGGAGCTTTTGCGTTGGATCGGGAGCCTCCGCGGCAGTGCTCCATGCAGTTAGAATCGCGCCGAGCAGGAGGAGGTTGAGGGATTTCATCATAATGTTAGAACTTGGCATGGAGGTCAAACTGGAGGATGTCGGAACTGACGGGCGGTCCGGCGATTTCGTTGGAACTCATCCAGCGCAGGCCGCAGCGCACAGCGGGCGTGAGGGCGAGGGTGGCACCCAGCGTGAAGCCTTGGACGTTGGTGCCGCCGCCGCCGAAGTCGGAGTCCGCGAAGCCGTCGACCACCGCGTCGGTCTCAACATAGCGGTAGCCGAAACCGGCCTGCCAGTCGCCGCAGGATTCGAGGGCCGGCTTGCCGATTTGGAACACCAGGTTCCAGGCGGTGTCGCCGCCGTCGAAACCGCCGCCGGCACCGTAATTGTTGACGGCGCGCTGGCTGATGGACGTTCTGTCGAAGGCGAGGTTCTTGGTGACCTCACCGAGCAGGGAAACCCGCACGGGATCGTAGTGGTCGTAGTCGAGCCTTCCGGTTAGTGTGAGGTTGCGGAACTCGGAGGCGAGGCCGTAATACTGGTATTGATACTTGGTGCCAAAGTCATTGGCGGCGGTGGGCACGATGTCGCGCAACGCCATGTAAGTGTTGCCACGCTGGGCAAAGCCGGGACGAGTGGTGTCGGTATCGCCGGCGTCGTTGGCGGTGAGCGGGGTGAATGGCGAGGACAGCCTGCCCTCGATATTGCGATAGTCGTAGTAGGCGATGCCGAACTTGGCCGTCAACTCACCGGTGATTTTCCACTCGATGCCGAGCTGGGCGGCGGCGAGCCATTTGTCGGTGCTGGAGAATTTGGCCGGCTGGTTGGAGGCGAAGTTGAAGTCGGTGTTGTACACCGGGAAGCCGCCGGCGGTGAAGAACGTCGTCACCTTGTCGGTGAGTTTCACCTTGCCGCGCAGCGCGAGGCCGTCAAAGCCGAGGTCATCGTCCCATTGCATGTCGGTTGAGAAGAACGGATTGTCGAAGCGGCCTGCCAGCAACGTGAGTTCCTCGCCGTCGCCGGGGCCGGCGTCGTAACTCAGGAACGCCCGATCCAGCCAAATCGCATATTTGGAGAAATTGCCGCCGGAGCCGCCGAGGGATTGGTTGGGTGAAGTGGGTGAATTGCTGTCGCCGGTGGCGAGGCGGACGCCGCCGGTGAAGCCATCGCCTAACATGATCTCGGCACCGATGCGGGCACGCAGGCGGGTGCGCTGGCGGTCCTGATCGACGTTGTATTGCGGGGAGAACTGGCTGCCGGAAGTATCGAATGGGGGGCCGGTGTTGATGGCATTGAAGTTGGGAAATGCGCCGGTGTTGTCGTTGCCGTCAGGAAAAAAAGTCCCTTCATACCGCAGCCGGATGTCCCCATACGGGCGGACCTTCGAGGTCCAGTCCGGGGCGGCCTTGGCGCTCCACTTTTCCTCGCGGGCCTGCGCCATGAGTTCTTGTTTGATCTCGTCGCGCATGTGGTTGCGCACCACTTGCGGAATGTAGGTGACGCGCACATCCTCCGGCCCCGGCGGTGGCAGGGCGGCGGCAGCGGCATTCTGCGCGGCGCTGGCGGCGTCGGCCTCGGCCTGTTGGATGAGAGCAACGGCCTCGGTCTGGGTGAGAATGCCCTTTTGTACCAGCCGGTTGATTAGATTGACGGTGACGTTAGGCGAAGGCGGGGGCGCGGCGGTGGGCAACTCGGTGGGCAACTCGGTGGCCAGCGGCGCATCGGATGGCGCGGCGGGTGGCGCGGCGGCGGCGGTGGTTTCCTCAGCCTGCGTCAGGCTGGAGGCAGCAAGGCAGGCGGCGACAAAAAGGAGACGTGAGGGAATCATGGTAAAGAAGTTAAGAGGCCGCCCTTGCTGGCTGAAATGCGCAGGTTGATGGGCATTGGCATGTCGGCGGGTGGAGGTTCGGGAAGCTGCAGGCCGGCGAACACCTGGTTGTTGAGGGCCTGATCAACCGTGGGGTTGCCGGAGGAACCGACCGGCACGGCGCGGGTGATGCGACCGTTGGCGTCGGCCCAAATGAGCATTTTCATGCTGAAGGTCGCGTTGCGGGTGGCGCCATTGCGGCGCAACGTCTCGGCAATCGCGTTTTGCACTTTCACGGCGAAGCCATCCCATTTGCCACCGCGGCGCCCGCCGCCGATCCGGTGGCGCGTGCCACTGCCGGCACCGGCACGCAAGCCCATGTCCGGCCCGTTGCCCGCGATGTTGGTGCCCAACGCCTCATCCTGCACCTCATTGGATGGAGTCTCTTCCGGTGGTTCGATCGTGTCGACCTTCTCCTGCTCGACCATCTCCGGCTTGGGCGGCTCAATCTTGGGCGGCGGCGGCGGTGGCAACGGCGGTGGCGGTGGCGGCGGCAACGTGATGGAGACGATGTCCGATTTTTTCGCCGCCGGCCGGGTCCGCTGCGCCGGGGTGTTGAGGAAGGAAACGACTCCACCTAACACAACGAGTGTTAACAGGACTCCGATGATGCGACGACTCTTGTTTGGCGAGGCGGGGGTTGCAGGTTGCGTGTTCATGTTGGATAATCAGTTCGGGGGTTGGGTGGCGAGGCCGATCTGGTTGATGCCGACGCGGCCCAGCACGTCGAGCACATCCATGATGCCTTGGTATTGGCTCTGGCGGTCGCCACGCACCACCACCGGCACATCGGGAATGGCCGCCTTGAGTTGGCCGAGTTTGGCTTCCAGTTCGGGCAGGGTCACCGCCAAGGTGTTGAGGCGGATTCTGCCCTCCGTGTCGATGGTGATGGCCTGGGTCTTGGGCAGGTCCAGCTTGGGCGCCGACGCTTTGCTGGCGCTGGGCAGGTTCACCTTGACGCCCTGCACACTGGCGGTGGTCATGATGATGAAGATGAGCAGCAGCACCAGATAGAGGTCGACCATCGGTGTGACGTTGATGTCATCATAGGTTTTTTCGTCGGCGGAGGCCATTAAGGTGGAAAAGTTGAAAGTTGAAAGTTGAAAGTTGAAAGTTGAAAGTTGAAAGTTGAAAGTTGAAAGTTGAAAGTTGAAATGGTGAAATGCTGAAAGTTGTCAGATATCAGTGGTTCCTTCTGCTCGAATCACCAGAGCCATTTTCTTGTTATGGTTGTGGGTATTCATTATGGATTCAGAGGGACTTCCCGGTGGAGGCCTCGGGTTCCTGGGCGGGGCGGTAGAACTCGGCCATCTTGGCCACGAACTCGTCGATGAACACCTGCATCAGGCCCAGCGAGTTCTTGATCCGGCCGTTGAGATAACTGTAGATGAACAGCGCCGGAATCGCCACAACCAGCCCAACCACGGTGGCCAACAGCGCGGAGGCGATGCCGGGAGCGATCGAGTTGACATTGACCTCGCCGGAGCGGGCGATGATGGCAAAGGTGATCATGACGCCGACCACCGTTCCTAACAATCCGACATACGGCCCGCCGGCGATGCTGATGGTAAGGTAGATGAGCCCGTCGGACAGGCGGTGGCTTTCATGGACCAACCCGGCATCGAGACTGGCGCGGATCGCCTGGATCGAGCGGCCCGAAAGCCCCTGGATGCGGTTGTTGTCCCGGTCGAGGCGATGGCGGATCTCCTCGGTGCCGATGTGATAGATATGGTACAGCGGGGACAGCTCAAGCAGCGCCTGCTCGGACGGCTCGCCGCGGCCGGCGAGGGCGCTGGCGGCGGAATTGTCCTCGGGATTGAGTGCGGTGAGGTCGGTGGAAAGTGTTTTCCACTGTCTGAGGAATGCCTTGGTGCCCTTGTCAATGGAATTGAGATAGATGAACTTGCGGATGGCGACGCTCCAACCGATGACGATCATGACGGCGCAGATGCCGACCGCGATCCAGCCATCGAACATCATGTTGCCGGCAATGTCCTTGAACAGTGACAAATGCTCCATGAATTTGCTTTGCTCCTTGGCGGCGTCACCTTCCACCGCACCTAACGTGAGAGTGCGCGCCGCCGCATCGCTGCCACCTTGGTTCATCGCCGCCAACTTGATCCAAGCGCCCGGCCGGGCGACTCGGGAAATGCACCATTCGTCCAGTTCGCCGCTGAAGTTGCTGGTGCCGGTGCCGGCGCTGGCGGGTCCGCCGAGGCTCAGCGGGGTGGCGAGGGCGGGCAGACTGCCGCTGACGCTGGCGTAGGGCGTGCCGTTGAGGAAGAGTTGGAGCGTCTTACCGTCGGCCACCACGGCAAGGTGAGTCCACGCGCCGGCCACCACCGGGGCTGCGGGCTGGCTCCGCACCGTGCCGCCGCCCGTGCTGATTTCGACGACGGGTATACCTTGATCGAGCAACAAACGAAATGAGCCATTGTCATCGCCACGACTGGCGATCACCGCGTTGGCCTGCAACGCGGCAGGCTTGATCCAAGTGCTCAGCGTGAGCGGCTGATCCGGTTGCCATGCCAGCGTCGCACTGTTAGGAATGGTGATCGGTGTGCTGCCCGACAACTTCAAGCCGCTGCCGATGAGTGAGTCATCGGAGCTCAAGCCAACGGTCTCCGCATTGTTGGCGTTGGCGGTGGCATCGGCCGGGGCGACGCCGCGGCCGCAGAAATGATAGACCAGCACCGTCTCCGCGTCGTGCGCGTCGGTGGCCGCCGGGCCCGCCGGCATGGCGGTGTCGGCGTTGCCATAATAGACATGGATGGTTTGCTTCGCCGCGGCCTTCACCTCGGGCACCTCGACCCAGATGAAGGCCTGGTTGAGAATATTGTCATAACCCTCGATCTGGTGGGGCAGAACCGTCTTGCCATCCGCCGCGACAAAGCGCAGGTCGCTGCCATTGTCGCGGGCGGCGGCAAATTGAAAGTTGGCATCCGACAGGCGCACCAGCACGCACGCGCCGCCCGGCGATTCGGCCAGGGCGGCGGCTTCGGCACCGGTGTCGAGGGTGAGCGCTTGGCGCTGGGTCCACGCGCGGTTCCACCACGCCTCCGCCGCGTGCAACGGCGTGGGATGGGCGGCGGCAAGGCACAGGCTGGCGACGAGCGTTAGAGAGGAGCGGTTGTGCATGGGGTGGGGGGCGGCTGAATGAATGTTAGAACTCCGCCCAACCGCGGAAGGTGACGCGGACATCACCGGCGTTGGCGTCGGGTTGGTCGATGAACGGCACCGCGACATCCAGCGAGCCGTTGTAGTGGCTTCTGAACTTGAAGCGCGCGCCGGCGCCCGCGCTGGCAAAACTGTACCTCTGCTGCTGGCCCGGCAGCGCGTCACAAACACCTAACACACCGGCGTCGGCGAACCCGTGGAACCGCCATTCGTCAACGCGCGTGCCGGCCTTGGAAGGCTTGCCGATGAGCGACGGGCTGCGCAACTCGACGCTGCCGAAAAGCCCGTTGTCGCCAAGCGCGGTGGCTTCGAGATACCCGCGAGCGCTGCCCAGGCCGCCGCCGGCGAATTGCTCGTTGTTGACCAGCGGCTGGCTGGCGAGCTGGCCCTGGATTTTCCCATAGACCTGCGAGCCGCCCTTGAGATCGCGGGTGTGGGCGAGGTCGCCGCGGATATACACATAACTGCCGTCGGCGTTGTAGCGCTTGTTAGAGTAATCGCTGCCGCCGCTGCCGAGGCCGCGCAGGTGAAAATTCAGCGAAGTGTTGAACTCGGTGAAACTGTTGTCCGCCAGCCAGGTGGCTCCATAGCTGGCGCTCAGCGGATAGTATTGGATGGGAGTTGCAATGGTGTCCGGGCCGATCACGATGGTTTCGTCAAAGTTCTTGTAGTCGATGCCGGCGCTGAGGTTCTGATAGAACGAGCCCGTCGATGGCAGGTCGCGCAGCAGGCGCAGGCCGAGGATTTCGCCGCGTCCGCCGACGGCTGCGCCGCCGAGGGTCGAGACGTCGCTGTTCTGCTTGGTGCCCTGGAGCATCAGGCTGATGCCGTCCGAGACCCGGGCGAGGTAGTAGCCCGAGACGACCAACGCGTCGCGCGTGTTTTCCGGGGCGAGCTGGAAGTTCAGGCCTGCGGTGTGCCCGAGTTGGAACAGGTTGCCATAACTCAACCCGCCGTTGAGCCGCAATGCCGTTGTATTCGAGCTGTAGCGGTTGTTGAGCTCCAGCGACCCGTGCAGGGGCCGCTTGTCCTCCACGTTGAGATCGATATCCAGCGTGCCCGGTTCCACGCCCTGGCGCAGCACCGGGGTCACCCGCCGGTCAGCCAGGCGGTTGAGGCCGACCATTTCCTTGCTGACCTGGTGCATGTCCGGCACCTTGCCCTCGGCCAGCGACGGCACTTCGCGCTTGATGTTGCCGGGCAGGAAGAACCGTGCGCCGTTGACCCGCAGGCGGCCGACCTTGCCCTCGACCACCTCGAGGCGGATCACCCCGCGCCGCGGGTCCTGCTGCGGGATGAGCACCGACACGGTCTGAAACCCCTTGTCGCGGTAGATTTTTTCCAGCGCCGCCCGCGCCTGGTCCACGTCCTCGGGGCTGCGGCCCGGCCCGAGAAACGGATAGACCGCCTGCTCCACCTCGAGGCTCTTGAGGCGCCGCGCCCCTTCCACCCGGTATTCCCGGATGTAGAGATTGGCAAGTTCCTGCGCCGGGAGTGCCGGCCACATCGCGCCGAGAACCAGCGCCGCGACGAGCGCCCGGCGAGCGCACGGGAGCAATGCGGAAACGGCAATGTTGGAGGGGTAATTCATGCTGGCGACCCGCACTCGGGGCAGCTGCAAACATCTTTCCACCAGCGACCCTTTCTCAAGGGGCAAAGTGTGACGATCTCGTCACTTGGGGGGGGGAGGGCGCCCGCAATGTGACAAACTTGTCACAGGAATGCGTTTCCGCCACCGCCTCGAATCCGCCATAACTCTGCCGCGACCGCATTCCCGCGGCGCGCTCCAACCAATAAACAAGCAAACACACCCCCATGCGCAAGCACCTCCTCCTCCTCGCCCTGCTCGGCAGCGGCACCGTCCAGTCCCACGCCGAGGCCAGCGGCGTGTTGACCGGCAACACCTACACCGGCGACACCACCTATGACAAACTCTGGTCGTTGGCCACCCTCTACAAGGACGATTCCAATCCGATCCTGCAGGAGTTCTCGTTGCAGGGCCGCCTCCAAGTCCAATACGCCGATGGCGACTCCAACGGCCACTTCGATATCGAAGACTTCAAGCATGGCAGCGCCGCCAACGCCCAATCGGTGTGGGACGACAAATTCGAGGCGCGGCGTGCGCGTCTGGGGTTCAAGTCGAAGTGGTTTCAAACCTGGAAACTCGAGGGCCAGATCGACGCCGACACCACCGATGGCATCGATGATTTCTATCGGGACATCTACGACCTCTACCTCACCTATGCGCCCAGCGACGCGCTCAATGTGACCGTCGGCAAGATGAAGGTGAAATTCAGCCGCGAACAGGAAATCTCCTCCAAGGAAATCCTCACCTTCGAGCGCAGCCTGGTTTCCAATCTGCTAGAACCCAATGAACTCACCGGCGTCATGGTCAACGGCAAGGGCCTCGCCGAACATTGGCTCTACGAACTCGGCGCCTATGGCAGCGAGCGGTCCCGCGAGTTCGCCAACTTCGACCAGGGCGCCATCATCCTTGGCAAAATCGGCTATGACTACGCCGCCCAGTCCGGTCTCGATACCGCCGTCGCCACGCTCCAATACCTGCACAACACCGAGCCGGGCTACAAGGAGAAAGACGATGGCGTCTATTTCGCCAGCGCTTCACCATCATTCACCGACAGCATCGCCCTAACCAACGACATCACCCAGGGCCGCTTCGGACTCACCACCGATATTCTCTACGGCTTCGGCTTCTCCGGCAGCGCCCAACAAGCCGGCAAGTCGGTCGCCATCAATCAGTCCGACGTGTTTGGCATCAGCATCATCCCGTCCTACTTCATCGCCGATGGCCTGCAACTCGTCGGCCAACTGCAGCTGGCCACCAGCGCGGATGCCAATGGCTTGAGCCCCTATGGCCGCTATGAGAAATGGGCGCCGGTGGTGGCGCCGACCAAGGCGGGCAAGGACGCGGGCAACACCTACACCTCCGCATATCTTGGCCTCAACTATTACCTCTACGGCCACAAGCTCAAACTCATGAACGGCCTCGAGTATTCCCACCTGGGTGGTGGCGATTACGACGGCTACACCTTCTTGAGCGGCCTGCGCTTCTCGTTCTAACACCGCAACAATTATCCAACCACAAACACACACCTCCCCATGAAAAACATCAGCACCCTGCTCGCCACCGCCGCCATGCTCACCATGGCCAACGCCCAAACCCTCAGCCTCAAGGGCAGTGACACCCTTGGCGCCAAACTCGTCCCCCAGCTCGCCGAAGGTTTCAAAGCCGCAGGCAACAACAGCGTCAAGTTCGAGATCGCCGCGGAAGGGTCCACCACCGCCTTTCCGGCCCTGGCCAACGGCACCGCCCAGATCGGCATGTCATCACGCAAGGTCAAGGACGACGAACGCACGTTCTGCCGCACCAAGGGCGTCTATCTGAAAGAACACCAGATCTGTTTCGACATGCTCTGCGTCATCGTCAACAAGAACTCCCCCCTCACCAAACTGACCAAGGCCCAGGTGGCCAAGATCTTCACCGGTCAGGTCAAGGATTGGTCGGAAATCGGCGGGGCCCCGGGCAAAATCTCCATCTACACCCGCAACACCTCCTCGGGCACCTACAAGGATTGGCAGAAACTCGCCATGGGGGGCCGCGATTACCCGTCCAGCTCGCTCAAAATGGCCGGCAATGAACAAATCGCCCAGGAAGTCGCCAAAAACACCGGCGGCATCGGCTACGTCGGGCTCGCCTACTCGAAGACCTCCGGCACCAAGACCCTCATCATCGATGAAGTGGAACCCGTGGCCAAGAATGCCAAACAATACGCCTACGCCCGCCCCTGCTTCCTCTATGCCCCGGACAAGCCCAGCGCCGAAGCGGCCGCCTTCATGACCTACATTGAATCTGCCGCCGGGCAGGACATCGTGCGCCGTGTCGGCTTCATCCCGGTCAAGGACCTGTGATCGAATTGGGGAGCGCCGGCGTCGCGCCGGCTGTGTGCGGCATCCTGCCGCACACTCTGCAGGGCACGCACGGCCAATGCACCGCCCTGTTGCTACTGGCGCTCCTCAGCCCTGCCATCCGCCAACTCCCAATTTGACTTTCACTTCAGGGTACTAAAGATACGGGCAGCGCTCGCAGTTGAGCGCTGTCCGTTTCCTTCCGTCTCCATCAGATCAGGCCTAATGTCGCAGCCCGCACCCCATCGCTTCAGCAAACAAGGATTCTCCCTCGAGAAGGCGATCCGATATTTCTTCGCCTCCAATGCGGGCCTAACCATCGTCATCCTGGTCCTCATCATCGTCTTCCTGCTCAAGGAGGGCCTGGGGTTTTTCCCTGGCTACCGCCGCGAGCTGGAGATCTATCGCATCGCGGGGCTCGAGTTCGTCGATTTGTCGCGCGCCAACCTCACCGCTCACGAGCAACTCGCCAGCGTGCTCAACCGGGCCTACTTTGCGCAAATCAATGGCAAGAGCGCGCGTGAGTTGAAACGTTCCCAGGAAGCGGCCGCATTGTTCAATGCCTTCGCCGAACAAACCTCCGCCACCCGCGAATTGCTCGTCAACAACCTCGACGCCGGCATCGACCCCAACTCGCCGCTGCTCGCCATCCTGCGCCAAAACCACGCGGCCGCCACCCTCAAGGCCCTCACCAAACTCCCCGCCACCCCCCACCTCACCGACTCCGAGCGCGCGGCGTTGCTCGAGTCCATTCGCACCCGCGAGGACACCGCCAAAGACGAGCCAGCGCTCGTCGCCGCCCTCGCGGCACAATACGCCGCCGCCCAACAAGAGCACGCCCAACCCCTGGCCGACCTGCGCGCCACCATCGATTCCTTCGAAGCCGCCGGGGCCGAGCTCAGCGCGCTGGTAACGGAAATGACCGGGGCGGTCACCGCCACCAAAGCGGCGCTGCAAAACGCGGACCTCCTGGACAAGGACCGCAAGACCCTGCTCGCTGCCGCAGCCAATGCCAAAGATCCCGCCACGCGCGACAAACTCATGGCCGAGGCGCGCAGCGCGCTGGCGGCCAAGCCCGACATCGCCGAACCGATGCACGCCCTCATGCTGCGCAAACCCGCCTGCATCGCCACCCACAGTGCGCTGCGCCAGACCGCCGCCGCCATTCTAACCAAACTCCCGGCATCCCTCTCCCAACCGGAAGCGGACCGCCTGCTGCGTGTTGCGCGCAAGGCCGCGCCAGTCTTCATGAGCGGCCTCGACCAGGCACCGCAACACATCACCGCTTGGCGGCACGACACGCCGGTTCCCCTAAGCGACGCACTGCGCTCCTTCCTCACCGGCAAGGACTGGGTCACCGGCGGCGAATGGCAGGATTTCTACGGCATCCTGCCCTTGCTGATCGGCTCCCTGATGATTTCCCTCGTCGCCCTCGGCCTCGCCATTCCGGCCGGGGTCGGCGCCGCCATCTATATCAACCAGTTCGCCTCGCGCCACGAGCAAGCCATCGTCAAGCCCGTCATTGAGTTCATCCAGGCGATCCCGTCGGTGGTGCTCGGCTTCATCGGCATCCTGGTGTTTGGCAGCGTGTTGCGCGACCTGTCGCAACTCGACGCGCTGGCGTGGCTGCCGGGCTTCCCGATCGAAGAGCGCCTCAATATCTTCACCGCCGGCTGCCTGCTCGCCCTGATGAGCATTCCCACCATCTTCTCGCTGGCCGAGGACGCCCTCAACAACGTCCCGGCCGCCTACGCCGAAGCCTCCGATGCCCTCGGCGCCTCCCGCATCCAGACCTCGTTCCGAGTCATCATCCCGGCCGCCTTCTCCGGCATCCTCGCCGCCGTTTTGTTAGGCCTGGGCCGCGTCATCGGCGAAACCATGGTAGTGCTGCTGGTGGCCGGCAACCGCATCAAGATCCCGGATTTCTCCAGCGGCATCGGCGCGTTTCTGCAGCCGTCCCACACGCTCACCGGCATCATCGCGCAGGAACTCGGCGAGGTGCCGCTGGGCAGCGTCCACTATCGCGCGCTGTTTGTGGTTGGCATCCTGCTCTTCGCCATCGTGCTCGGCATCAATGCCACCGCCCACAAGTTCATCAACCGGACGCCTGTCTAACCATTTTATCGCCATGCACCATCCCGAATCATTGATCCGCAAGGGGTTGCCCAGGGGCCACTTCAAGGACCTCGTCGTGCGCCTGCTGCTCGGTGCTGCCACCTACGTCATTGTCATCATCGCCGCGCTGCTGTTTTTCAAGATCATCAGGGATGGCGCGCCCGTCCTGTTCAGCGCCAAGGCCCCCTTCGTCGACCTCGGGTTTTTGTTAGATAAGAACGAGACCTTGCATGTGTTTGATGACAGCCAAGGGGAGCGCCACCAATTGCCGGCCTCGCGCTACAGCGAATACGTGGCAAACCACGAAGGCGCGCCGATCTACAATGAACAAACCTTCTCCTACTCCGGCGGCGGCATCATCGGGCCGATAGTCGGCACCGCATTGCTCACCATCGGCTCGATGGTTTTGGCGCTGTTCTTTGGCGTGAGCGCCGCGATCTATCTCTCGGAATATGCCAAACAAAGCCCGTTCATTCACGCGGTGCGCCTGGCCATTCTCAACCTCGCGGGGATTCCCTCCATCGTCTTCGGCTTGTTCGGTTTCGCCGTGTTCGTGCTCGCCGTGCCGGTGATCACCAGCACGCCGGCCGACCGCTCACTGCTGACCGTGCCGCTGTGGCCCGGCGATGCGGTGCTGAGTTTCCAAGGCTGGAATTCCTCGCTGCTGGCGGGCTGCGCCACCCTGGCCTGCATGATTCTGCCGGTCATCATCACCGCTTCCGAGGAATCCCTGCGCGCCGTGCCGCAGGGCTTCCGCGACGCCTCGCTGGCCATGGGCGCCACCCGCTGGCAAACCATCCGCACCTGCGTGCTGCCCTTTTCCCTGCCCGGCATTCTAACATCATCGTTGCTGGCCATCACCCGCGTTGCCGGCGAGACCGCGCCGATCATGTTCACCGCGGCGGTGGCGGCCAAGGACGACCTGCCGTGGCAATCCCTCGCCAACCCCTTCGACCTGCTCTCCTCGCAAGTGCAGGCCCTGCCCTATCACATCTATACCCTCGCCGCGCGCATCCCGGCCTCGGAATACACCCAGCGTGCCCAATACGGCTCGGTCTTTGTGTTCCTCATCCTCGTCGCGGCCCTCTCCTTCGGCTCGATGCTGCTGCGCGCCAAACTCCGCTCCAAACTCAAATGGTGACCGAACCAACCAACCAGGCGGCACCCCTGGCCACTGCCATCCGGATTGATCAGCTATGCTTTGCCTATCATGCCAAGCCGGCCCTCCATGACCTCACCCTCGACCTGCCGGCCCACCAGATCACAGCCCTGATCGGCCCGTCCGGCTGCGGCAAATCCACCTTGTTGCGCTGTTGCAACCGCATCAACGACCGCATCCCCGGTGCCCGCATCACCGCCGGGTCCATCCACATCCACGGCATCGACATCAACCGCCCCGATATCGACCTGCAGGAACTCCGCCGCCGCGTCGGCATGGTCTTTCAAAAATACAATCCCTTCCCGAAATCCATCTATGAAAACGTCGTCTTCAGTCTGCGCCTGAGCGGTTTGCGCAAGCGCGCCCAGCTCGATGAGGTCGCCGAGACCGCGCTGCGTGCCGCCGCGCTGTGGGATGAAGTCAAGGACCGGCTGCACCGCAGCGCGCTGGGGCTCTCCGGCGGCCAGCAACAACGCCTGTGCATCGCCCGCGCCATCGCCAGTCAACCGGACATCCTGCTCATGGACGAGCCCTGTGCCGCGCTGGACCCGACCGCCACCCTCAAGATTGAAGAACTCCTCCACCAATTGAAAAAGCAATACACCATTGTTATCGTCACCCACAACATGGCCCAAGCCACCCGTTGCGCCGATCACACCGCCTTCCTATATCTTGGCAAACTCATCGAATTCGGCCCCACCCTGCAACTCTTCAGCACCCCGCACCACCCCCAAACCCTCGCCTATGTCACCGGATCGTTCGGATAAGATCGAAGTGCACGACCTGCACTTCGCCTACGGCCACACCTGCGCGCTGAAGGCGCTCAGCTTTGATATCCCGGACCGCCAGGTCACCGCCTTCATCGGCCCCTCCGGCTGCGGCAAATCCACCTTGCTGCGTTGCTTCAACCGCATGAACGACGAAATCCCCGGCGCCCGCGTCAGCCACGGCTCGATTCACATCGGCGGCGTCAACATCAACGACCGCTCGGTCGATGTGGTCAAACTGCGGCGGGAAGTGGGCATGGTCTTTCAAAAATCCAACCCGTTCCCCCGCAGCATCTTTGACAACGTCGCCTTCGGCCTGCGACTTCACGGCATGCGCCACAGCGCCCGGCTGACCCAAGCCGTCGAGGAAGCGCTCGAGTCCGCCGCCCTCTGGGATGAAGTCAAGGACCGCCTGCACGACTCCGCCCTCGGGCTCTCCGGCGGCCAGCAACAACGCCTCTGCATTGCCCGCAGCCTCGCCGTCAAGCCCCGCATCATCCTCATGGACGAGCCGTGCAGTGCGCTCGACCCGATCGCCACCGCCAAGGTTGAGGATCTGATCTGGACCCTCAAACAGCAATACACCATCATCATCGTCACCCACAACATGCAGCAAGCGTCCCGCGTCGCCGATCACACCGCCTTTTTCCACCTCGGCGAACTCGTCGAATTCTCCCCCACCCTCAAACTCTTCAGCAACCCCGCCCACAAACTCACCGAAGACTACCTCCGCGGCACCTTCGGATAAAGACAGAAGACAGAAGACAGAAGACAGAAGACAGAAGACAGAAGACAGAAGACAGAAGACAGAAGACAGAAGACAAGAACATGCACCATCCGTCCCATCCGTCCCATCCGTCCCATCCGTCCCATCCGTCCCATTCTTCCCATTCTTCCCATTCTTCTCTTCTTCTTGTCTTCTGTCTTCTGTCTTGCAGCGCAGCGATCTTCTGTCTCTCCCTGCCAACCGCCAACCAATAACTAACATCTCCCGCCCCCCATGTCCCAACACATTTTCCGCGACTACGACAACGCCATCCGCCACTTGCAGGAGGACCTCCTGACCATGGCCACCCTCACCCGCCAGAACCTCGAACAAGCGATGCAAGCGTTGCTGCGCGCCGATACCGATCTGGCCAACACCGTGATTGCCGCCGACTCGGATGTCGACGAACTCGAGCGCACCGTCGATCAAATCGGCATGGAGATCCTGGTGCGCTTCCATCCGGTCGCCAGCGACCTGCGCCTGATCCTCGCCTCGATGAAAATCAGCACCAATCTCGAGCGCATCTCCGACCACGCCGTGGGCATCGCCAAGCGCGCCCGCAAAATCAACCAAGGCCAGCCGCTCCAGGAAGTGCAATGGCTCGAACCGCTCTACGCCCAAGCCTACGGCCTGTTGCGCGACGCCATGGATTCCTACACCAATCACGACCCGGTCCTCGGCCAATCGCTCCATGCCAAGGATCAGGAACTGGACCGCCTGCACAAACAACTCACCCGCACCCTCAGCGAGCAACTCGAAACCCCCGACGGGCGCTCCACCGCCTGGCTCCACCTGATCTTCGTCGCCCGCTCGTTGGAACGCATCGGCGACCTTTCCGTCAACATCGGCGAGGAAACCGTCTTCCTCGAAAGCGCCAAAGACATCCGCCACGAGCATCGCAAGCCCGCTGTAGACACCCCGCCCCCCACCCCATGAGCCGCATCCTCGTCATCGAAGATGAAACCGACATCGCCGAGCTCATCGCCCTGCACCTGCAGCGCGACGGATTCACCCCCATCCTCGCCCACGATGGCATCTCCGGCTTGGCTCTCGCCAAAACCGGAGAGCCCGCGCTAATCTTGTTAGACCTGATGTTGCCCGGCATGGATGGCGTGCGCGTCTTCAAGGAACTGCGCCGCGACCCGCGCACGATTCACACCCCGGTGATCATGCTCACCGCCCGCGCGCAAACCGAGGACCGCGTCGCCGGCCTCGAACTCGGCGCCGATGATTACGTCACCAAGCCGTTTTCACCCAAGGAACTGCTGCTGCGCATCAAGGCCGTGTTGAAACGCGGCGCCGCCGCCACTCCCCGCACCTCCCTAACCGCCGGCCCGTTCCGCTTCGACCCCACCGCCCTGCAAGCCTACGCCGACCAAGCCGCCCTCGATCTAACAATCACGGAGTACAAGCTCCTCCACCACCTCTGCGAGCGCGCCGACCTCCCCTGCGACCGCACCGACCTGCTGCGCTCGGTGTGGGGCTACAGCGACGCCGCCAATTCCCGCACTCTCGACACCCACATCAAACGCCTCCGCGGCAAACTCGGCCCGCATGCCGAGCGGCTCGAAACCGCCCGCGGCACCGGCTATCTCCTGCGCCTCGGCACTGTGGCATGAGCGAATATTGCTAGCGAGGCTTCGCCTCAGACCCAAGACCACAAGACCCAAGACGCAAGACGAAGAAATTTGACCTAACGACAACACCTTCGTTTTTCGTTTTTTCAAGGACCCTAGTGAAGTCTCCTTCTGTGGGAAAAGTTCTTGACATGGTGGCTTTCGATGGCAGGTCGGCAGCGCGAGCGTGCTCGCTTCATGGCGCCGTGGAAGGACTCCACGGAGCAGCACGTGATATACCGCTGCGTGAGCCGGGTGGTGGGCCGGCGCTTTGCGTTCGGGAAGGAGGACAAGGAACAACTGCGGACCTACATGCGGATGTACATGAAAGGGTTGCTGCAGCGCTTTTCCGGCTTGGATCCGCCGACTGGCGGACCGTTGCGGCTCCGCTCGTGGCGACCGGCGCCTTGACGGACTTGCGGCGCTGAGCTTCCGGGTTCACCGCACGTCTCATTAAACTAAAACCGTGCCGTGGCACAATTGTGCTGGATTAACGCCGTGTTTTGGCCAAACTGTCCCGGTGTCAATTCCGGCAAAACCTGCCCATTTTTACGACCAATGGATGGAAATTCACAGCTGACCGACGCGATGTCCCGCACAACCTACGCGGCAAGCTATCCAGACGCCGTCGGCCGCACCTTCGCCACCGCCGACTACGGGACCAACGGCAGCCTCAACGGCAGCGGCGGCTGGAGCCGCCTGCATACCGTTCCGACGCGTTCCGACGATGTGCTGGTCAACTCGTCCGTCTTCGACACCGCT
>CAIZNN010000127.1 GCA_903934285.1 Akkermansiaceae bacterium | reverse complement strand
GACCCTGCCGGCACCCCGTGTCAAGGGCGCGGATTGGTCCACCCTTCCTTCCGCGCCACCCTGAGCCCCGAAGAAAGGGGAACCGCAACCGGTCGCCAAACCCAACCAAACCGCGCCGGCCCGGAACGCAGCAAGCCGTGCATCTTCTTTTGCGCCCCCGCCTCCCTAACATTCATTCCTGTCTCAGCACTTAACGCCGTCCCATCCAGGCTGCGGCGGCCCACTAATCTTGCAGGGTGAGTTGGAAGTGGCGTTTCGCGGCAAAGCGGAAGGTGCGGAAGCCGCGCTCGTCGAGCGAGAGATAGACTGCGGGCTTCACTTGGCACGCCAGTTATTGCGCTTGATCGCGTTGCGGTTGCCTTCAAGTAGTCCCGCTGGGATTGAGGCAGCCGGATGGTGAGCGTTGAAGTTTTCATGGCAGAAGAATACATCATGCACGACGTGACGCCAGACGACTTCCGGCAATCGGCGCCATGGATAACAGACTATTTCTGCCCCCATGTGCGAACGGAAAATTTCCGCTTGACGGTGGCGGTGGTGCCCGCTACCGCCTGCGTGCATGCGAGCCATCCTGACGATTTTACTGGTATTGGCACTTCCCGTGTGCGCCGGCACACCAGCAAAGCAAACCATCGCCCCTTGCGCGCCGCCCAGCCTTGTCAGTTGGTTCAGCGGCGCTTCCATCGGTTACCTAACCGGTTCGGAAGAACCGATGTATAACCTCCATGTCGGTGTCAGCAACAGTTGCTGGGCACTTGGCGGCTGGAATATCGCGATTTTCGGCGAAGTGGGTTACATCCAGAAAAACGAGGGCTACCTGGAACAGCGCCCGGGCGGCAGTCTCAACGTCGGCTACGAGCTGCTGTTCCTACCGCTCACCTGCAACGTCAAGTTTGAGCGCGAGCTCGCCGACTCCCTCAACATCTACTGCGGTGCGGGCGTCGGCGCGGCTTGGACCCAGATCGAACTCAACATTCATGGCCGCAAGTTGTCCGATAGCGACTGGGTTTTGGCCACTCAGGTATTCGGTGGCGTGAACTTCAATGTGACCCCAAACATCGATATCTATGGTGGGGCGCGTTGGATCCACAGCTCCTTGGGTAACGATTGCCTGCTGGAAATCGGCACTCGTTATAAGTTCTAGCCCTCCTTGTCAAACCCTTGACACGGGCGGGGGGGGAGCGCATAGCTTGCGGGCCTTGCCTGCACAGCTGAGCGGAACCCGCACTCCTTACCCGTACTTCTTTCTTATCAACACCTCCCCCGCCAGCCACGTTGAGCCGATTCGTGTGATCATCGTCGAGGATGACCGCGAGTTGCGCCTCAATCTCACCGCCACGCTGGCCCGCCAACCCGGGCTGGAGGTGATCGGCAGTTACGATACGGCGGAGCAAGCCCTGGCCCAAGCCGACTGGCCGCTCGCCACGCTGTTGCTGAGCGATCTCAACCTCCCCGGGTTGTCTGGTGTCGAATTGATCCGCCAGGTAAAACTGGCCACTCCCGGCCTGATCGCGGCGGCCTACACGATTCATGACGACCGCCAATACGTGTTCGACGCGCTCGCCGCCGGGGCCGTCGGCTACCTGATCAAAGGTAGTGCGCCTGCCGTGCTCGTCGCCGAGTTGCGCTCGCTGGCCACTGGCGGCGCATCCATCAGTCCGGGCATTGCCATGATGTTGTTGGAAAAATTGTACGGCATCCCAGAGCAGGAGGTGGCGGACGACCCCCTCACCACCCGCGAGGTGGAAATCCTCAATCTGCTTGCCGAGGGCCAGCTCTACAAGGAAATTGCGGCCAACTACCATATCAGCATCCACACGGTGCATACCCACATCAAGCGCATCTATCGGAAATTGCAGGCCACCTGCCGCGCCCAAGCCGTCAGCAACGCCCGCCGCCATGGATATTTGCCATAGCAATCCATTCCTTCGCCCCATGGATCCAGATTATTACTCCGCGGTGACGGCCGCCTTGCTGGCGACCGCCTCGCAGATGTTGGTGTTCGGGCTGTTGTGGCGGATCCAGCGCGGCACGCCGGGCATGGGTCTGTGGTTCGGTTCCACGGGGATGATTGTGGCCGCGCTGATGGTGTTCATGACCCGCGGCGCGGTATGGTTCGACCACAGTGCTGCCACCCTCGGGTTCCGCCTCAGCCGGATTTTGCTGCCCAACCTGCTGCTGAGCGCGGCACCGTTGGTGTTCCTCGCCGGGGTGCGGCGCTTTCTGGGCCTGCCCGCGCTGGCCCGCCTTCCGCTGCTGGTGTTGGCAATCAATCTCGGCGTCTTGTCCTGGTACACGCTGGTGACGCCCGACATGGCACCGCGCACCTTCCTCCAGGAAGCCACGCGCGCGGTTTTTTTCCTGCTCACCGCGGCGACCCTGTTAGCACATCGCGATCCGGACCTGCGCTTGTCCACCCGCGTGGCCGGGGGGATTTTCGCCCTGGTCACCTGCAGTTTCGCCGTGCGTGCCGCGTTGGTGTTCCCTGAGATCGGTGCCGCCATTCCCAACGAGCAGATCCTGCTCAGCAAGAACGCCCTGCTTGGCACCACCGTCAACTGCATGCTCTGGACCTTCGGCGCCGTGTTCCTGGTCCAGCAACGCCAGGCGGCCATCATTGCCCGCCTGCACCGCGACGCGCTGGCCATGGAGGGCGAAAAACGCGTCGCCGAACACCAACTGCGCCTGTCGCGTGACCTGCACGATGGCTTTGGCGGGGCCGCCGCATCCATCCACCTGCTCGCCGCCACCGAGGCCTCGCCCGAGGACAGCCGCCGCTTGCTGGAAAAAATCGCCTTGCTGGCGGGTGAAGCCAACAGCGAAATTCGTTCGATGATGAACAAGCTCGATAACCCGGAGCTCTCCCGCGGCAAATGGCTGGCGGAGTTCCGGTTTTACGCCTCGACGCTGCTGGATGGAGCGGGGTTGGGGCTGGAATGGCAGACCACGGGCTTCGACTCCGCGCTCATCGGTGATGCGCTGGCATCGCTGTCGCTGCTGCGCGCCCTCAAGGAAGTTTTGCACAACACCGCGCGTCATGCCCAGGCACACACCGTCACCCTCACTTGTCACGCCACCGCCCATTCCCTCGCCATCACTTTCCGCGATGACGGCATCGGCATTCCGCCGGGGCCCACCACCGGCCGCGGCCTGCCCGGCTTGCACCGGCGCGCCAGCGACCTCGGCGGCAGCCTGCGCATCTCTCCGGCCGCTCCCGGCACCTGCCTGGAATTCCTCATCCCTCTGCCACTCGCCTTCCAGTCGACCGGGGAGGGCTGACCCGCCGCCCCGCAGCACGACACTCGCCAGCAAGCTGGCTTGGCCTGGCGGCAGCGAGCTGCCGCACTCAAGGAGTGGCGGCCTCCGGCCGCCATGGCCCATGAGGTGTCAATGGCCTGCGCCCTGCCTTCACCCATTGGCTCACCATGGGCCGGCTTCAGCCGGCGTGTGTCGGCGCGGGGCGGATGAGGGTTGAGCGCTGGGCGACTCACAGGGGCAGACCAAGGAGACTCACATGGGAAGAATGAATACGAACATCGAACATCCAACGTCGAACGCCCAACGTCGAACAAAAGAGGCGAAAGGAACAAACAAAAGGCGTTGTCTTTCTCTCTCCTGTTCGATGTTCGACGTTCGACGTTCGACGTTCGCATTTCTCTTGTGCCTGGGCCGAGCAAGAGAATCCCGCTGAGTGGCCGCCCCCCTCTGCGCAGAGGCAACTGGCGGCGAGGACGCCGCCAGCCCGGCCCGCGGCGGGACGCCGCAGGCACGCCGCGCAAGCCCGGCCCGGCGTACCCATATTATACCCAGTTTGGCAGGTTGGCGGGGGCCGGGATGGCAACTGGGGCGCCAGACGGTATTAGGGGACTGGGAAAAAGTCACGCGAAACTCAGCCGCCAGCGTCTCAGAGTGGCGTCTCGGTGTCGCCGGTGAGGTTGCCGAAGTCCGGCCAGGGATCCGTCTGGCGGCCTTCGTTGCGCATGAAGTCGCTTAGAACGGCCGCCGGGGTCATGTGGCCGCGGCGTGCGAGGTCCGGGACGATTTCCTCACACACCCAGCGCTGGAATTGCTCAAAGCTGAGCTTGGGCGGCGGGGGGTGGCCGGAAAAATCGGGAAACTCAAGATCAAGGTCGTTCATGCAAGATGGCGGATCAAAGCGTAGGCGTGGGGGCCGGCAAAGCGCTCGCAGAGTGCGCGCAGCCGATGCTCGGTGATGAGCTGGGCATTTTCTTTCAAGAGCAGGCGGATGTCGAGCAGATCCTTGCCTTCTCGCTCGTCCTGATCCTTGAGGGCGTGCAATTTCATCGCCAGCAGCGATTCAAGATCAATCACGGGAATATCGCCGTGAGGGCCGGTCCGCTGGTCGGTTAGCGCCATTTTGGCAAAGGTTTCCGGGCTCACCCACAACAGGTCGATGGGGGGGAAGTCAGGACGGTTGATGAGTTGAAACCGCGTGGCCATCGATTGGAATGCGGTGCCAAAGCCAAGCGAATCCATCAGCGCGAGGGCCCGGCTTTCGTCCGCGCGCGAGCAGATCCAATCGACGTCCCTAGTGAAGCGGGCGTAACCATGATGACAAACCGCCCACCCGCCCGCCAGCAACAGTGGGATGCCGTCGCGCTCAAAGCGTTGATGCAGGGAATGGGCGAAATCAGGAAGCATGCGCTTGGGGGATGGCACGCGGCGTCACAGGTGACGCCGCCGCCCGCACGGCAATGATGGCCGATTTAAGCCGCTTGTCAAGGGTCAGTGCAGCGCCGGACACGGAGCGACACTTGCCAAGTGTCGTGCGCAGAAGCAGGGGATGAATCAATCCGCGCATTTACCATTCAACCCATCTTCCTTTGCGTCTTTGCGCCTTTGCGCGAGGCCTCTTTATACCCCGGCACACCTTTGACAGCGGCTGTCTCACTGCCAATCCATTCATTCCCGGCTAAGAGTTTTCTCGCGCAAAGGCGCAAAGGCGCAAAGTTTTTCAGAAAAAATGGCGG
>CAIZNN010000126.1 GCA_903934285.1 Akkermansiaceae bacterium | reverse complement strand
TGTTGTCTTGTTGTCTTGTTGTCTTGTTGTCTTGTTGTCTTGTTGTCTTGTTGTCTTGTTGTCTTGTTGTCTTGTTGTCTTGTTGTCTTGTTGTCTTGTTGTCTTGGGTCTTCAGAACGGCATTTTGCCGCCGAGGCCTTTCATCATGTCCTTGAGGCCGCCCTGGCCGCCCATCTGGCGCATCATGTCTTTCATGCGGCCCGGGGATTTCATCATCTTGCGCATTTCGCTGAATTGTTTGATGAGTTGGTTGACGGCCATCAGCGAGGTGCCGGAGCCGGCGGCGATGCGCTGGCGGCGGGAGCCCTTGATGATCTCCGGGCGGCGGCGCTCCTCCAAGGTCATGGACAGCACGATGGCTTCGGTGGACTTGAGCCGCTTGTTGTCCAATGCCCCCTTGGGCAGTTGTTTCTTGATCTTGCTGAAGCCTGGCATCAGGCCTAACAATCCTTCCAGCGGGCCTAACTTCTGGATCATTCTCATTTGATCCAGAAAGTCGGTGAAGTCGAATTTGCCGGCCTGGATGCGCTTCATCGAGTGCATGGCGTCGGCTTCACTGACCTTGTCGGCGACTTGCTCGACCATTGAGACGATGTCGCCCATGCCGAGGATGCGGTCGGCCATGCGCTGCGGGTGGAACTCGAAGAGCTGGTCGAGTTTTTCGCCTTCGCCGGCGAATTTGATCGGTTTGCCGGTCACCGCGCGCATGGAGAGGGCGGCGCCGCCGCGGGCATCGCCATCGAGTTTAGTGAGGATGATGCCGGTGATGCCGATGGCGCCATCGAAGTGTGTGGCGACGGAGACGGCTTGCTGGCCGGTGGCGGAATCGACGACGAGGAGCGTTTCCTTGGGAGTGAGGAAATCATTGAGGCGCTTGAGCTCGGCGATGAGGCGCTGGTCGATTTCCTGGCGGCCCGCAGTGTCGAAAATCAGCACGGTGCCGTGTTGGGTCTCGGCCCACACCAAAGCGTCCTTGGCGACTTTGACCACATCGGTTTCCGAGGCGTGCGGGGTGTAGCAGGGGACGTCGATTTGTTTGGCGAGGGCGGCGAGTTGGTCGATGGCGGCCGGGCGATACAGGTCGCACGCAATGAGCAAGGGACGGCGGCCTTCTTTCTGGAGGCGTTTGGCGAGCTTGGCCGCAGTGGTGGTCTTGCCGGCACCATTGAGGCCGCAGATGAGGATGCGCGCCGGCGGGTTGAGGTCGAGCGGGGCCTGGTCGCCGCCGAGCAAGACGGCGAGTTCGTCGTGGAAGATTTTGACGATTTGCTCGCCGGGTTTGATCGACTTGAGGACGTCTTCACCGACGGCTTTGGCTTGGACGCGCGCGATGAAGTCCTTGGCGACGGAGAACTCGACATCGGCCTCGAGCAGGGCGATGCGGATTTCGCGCAGGGCATCGGCAATGTTTTTTTCGGAGATGCGGCCTACGCCGCGCAGATTGCGGAAGGTTTTGTCGAGACTGTCGGCGAGGGAGGAGAACATGGGGGGCGGATATAGGTTATAGGTTAGAGGTTGGAAGTTATGAGGGGGAAGACAGAAGATCGCTGCGCAGCAAGACAGAAGACAGAAGACAAGAAAACGAGCGGAAGCACCTGTTTTGTTCTGCCTGCCGTCTGGTCTTAGTTGGCATCCGGGATATAGGCGGCTTCGCGGTCGATTTGGAATGACCAGCGCAGCGGGGTTTCCGGGGCTTTGCCCTTGGCGTCGAGCCAGCTGACGGCGACTTGGCAGGAGGGTTGGCGGAGGCGGCGGGTGACCTGCCAGGACAGCAGACGGGTGGCGGGATCGAATTTGGCGGGCACATCGCCGAAGCCCGAGACTTTCATCACCAGAGTTGCGGGGTCGAAGTCCGTGAGGCTGGCGAGGTCGGCGGAGATGACGGGGAGGCGGGAGTTGATGATGGCGCCGGGCTCCGGGGTGACCGGATAGGGGGTGGTCTGAGCCAGGCCGCCGAGGCTGGCGCCGGGCGCGCCGGGCGCGTCCTGGGAGTCGCGGAAGGTGGTGGCGATTTCGAAGGTTTTGTCGTAGTTGCCCAGGATCATGTAGCGGGGAAGGCGCTTGTCAGGTGTGGAGCGTTGGATTTTGCCGGGCAACACGGTGAACAGCGAGGTGTAGCCGAATTCATCGGCAATCGGCAACATTTCCTCGGCGACGTAACCGCCGGGGTAGGCATAGGTGGTGACTTTGGCGGCGAATTTGGCTTCGATGAAGCGTTTGCTTTCGCCCATTTCCTTGCGCAGGAAGCCATCGAAATCGTGCGCCCCCTTGTTGCGGTGGGTTTTGATAGTTACCGGATAGGGATGGCTCACCGAGTGGCTGCCCAACGAGGCGCCCTGCTGGAGCATGTCCTTGATCATGTCGGTGGTTAGAGCCTTGCCGCCGCCGTCGATGTAGTTTTTATACAGGTAGAGGGTGAAGGGATAACCGAACTCCTTGAGGATGGGCAAGGCATCGGTGTACACCGATTTCCAGCCGTCATCGAAGGTGATGAGGGCGGATTTTTCCGGGATCGGTTTGGCGCCGCGCTTCCAGGCGAGGAAATCATCGAGCGAAATGACGGTGATGCCGAGTTGGCGCAGCGCGGCCATTTGGTTGCGGAACTTCGAGGTGCGCAGACGCATGGCGGTTTCCGGCGCGGTTGCGGAAAAGTCGTGGTAGCCGAGAATGGCGACGCGCACGCCGTCATCGGGCACGGCGCTGGGTGCCAGCGGCGGTGCGGTGGGAAGCTCCGGGGCAGGGATTTGCTCGGCCGCGGCGCACAGTGCGGCAGTCAGGGCGAAAATGAGCGCGAGGCGGGTCATGGCGAGGCGGGAGTCTAGATGCGGGTGGGTGATTTTGAAAGGCGGAATGCACAAGCCGGCGGGCCGGCGCGGGCCGGGACCTGCTCAGACGAGCTCACAGGCGAGGCGGATGGCGGCGAGCATCGACGATGGATTGGCCAGGCCTTTGCCGGCGAGGGCAAAGGCGGTGCCGTGGTCGGGGCTGGTGCGCGGTTTGGGCAAGCCAAGGGTGACGTTGACCGCGGACTCGAAGTCGAGCAGTTTGAGCGGGATGAGCCCCTGATCGTGGTACATGGCGATGACCGCATCGAAATCCCCGCGGGCGGCGTCGCGGAACACCGCGTCGGGCACCGCCGGACCGGAAAAGACGCCGGGCAGGTGGTGGTTGAGTTCGGCAATGGCGGGGCGGATGATGCGCGTTTCCTCATCGCCGAAGGCCCCGTCTTCGCCAGCGTGCGGGTTGAGCCCGGCCACCGCGATGCGGGGGTGGCGCAGTCCGCGTTTGCTGAGGAAGGCGGCCGTGAGCAGGCCGATGCGCAGGATGCATGGCGCGCTGAGCAGGCCGGGGACCTTGGCGAGGGGCTCATGGATGGTGGCAAGGCCGACGCTGAGGTTGGCCCCGGTGAGCAGCATGCCGAAGTCGCGCACGCCCATGGCATCGGCGAAAAACTCGGTTTGGCCCGGGAAGCGGAAGCCGACGGCTTGCAGGCGTTGTTTTGAAACCGGGCCGGTGACGACGGCGTCGGCGCTGCCGTCCTGCAACCGGTTGGCCGCCTCATGGAGGGCGTCCAAGGCGGATTTGGCGGAGCGGTCATCGGGGTGGCCGGGGATGCCGGCGCGGCGGTCGCCGAGGATTTCAAAATCGAAGCCGGCAGGCAGCTGGCCCGAGGCGAGGGCCGCAGCGATGATTTCCGGGCCGATTCCGGCGGGATCGCCCAGAGTGATGAGGATGCGCGGCATGGGCGGAGTATGCAGCGGCAGGGTGAGCCTGCCAAGGGAGGAAAGCGGGAACTTGCCCGGGGCCGGGTCAAAACCTCATCTCCGCCCTTGTCAGCTCACGCCGGTAGTTGTAGTTTGCCGGCCGAGGCGGAGTAATGTCCCACCCTAACCGCACCATCACGCACCCGGTGCGGAGCCACGGTGCCGCATCCCATGAGCTTTCCCAGTACTAACAATTCCATGAAATCCGACAGCGTGCGACGCGGCGTGCAGACTGCGACAGCATCCCGCAAGCCGGGTTCCTCGCCCGGCTTGGGCAAGGTGGCGCGAATGCCGGGCTACGGCCGGCGGAGCGCGCTGCGGCGGCGCAGCCAGAGTAGCCAGGGTGACCGCCAAGGACAGGAGCGGCAGCGGCACGCGCAGGTGGTGGGGTGGTCGATCGGGGTTGGGTTGATGTCACTGGTGGCATTGGGCCTGGTCTTTGGCCTGTGGCTGCGCCCGCGGTCGCGCGCGGCGAAGAACCTGCCCGGCCCGGCGCGTTCGGCCAGGGTGGAGTCCAAGTTCAAGGCGCCAACCGAGAGCGAGGCGCTGGCGGCAGTCAAGAAGGCACTCGCGCTGCACGACCCCGCTGAGGTGGATGGGTTGATCCGGCGTGGGCCGATGACCGCGCCGGAAGTGGTGGCCTTTCTGGAAGCGATGCCGGCGAAGGATGGTGAGATCAAGAACTATCGCTGGCTGGGCGGGATTGACAAGAATGGCCTCTCGCTCGAAGGGGTGCAGGTGACGTTTGCGGGACAGGATCAGCCGCGCGGCCGGTTGGCGATTTTGACCCCCGATTCCAACGGGGTCTGGAAACTTGATTTCGCCGCCTTTGCCAGATGGGTCAAGCCGTCGTGGGAATCCTTGCTGGAGCAACAGGCGGAGTCCGCAGTCATTCGCGTGTTTGCGACGCAGGACAATTATTTCAATGGTCCCTTCAGGGATGAGCGCGAGTGGGCGGCCTATAAGTTGGCCTCGCCCGACACCGAGGCGATTCTGGTGGGTTATTGCAAGCTTGGTTCGGCCCAGCACCGGGCGATGGAGTTGCTGTGGCAGCGCGGCGACACGGCCATCGCGCGGGTGACCTTGGAAATCCGCCGGCTGGCGGAGACGCCGGGCGCGGTGCGGGCGGAGCGCTGCCAGTTTGAAATCGCCCGGGTGCTGGCTGAGGATTGGGTGCTGGCTGACAAGCCCTTGGATGGCAGGAACCCATGAGGCAACACGGCATTCGCCGGTTGCCTCATTCTCCCTGCGGGGTCTTTATTTGTGAGGCAACGCGGGTGCCAGCAACGCCAAATCTGCGCGCTTGCAGCCGCGGGCGGCTGCCGCTAGCGTCCCGCCATGTGGAATTCTGTCATGCGCTTGTTAGCCGGGGGGGTGCTGTGTTGCACCCTGACTCACTGCGGGACCACCTCGATGGGCCCGGCAAATATGGGCGGCCCCAGCGCGGAGCAGCGTGAGGCGCAAATCGCCACCGAACCGACCGGCGAGTTTTTCTATGGCCGCCGCTACTTTGTCGAAAAGACGCGGTTTTGGGGCTATTTGCGCAAGCCCGGCCAACCGTGGAGTCGTGCGAAGCTGGTGATTTTCAACGAGCGCAAGATGACCTGCCCGGATCGCCTGCCGGAGGACGGTCCCCCGGGGCAGCGGTATGCCTTTGATAACAACTACGAATATCGGATCCGTGGCTACTTCACCGGGCGCGATGACTACGAACCTAACAGCAACCAGTTTTTGCAGGAGTTCATGTTGACGGGTTATGAGGTGGTGGCGCGCGATCCGGGCTGGCTGTTCCGGCCCAATGACCATTATGACCGCTTGCGCATCACGTTGGCGCCGCGGTGAGCGGGAGCTGCGCAGGCCCTGAAGCGCTCAGGGTAGCGGCTTGGGCGGCGGCGGCGCGGCTTCGTTGAGGATGACGACTTTGGCCGGGTGGCGCGGTTTGTTGCCATCCGCGCGGTGGATAAAGATCTGCGCTCGCTCGTTGGGGTTGAGCAGGACCGAGCCGGCGTAGAAGCGCTGGTATTGGCCGGTGGTGTTTTTGACGGCGATTTGGACGGGCAGGTCGGCGCCGATGGCGATGGCTTTGACCAAGGATTGGGCGGGGGGGAGGAGCACCCGTTCGGCACCGAAAACCAGGGCGGTGTCTACCGGCAGCAGGTTGACGATGCGGATCGAGCCGGCTGGCAGGGCGGCGGACGAATCGGCAAACACGATGCTCCGGGGCAGGGACCAGCGGGTTCCCGGCTCGCGCCAGACCACCGCCAATATATCGCCGGTCTCTGGCGGGTGCAGCGTCAGCCACGGCTCGGCTGCCGGATCGTCCGCGGCCGTGGCCTCACGCAACGTGACAGCGGCGCTGCCGCCGGGGATTTTGATGGTCGCTGAGGCGCGGCCGAGGTTGAGGCGGATCAAGCTCGTGGCGTTGCCTTCGCCGCAGCGGATTTGCCGGGGTGGGATGCTGCCCGGTTCGGGCTCGAGTTCAAAGCGCACCCCATCGCGCACTTCCTGGCGGAACGGCGGGGGTTCACCCAGCGGCAGCAGGCGCATGGCCCGTGCCGCCGCTTGCGGCTTTGCCGCGTCGCTGCCTTGTTGGGCATGGCCCGGCATCAGCGTCATAATCATCACCGGTAGCATGCGCCAGATCACGCCGGCAAGATGGACCCGTTTGCTGGCAGCGGCTAGAAAAAGATCCGGGAAATTCAAGGCTCTTGAGCCCCCGGCCCATCCCAGGTGCTGCGCAGATGCTCGACCGCATCGCGCAAGTCATTCGGCGTCACGCGCTCGCTTAGCACGGCCTGCCCCAGGGCCTCCAACAACACAAACCGGATCTTCCCGGCGGCAAATTTCTTGTCCCGCGCGAGTTTTTCCATGATCGTGGTGGTGGCGATCGTGGCCGGCAGCTGTAGCGGCAAATGATATTTGTCTAACAATCCAAGCACCGCCTGGCTGGCGCTTGGGGCCAGCCCGCAGTGGCGTTCGGAGAGGAACAACGCGGCCCGCAAGCCAAGGGCAATGGCTTCGCCGTGGAGCATTTCGCCATAGGCAATCGCGGCCTCGATGCCATGGCCGATGGTGTGGCCGAAGTTGAGCAGGGCACGGCGGCCGAGGGTTTCATGCTCATCGGCCTCGACGATGCGCGCTTTGATCGCGATGTTGCGCGCGATCAAGGCGGCGGGCACCTCCCGGCTAGCCGGATCGAGCGCTCCAAGCTCCGCGAGCATCGCGGCATCCCGGATCGCGGCGTGCTTGATCGCCTCGGCAAAGCCCTCGCAATACTCGCGTGCCGGCAGCGTGCGCAGGGTTTCCGGATCGACGAGCACCAAGCGCGGCTGATGAAAACAACCTAGCAGGTTTTTGCCCTCCCCGACGTTGACCCCGGTCTTGCCGCCCACCGAGGAATCGACCTGGGCGACGATGGTGGTGGGGATTTGCACGAGGCCGATGCCACGGAAAAAAATCGCGGCGATGAAGCCGGCGAGATCCCCGACCACTCCGCCACCCAGCGCCACCACCATCGAGCGGCGGTCATGGCCGGCTCGGATCATCTCCCGGCACACGGCTTCCGCTTGCGCCATGGTCTTGGAGGCTTCCCCGGCGGGGATGACGTGCAAGGTCGGCCGGCAACCGGCAGCTTCCAGCGCGCTGAGCAACACCGCACTGTGTAAGGGCGCCACCCGCTCGTCGCTGATGACTGCCGCGCGCAGACCCTGCAGGCCGCCCTCGGTGATGGCCGCCCCGGCGCGGCCGAGCAGGCCCGCTTCAACCAGGACATCATAGGACCGTTCCCCCAGATCAACGTGCACACGCGACATGGCCGCAGCCTGCCGCAATCCGCGCGCCCTGTCCATCGCCGAGTCGCGCCATCCCCGATTGGCGCAAATGTAATGACTGGCATTATAAGGGCCGGTCGCCTGGCCGCCCGCCGCTGTCAACAAGGTAATGCCTGGCATTATAATTCTACAGACTGACTTCCGTGGGCCGGTAGAGGTTTTGGTAGAGCTTGAGCGGCAGCTCCCGGCCTGCCTGCGCGGCCATTTTGGCCCGCTGGGCCAACCGCTGGTGCCAGGCGCGGATGACCTTGGTGTCGACGATCGCCTCCTCGCGCTCAAGCTTGGCGCCGAAGAGCCGCAGCAGGTTGTGTGCGATGCAAATGGCCATGGCCTGGATGCGCTTGCCGGTGTCGTTGGCAGTCCAC
>CAIZNN010000125.1 GCA_903934285.1 Akkermansiaceae bacterium | reverse complement strand
GCCGGGCAGGTCCGACATCATGGGGCACTCCCCCAGACTGGCCAGGCAGCAATAAACATTGTGAAAAATGACCTTGATCGGTGGCGGCGTTGTGGCAGAGGTATGTCGGATGGTGGAATTCCACACGGATTCCACACAACCAGCCGTGTCACCAGTCACAACCATGCATCACCAACAAAATCCAGAGACGCACCAACGCCCATGAAATCAACGATTGACGCCGGAACCACCCTGGCAGGGACCGTTTTCCAAACGGTCCGCGTGAATGATGGGTGAATGAAAAGCTGTTACGTTCCGATCATTTACGCGCCATTCGCCCGGGCGCGTCGGAAGCGAAGACGGTCAGCGGCAAATGCGGCCCTGCCTAAGAGCGTCCTGCCCACGCCTGTCTTCATTGGCCAACAGGCGGTCCTCCTGCTCCCCTCCTATTTCCTGTTTTCCTGCAATCCTCATAGCTCTTTCCAAATTTATTCCGAGACAATCACGGATTGGTTCATTTCAGGCGCAGTGACCGGCCAGACCATGTGGATTTTGGATGGGAGATCGGCACCACCGGTCACGCAGGAGATATAATACTCGAAATCCTCATTGGCGGGTGGCAGCGTTGCTTGGAATACAGCGCGGGCGACATGCTTCGCCGCCACCAATTGCCACTCACCATGTCCTAACGGGCGGACATGGACCGTCACGGATTTCACCGGTTGCGAGTCGATGGCGAGGATCTTGAGCGCGAGGGTCTCACCGCGGTTCACCACGCTCCGCACAGTGGGGACGATGAGGCGGGCGGAATCGCTGTAGCATTTCGCCGGAGCACAATCGGCGGGCAACGGCTCCCCTAACATTTCTGCAAGCGCCTTATCATGAAGGGTGAGCCATTGATTGTTGACCCGGCTGTGTTGTTCGAGGTTAGCGATTGTGCCAAGTTCGCCGGGGGTGGAAACCAAGCGGATTTCAAGCCGGATGAGATCCTCCCAACCGCGCACGAGTTGCCGGCGCAGGTTGAGCGTAACTTGCGCCAGGCGGGGTTTGTTCGCCGGATCCTTGCAGGCGATCAACTGCTCCATGGCGACATCCAAGGCACCGCGCTGGCAGGCGAGCCGGGCCATCATCCCGGATGCGCGCAACGTGTTGAGCCAGTAGTCGAAGCGCTCGCAGTTGCCGCCCCCCTTCACCTGCGGACGCAACGCGGCGAATTTCTCCACAAACTGATAGTGCGCGGTGTGCAACGATTCCCATGGTTCGCGGATCACCCGCAGCGCGCCGGGCCCGCCCTGCCATTCGGTGGTGGCGGAGAAGCCGGGATACTTGGGATTGAAAACAGTGGTGAACCCATCGGCATCCGTTAGAACCTTCCCGGCGGCCGCGGCAACATTTTCGCCGAATTCGGCGCGGGCAAAATCCTGGTAGAAATCGTCAGCAGGCATGAAGCGGTCCAAGCCGCCGTCGGTGGTATCCGTGGCATTAAGCGCATCGGCCTCAAAGTTTTGCCAGATGGGTCCCCCGACATTGATGCGGCGGGCAAACGGCTGTGGCGGGATTTGGTCCACTGCCACGGTGGTGCCTGCGATCTCAACCCCTGAGAGGAACGGGTATTCGACTTCGGGCGTGAAGGTGATATCCACCACCCCATCCTCAGCCCTAACATCAGGCACCGTGATATCAAACGCATGGTTCTTGCTGACGCGCTTGAAGACATCGAGGTGTTCAGCCACGTTGCGGCCCTGCACTTTCACGCCGAAAACGCGCTTGCCGGGCTGATCGTAGTGAGGTTCGTTGAACTTGAGGGTGACGGTATAGGTTCCGTTAGGAACTTCGACGGGGTATCCATCCAAGCCGTAACGCAATGTTTGATAGACAGGAGCCTGTTCGGTGCCGGCCACGGGGACGGTGAATGTTGCGGCGGTGCCGGGGTTGCGCCGCTCGCCCTTGAGCAACAAATCCGGGCGCGCCCATGATTGGTCCCATCCGGCCCGTGCCAGCGCGGAGATGTTAGGGGCGAGGATTTTCGTCCGCCAGTGGATGCCCATCAGTCCGGTGCACCCGCGGCGCAGGGCATCCACCGCATCGTAACGCATCCGCTTGACCCATGGCTGCCATGCAATCATGTCGGGGTCGTTCTCAAACCACGGGATCGCCCACTTCGGGCGGTTCCTGATCAGGGAAAACCCCGGATCAATCGGCGCGTGGCCGGCTAACGGATTGATATTGGCGATGGCGGCGTTTTTCGGCAGCAATTCATCCCAGGCGGCGCGGTTCTGTTGGGGACCGAGCACCCAGCCACAGGTGCCCAGCGGGAATGGATTGCCCAATTCGGTGAGCGCGGATTGCGCTGCTTTCAGGTCGGTTTCCACCGCTTGGTATTGGGCGATGGAATTGCCGCTCCAAATCCAGCCTTCGGGTGTCCATGCCCAGCAATAATCGACGGGCGCGTTTTTCATCAACCAGGTGAAGGTGCCTTTATAGATTTCGCGGACCGCGTCGGCCTTTTTCAATTCCTTCAGGCGGGCCTGGACCGGGCCTGGGATGTGGAGCGGGGTTTCGGTACCGACGGCCACCATGATGCCACCGGCATGGGCGTCCTTGACAATGGTGCCGAGCATTTTTCCGGCACGGTCGAAGTGATGGTTATCATTGCCGGCGACCTCTGAAACCATCTGATCCGTGGCAAACAATTCCGCCGCGCCGGCAGTGAAGTCACTGGTTTTGAGTACGGCATACCCCCATCCGCTGCAGCTGTTGCTGAACCATTTCGATGGATAGGAGGTTTTGACCGTGCCGTCTGGATTCACATCTTCCGCCACCCCGTGCCATAGTAACAATTCTCCCGGATAGTTATGCAGACCAATGAAGTTCATCCTCATCTTCGCCAACTGTGAAATGTAGGCCCGGTAGTCGTCGGTGGTCCACCAGTCCGGACCTTCAGGGAAATCATGGAATGGCTGGATGCCGCGCAACTCGAACAATGGCTTGTGCGTTTCATCGAGCTTCGGCAGGACACATGGAATCGTACCGTCAGGTATCACGTCGCCGTGCAGATAGAACCGCACCCCGAGTTTTTCCGCAAAGGCATAGGAGCCGTACAACACCGCAACGTCCGTGCCGCCGGATATTGTTAGATTGTTTCCGGAGGTTTTCAGCCGGTATTCCTGCGCGCCAAGCGCAGGGTCAAGCGCAAGGGAGATACAGGTGTCCGACTTGTCAGACTTGATCGACAGCAACTCCCCTGTGCGCAGATAGACATACCGGCGGACTTCCTTGGCGGCAAGTTTCACCTTGGCGGGAGCATCGGCCGGGCAGCTGATTTCAGTGCCCGCCAGGGCGGTGGCGGCCAAAGCACTGCTGAGAATGACGGGGAGCATTTTCATGGTGTTCGTGGTATTGGTATCATTGGCGCGACGGCGGGTCCTCCGGTAATGGCTCGTCTTACCAAGTCATGCTCAACGGTTTCACTTACGCAGGGCCATGGGTACGCCGTGGCCGATGCCACCCTTTCAGCAAGTACCGCAAGGGTGCGTTACGCTGATGGACAGCGTTATGATGATTTAATGCAAGTGATAATGAACGCTGTTGGCTAACATCTGAATGTGGGGAGCACCTGAACATTGGCAGAGGGGACCGTGGCGCTTGATTCCGCTCCGGAAATATAACCAGTACCCCTATTCGACAGGCACCGCCGCCGCACCGCCTGCGCCATCCGGTGCCGAATGAATGACCCTTGCACCACCCGGTTCGCCGCAGACTGTGCCTCCGCAATGCAAGTGAAGTCTCCTCTTGTAGGAAAAGTACTTGACATGGTGGCTTTCGATGGCGGTTTGGCGGGAGGCGGGTTCGCTTCATTGCGCCGTGGAAGGACTCGACAGAGAAGCCGGTGATTTACCGTTGCGGCTTCGCTCGTGGCGGCCGGCGCCTTGGTGGACTTGCGGCGCCCAACCTTCCGGGTTCGGCGCCGGTCTCAATAGCAAAATCCGGGCCGTGGAACATTCCCGGCCGATTCAGCGCCATGTTGCGGGCAGGAGTAATGCAGTCACAACTCGGCCAAAGCCGCCCCGAAAACACGATCAGAGGGTGGGCCTTCACATCAACGCCCGTGGCCTTGCCTGTCACGCGACAGCTTTTTCTGCGATTTGTCTGTGGCCGGATATTGCGATCTGTCTGTGGCCGGATATTTGGAGGCGAAAGCAAGCCGGGTGCTGCGGGCCGTTACGGATCGGTCACCTTCAGCCGCATGTAGACGTTGGGGTGGCTGCCGATTGGCACGCTGAAGGTGCGTTGAGGGGCGGTACCGGTGTCGGCAACCGCAGTCCAACTGCCTGATAGAAGAGTCGGGCTCCACTGCGCGCCGTAGGTGATGCCGCTTACTCCGGCGGGTTGGGTGAAGCTGATGACCATGTTGCTGCCGACCTTCTGCGCCTTTGGTAACCATCCGGCGCTGTTCTGTTTGGGGTGCAGACCGAAGGCGAATTCAAGGAGGTTGGCAATGCCGTCTTTGTCGAAGTCCTTGAGGTCTTCGCCGTCACCGCCGTTACTGAAGTTGCCGAAGTAGGTCTGGCGCCATGCCTGCACTGCGGTGGCCACCCCGGTCCCGGTTAGGTTGATGTCGAACGGGTTCTCGTCGGCATCGTTGCTGGCGATGTGGATCGCCGCCGTGCGTGGCCCGGCGGCACCGGGCGCGAAGGTGACCGTGAAGTAGGTGCTGGCACTTGGCGTTAGGGTGGTGGCACCCAGGGTGCTCACGCTGAAGTCGGCGGCGTGCGTGCCGTTTTTGGTTACCGCCAGGCCGGTTAGATTGGCTGTGCCGGGGTTCCTGACGGTGAAGGTTTTCACGGTGCTGGCGCCGAGGGTGACACTGGCGTAGGGGATGGTCGCGCTGCCGTCGGTGTGGTTGGTTCCGCTGGGTTGCTCCACCGCGATTTCCGGGGTGGCCACCCCGGTCCCGGTTAGCCCAAGTTTCTTATCATGAGGCTGTAGGCCTTGATTTTGCAGGGATTCGCTTCGAAAGGCACTACAAAGTCGGTTTCATTTCATGATGAATTTTCTGGCGGGGCAGGCCTGCTTCCAATCGATGCCGAGGCGTTGG
>CAIZNN010000124.1 GCA_903934285.1 Akkermansiaceae bacterium | reverse complement strand
TCCTGCAAACGTCACCGCAGCATCGCCTCCAATAGTCTGATTGCCAGTCATTTGCCGCCGCCCGCCTTCAAAATCCGGTTTTGCTCAGGCGGTGTCCGGTTTTGTTCAGGCACTGTCCGGTTTTGCTCAGGCCCCGACAGCGGATAATTTGCAGCTGCGGGCCGCGGCGTGGGTTGGGGTTGCCGTCGCCTTGGTCCAGCCGAATCCTGCGGGTCGGCAATGGGCGTGAAGCTGCCACCAAGCCGTTGCCAGGATGGTCAACCCAGTGACCCGCAGCCACGGCATGGGCAACCAGCGGCGGCGAAATCGCGTAACGCTTGGAACGCCAAACCGCAGGGAATCGGCCGGTTTGGCAAATTTCGGCTCGAAATTTCTCACTTATTGCCAAATTCTGGCTTGCAAGCTGAAGCAAACCCGTGCATAGACCCGCCCCCCCGCACGTACCGCCGGTTCCATCCCCCTATTGCCGCATGTCCCTGAAAATCCGAAATCTCGCCATCATCGCCCATGTTGACCATGGGAAAACCACTCTCGTGGACCAACTCCTGCAAGCTGGCGGCACCTATCGGGAGAACCAGGCGGTGACCGAGCGCGCCATGGACTCGATGGATTTGGAGCGCGAAAAGGGCATCACCATCAAAGCCAAAAACACCTCCGTCCATTGGGAGGGCTATACCATTAACATCGTCGATACCCCGGGCCACGCCGATTTCGGCGCCGAAGTCGAACGCGTCATGAAAATGGTCGATGGGGTGCTGCTGGTGGTGGATGCCTCCGGCGGCCCGCAGGCACAAACCCGCTTCGTGCTGCGCAAAGCCATGGAAGAAGGGCTCAAACCCATCGTGGTCATCAACAAGATCGACCGCCCGCTGTCGGAGCCGCTCAAGGTTCACGACCAAGTGCTCGAATTGTTCCTGGACTTGGATGCCAACGAGGAACAATTCAATGCGCCCTTTGTGTATGGCTCGGCCCGCGACGGTTATTTCATGGACCACCCGGACGACGAACGCACCGACTGCATCCCGCTGCTGAAGAAAATCATCGAATTCATCCCCGAGCCCAAGGCGGATCCCGCCTCGCCCTTTTCCATGCTCGTCTCTAACATCGAGTGGGACGATTACGTCGGACGGGTGGCTATCGGCAAAGTCCTCGGCGGCGACGTCAAGAAAGGCGACACCATCTGGTTGTTGCGCAAGGATGGCACCAGGCAGCAATCCAAGGTGATGAAAACCTTCACCTACTCCGGCCTGGCCACCACCGACTCCGAAGGCTGCGGTGCCGGCGGCATCGTCGGCATCGCCGCCGGCATCGAAAGCATCGACATCGGCGAAACTCTAACAGCATCGCCGGACATGGAACCGCTGCCCTTCGTCGCGATTGATCCGCCCACCGTGCAGATGCAGTTCTCTATCAACGACGGCCCGTTGGCCGGGCGCGAAGGCAAGCACGTGACCTCCCGGGCCATCCGCGACCGCCTGATGCGCGAGTTGAAAACCAACATTTCCATCCAGGTGGAGGATACCGACCAGTCCGGCATTTTCAATGTGTCGGCGCGCGGCGCGATGCAGATCGCCGTCCTGGTTGAACAAATGCGCCGCGAAGGCTTCGAGGTCTGCGTGTCGCGGCCGATGGTCATTTTCCGCCGCGACGACGCGGGCAAGTTGCTAGAGCCGTTCGAGACCCTCTACATCGAAGCACCCGGGGATTTCACCCAGGGTATTCTCAAGATTCTGGCCAATCGCAAGGGCCAGATGGAGCACATGGATACCGAGCCGAGCGGGCGCACCTTCGTTCGGGCGGTGATTCCGACGCGTGGTTTGATCGGCTTTGAAACCGAGTTGGTCAATCTCACTTCCGGTCACGGCATCATGAGCCACCTGTTCAAGCATTACGCGGAATTCGCCGGGGAAATCACCAACCGCACCACCGGCACCCTGGTGTCGATGGATTCGGGCACCGCCACCCCGTACTCGCTGCAAACCTTGGAAGATCGCGGCGCGTTGTTTGTGGCCCCGGGCGATGCCGTCTATGCCGGCATGCTCGTCGGCGAAAACCCGCGCGTCGGCGATTTGCCGGTCAACCCGGTCAAGGAAAAGCACCTCGACAACATGCGCTCGTCGGGCAAGGACAAGACCTCCAAGCTCACCCCGCCGATCCGCTTCTCGCTGGAACGCGCCATCGAATACATCGACGTGGACGAATTGGTGGAAGCCACCCCCAAGAACATCCGGCTGCGCAAACGCATCCTCGACGCCAACGCCCGCAAGCGCGCCGCCAAGGGCAGCAGCCAGGCCGCCGAAGACCGCAGCAACCGCGGCTGAGGTAGACCGCACAGTCCGCTGTGCGGTCTCCGAGCCACTGCCGGGTTTGAAGAGAAGAGGCTTGCCGACAGGCTGGAAGCCCGTCTTCCATGACGGGCAGGATGCCCAATACGGTTTACTTAAGACGAGACGGGGACGAGACAGGAAGAGGCGGCGGGCAGGATGCCCGCGCCACAGGTGGCCCGGGCATCTTGCCCGGAGCCTCGACTCAAACCACCAAGGGTGCTAAGTAAACAGTATTGGGCAGGATGCCCATCCTCCGGGCTGGGGCGCGGGCGATTCGCCGCGCTGCATGGCAACCACCGCTCAAATCGCTCAAGCGGCCCCCGGCAGCATGAAGGCGAGCAACTTGGCGAGCTTGTCGCGCAATTCATGGCGCGGCACGATGGCGTCGATGAGACCGTGCTCTAACATGAACTCCGCGGTCTGGAAGCCGGGCGGCAAGTTTTGGTGGGTGGTTTCCTTGACCACGCGGGGGCCGGCGAAGCCGATCATGCACTTGGGCTCGGCGAGGTTGACATCGCCGATGGTGGCAAATGAGGCGGTGACGCCGCCGGTGGTCGGATGGGTGAGCACGGAAATGAAAGGCAGCTTGGCGGCGGCGAGGCGGGCCAGTGCGCCGCAGGTTTTGGCCATCTGCATCAACGACAGCATGCCTTCCTGCATGCGTGCCCCGGACGAGGCTGACACAATGATCACGCCGCGGCGCTCGGCAATGGCCATCTCAACGGCACGGGTGATCTTCTCCCCCACCACTGAACCCATCGAGCCGGCGAAGAATTTGAAATCCATCACCGCAAGCATCGCGGGTTGGCCACCGATGCTGAGGCGGCCGGTCACCACGGCGTCATCCAGGCCGGTTTTCTGGCACAGGTCGGCGGTTTTTTCCGCATACCCCAGAAAGCCGAGGGGATTGGCACTGATGAGGCCCACCTCGGTTTCTTCGAAACTGGCGGGGTCGGCGAGGATGGCAATGCGCTCGCGGGCCTCCATCAGGAAGTGGTATTGGCAGGTCTGGCACACATACAGGTTCTGCTTGAGTTCCAGCACGTGAATCATCGCGCCGCAATCCGAACACTTGATCCAGAGGCCTTCCGGCATGTCCTCGCGGCGATCGTGGCGTTGCAGTAGCGGTTTGCTGAAAATTCCCATGAGCGTGAAAAGCGGTTGGTGTTGGAACTTGGTTGAGGGGTGGAAGAGGGCCGGGCGCTTGCGCTGCCGTTGGCGCCAACTTAGTGGGTGTTCCGCAGCAGGACAACCCTCATTTACACCTGCCCAAGCGATAGCCACCCCCGAAAAATTGTTTTGCTTTTCCGTAGCTCTCTGGTAATCCTAGTCGCGTTCACCACCCCAGTTCACCGATCGATGAAATTGCATCATTTTGTCAGTGGTTCCTCCGTTCTAATCGCCGGATGGCTGATGATGACGTTTTTTCACGACGTGTCGCCACAGCAATACCCGCAGCAACGCCGGGGCACGCCAGCACATTCCGCCAGCCGGGCACCTCTCAAGGCCGCCGAGGCACCGGTCGGGGCCGTGGGGATGCCACGCGGCGGGCGCGGCGCGGATACCGCCACACTTGCCGCCATGCGGACGCCCTGAGGCCGGAGGCGGCGGCAAACTTTTCCGATTTTGCGGATTGCCCTTTGGCCGGGCGCGCGTAGCTTTCCCGCATGGCTGAAGAACCTATTGTCTGTGATACCAAACCGCTGGCCCTGGAAGTGGAAGCTGGCACTTATTGGTGGTGCGCCTGCGGCCGGGCGGCGCAGCAACCGTTTTGCGATGGTTCCCACAAGGGCACCGGCCTGCAACCGGTGAAATTCCAGACCGCCGAAAAAACCACCGTGTGGTGGTGCCTCTGCAAACAGACCGGTGGCCCACCGCTGTGCGATGGAACCCACAAGAAACTGCCCAGCCCGTGAGGCGGGGGTAGTCCGCACGGCCCTGTGTGCGGTTTGCTGTTGGCGAGCGGCGCAGGCCGAGCGTAGTTAGCATTTCCGGAGCAGCCCTTGGGTGATCAACGGGGCGGCGGCTTGGCGGCGGCTTGGCGGCGCTTGGCACACCGCGGGGCAGGGGGACATGAGCGTCCCCCCTCCATCCACTGTTTCCTAGCTACTCAAGGCGCCGCCGACATCGACTCGGCCTTGGCGACGGAGGCGAGCACGTCCTCGCGGATGCTCACGCCGCGGCGCTTGCTCCACCACAGCACCACCGGCGAGGCGATGAAGACTGAGGAGAAGGTGCCCACCACGATGCCGATGAAGATGATGATGCCGAAGTCGCGCAAGGCGGAGCCGCCGAGGAAGCCGAGGATGGCCACGCTCACCAGCGTGGCGCTGGAGGTGAGCAAGGTCCGTGAGAGCGTGGCGTTGATCGCCTCGTTCATGATTTTCTCCACCGATTCGGTGCGCACCAGCAGCATTTCCCGCACTCGGTCGAAGACGACGATGGTGTCACTGATGGAGTAGCCGGCGATGGTTAGCACGGCGCCGACGTGGATGAGGGACAGTTCCCCACCCATCAGCACCACCATGCCGACGCAGATGATGACGTCATGGAAAATGGCGACAAAGCCGCCCAAGGCGAACGAGAACTCGAAGCGGGCGGTCATGTAGATGATGATGCCGACGAAGCCCAAGGCGATGGCGATGAGCGATTGCATGAGGAACGAGCCGCCGATGAGTGCCGAGACTTCTTCCTGGCTGGCGTCAATGGCATAGTCCGGCACCGTGGTCACCTTGGTGCCGAGTGCCGGGATGGCTTCGAGCAGTTTCGCCGTCAGGGATGAGGCATCTTTGGCGGCGCAGTGCACGGTTAGCAACACGCCGCTGGCAGGGCCGCTTTCCTCTTTGGCGGTGGCGGCTTTGGCAAGGCCGGGTTTGTTTTCATCCAAGATCTTTTGAACTTGCTCGAGAGGTGCTTTGGCGTCTTTGCCTAGCGGGAAGGTGATGCTGGTGTTCTCGCCCTTGGCACCGAGCGCGGGGATGGACTCGCGCAGTTGCTTGCTGATGAGCGCCGCGTCTTTGGCGGCACAGCGCACCGTCAGCAGGGTGCCGGTGGTCGGGTTGCTCTCCTGTTGTGGATAGGCCTCCTTGGACAGTTGGGGTTGGAGTGCCGTCAAGACCTTTTCCACCTCGGCCTGCGCAATGGTGGTGTCCTTGCCGAGTTGGAACATGATGCGGGTACCGCCGGTGAAATCAATCCCCAGCGCCCGTTCGCCGCGATAGGCAAAGGCACCGATGGACAGCACGATGGTGGCAAGGGCCGCGCCGATGGCGATCCGGCGTTTGCCCAGGAAATCATAGTGGGCGGATCGGATCAGATTGAGGAAGGTGAGGCGCTTGAAAATGTTGAAATCGATTCCCCAGCGAAAGATGACGCGGGTGACCAGGATCGCCGAGAACAACGAGGCGGTGACCCCGATGGTGAGGGTCACAGCGAAGCCTTTGATGGAGCCGCTGCCTAACCAGAACAAAATCACCGCAGTGATGAGCGAGGTGACGTGGGAGTCGAAAATGGCGCTGAAGGCGCGGTCGTAAGCCGCTTCGAGGGCGTTTTTGAGCGACTTGCCGCCAGCGATTTCCTCGCGCAGGCGTTCGTAGATCAGCACGTTGGCGTCCACCGCCATGCCGATGGTCAACACCATGCCGGCAATGCCGGGCAGGGTGAAGGTGAAGCCGAACATGGCCATCACACCAAACAAAATCACCGTGTTGACGATCAGACCGATAATCGCAATGAACCCCGAGACCCGGTAGTAAATCAGTACCAGCACGAAGGTGATGAGGAGGGCGAGCAAACCCGCAACCAGTCCCTGTTTGACCACCGCGGAGCCAAGGGTGGGGGAAACATTGCGCATTTCATCGACCACCAACGCGTTTTCCAGCGGGTTCATCAGCGCGTTGGCGAGGCTTTGCACCTCGCCGGGTTCGCGCAGCCCTTCCACGATAAAGTTCTTGCCCAGGGGCACCTGATTGACCACCGGCGCGCTGATGACCACGCCGTCGAGGACAATGGCAATCCGATCCCGTTTTGCGGTCATCTTTTCGGTTAGTGCGATCATCCGGTCGGTGCCCTCGTTGTTGAGCGTGATGGACACTGCGTCGGCCTGTTGCGGCGACGGGGTGGCCAGCGCGATGTCCTTGCCGCCTAGGGCAACGCGGCGGTTGAGCAAGATCGGCGTGCTCATTTCGTTGCCGTCCGCATCCTTGTGCTTGTAGGTGAAGGCTTTGTAGCCGGGGACGATTTCCGCACCGGCCTCGACGCGCGCGGCGAGCTGTTTGCCATCCGGCCCGGCTTCGTCGTTGCGCGAGTTGACCTCGCGCAACTCGAGTTTGGCCACCTTTTCGAGTTGGGTGCGGATGCGGGCGCTTTCTTCCGGCTCCACGCCGGGCATTTGCAACAGGATGCCGCTGGTGCCTTGGCGGGCGATGAGCGGCTCGGCCTGGCCCATGCCATTGAGCCGCTTCTCGATGACCATGATCGCCTGCTCGACTTGGGACGGGGTGATGGGCATGTCCGCGCCCGTTTCGTCGGCCCGCGGTTGGATGTGCAGCGTGAACGACGAGCCGCCGAGGATGTCAATCCCGCCCTTGAGGCGTTCTTTAGGCGGATACACCGCGAGGCAACATAGCGCGCAGATGCCAATGGTCAGGACGGTGCCGATGTTGCGTTTGCGGCGCTCAACCTCGGTGGCGAAATACCAGAAAAACAGCATCATCAAGATCAGGCCGACCACAAACAGGGTCAGCGAATCTTCGTAAAAAGAGGTGGCGGCGGCGGCGAGGAACATGGCAGGGGAGTGCTGGTTGGTTAGAGCGTGGACTTACTTTGACTCTCGTTTGTGGACCGCTGCGATGGCGGGCTTGTCGAACTCAAGCATGGTGCCCTCGGCCACCTTGACGACCACGGTGTGCTCCTTGACGTTGTGCACAATGCCGTGGATGCCGGAGGAGGTAACCACCTTGTCGCCAGTCTGCAGGCCGGCGATGCGGGCCGCCATTTCCTTGCGTTGGCGTTGTTGCGGGCGGATGAGCAGGAAATAGAACATCACGAACATCAGGCCCATCATGACGAGCGGATTGCCCAACAAGCCGCCGATACCCCCCGGGGCTTGGATGTCGGCGGCGGCGAGGGTCACGGAAAAGGTGGACAAGGAGGTCATGGGACTGGGGGGTGGGTATAGCGTTGAATGAAGGAGTCTTTGAAGGCGGGGAAGGTTCCGGCGGTGATCGCCGCCCGCGCATCGGCAACGAGCCGGAGGAAGAAATGCAAATTATGGAAGGAAAGCAACCGCAAAGCGAGAATTTCACCAGCACGGAACAAGTGGCGGAGGTAGGAGCGGGAAAATCGGGCGACGTGGGGGTGGGCGCTTTCGCACAGCGGACGGGGATCGCTGGCGTGGATCAGGTTCTTGATGTGCAGCGGTCCGTCGCGGGTGAAGGCAATGCCATGCCGTGCCACCCGGGTGGGCATCACGCAATCGAAGAGGTCCACCCCGCGGGCGATCATTTCGAGGATTTGCGGCGGATTGCCCAATCCCATGGCGTAGCGCGGCTTGTCGCGGGGCAAGAATGGCACTGCGTTGTCGATGGCGCGGAACATTTCATGCTCTGGTTCGCCCACGGAAACCCCGCCGATGGCGTAACCATCGAAATCCAGCGCGACGAGCTCGCGCGCCGATTGCTCGCGCAAGGCGGCGAACACCGACCCTTGGACGATGCCGAAATGTTGTTGGCGGCCGCTGCCGGAGCGAGGCTGGTGGGTCTCAATCCAATCCTTGCAGCGCCGCGCCCAGCGGCTGGTGAGCGCCAGCGACTTGGCGGCATAGGCCTCATCGCACGGATAGGGCGGGCATTCATCAAAGAGCATGGCGATGTCCGCACCCAGGGCACCTTGGATGTCCATGCTCAGTTCCGGGGTGAGCAGCATTTTCGAGCCGTCGAGATGGTTTTGGAAATGGACCCCCTCGTCGGTGATTTTGCGCAGCTTGGCCAGCGACCAGACTTGGAAGCCGCCCGAATCGGTCAGCAGCGGGTGTTGCCAAGTGGTGAACCCGTGCAGGCCACCCATGGCCCGGATCAGCTCATGGCCCGGCCGCAGCCACAGGTGATAGGTGTTGCCAAGGATGATTTGGGCACCCAGCTCCTCGAGTTCGGCGGGATGCAGGGTCTTGACCGACCCTTGGGTGCCCACCGGCATGAACATTGGCGTCGCCACCGTGCCATGCGGCAACACCAATTCCCCGCGACGGGCGGAACTGCTGGGATCGGTGGCAAGGATAGTGAACGACACGGGAAGGCGCCCTCAGATAGCCGCAGACACGCCGCAGGCCAAGCCGAATCGGCCTGTCACCGCGCTTAATCCTGAAGAATGCAAGATTTCAGGCAACTTCCGGGAGGTTCCGGAGTTTTCACCTGCGTGGGAATTTTTTGCATTCTGAAAAATCTGTGAATAAATCCCCGCGGTATTGCTCGCAACGATGAGCAATGCTCCATGTCTGAAACAACCAACATTCCACAACGAAACACCACCACCATGAAATCAAAACTCAGCGTGCTTCTGGCCGCATTCATCATCGCCCCGCTTGCCTTCGCTAGTCCCTGTGACAAGAAAAAGGACTGCGACAAGGTAAAGAAAGACGAGGCCACCCTAGCTGATTGCGGTAAATGCAAGGGTGACAAGGACAAGGATAAGGATAAGAAGCAAGATGGCGCTCTCCTCGCTGAAGGCGGCTGTGGCAAAGGCAAGTGCGGCAAGGGCAAGTGCGACAAGGAGAAGGAAGAAGGCACCCTCCTCGCCGAAGGCGGCTGTGGCAAAGGCAAGTGCGGCAAGGGCAAGTGCGACAAGGAGAAGGAAGAAGGCACCCTAGCCTGATTCTCGTCGACTGAACTGTTTTACAAGAGCCGCCGGAGTGCACTCCGGCGGCTCTTTTTGTGAGCACGCTAGAATATAATGCCAGCCATTATGTTGTTGACACCGGGTGGGGCGGCGCGGGCGCGGGGGGCGGTGGCGGTGGCGGTGGCGCGCAATCCAGCGCCGACCGAGCAAACATAATGCCAGCCATTATGTTGTTGACGCCCGGCGGGCGGGCGGGGTGGGGCGGGCGGGCGCGGGCGTGGGGGCTTACGCGGGGTCGTTGCGGTGGGTGTGGCGGGCAATCCAGCGCCGACAGAGGAGGAATCCGACTGGAGTGATCAGCGCCATGAGGCCGATCCAGAACCAGATCATGGCATGCTGCGGATGGGGCAGCACCGCTTTGCTCACTTTGTCGACGGGAGTGTAGATCTCCAGCAGAATCCCTGACAGCGGGCCGACCACCAGTTTGGCGGCAAAGGTTGGCAGGAACGATAGGGAGAGATAGGTCGATTCCCGCCCCTTGGGGGCGATCTCAGTGGAAAACTGCATCAAGCGTGGCGACCAGATGGATTCGCCGATGGTGAAGCAGACGATGAAGAGAATCATCGGCCAATAGGCAGCAGTGGGAGGGGATGCCATCAGGCTGGGCATGTCCGGGGCCATGCCCAGCCAGTTGATGAAGATCAGTTCGCCCACCAAGGAGTGGGTCAGCGAGGCAAACCAGGTGGCCGGTAGCACCGCTAGAAAACACGACAAGGCGGAAATCGAGGCACCGATGAGGAGCATGCGGAAGGAGCCCACCTTTTTTGTGAAGATGGAAACCAACGGCACCAGGAAGATGATCAGCACCGGATTGAGCACCCCATAGATATTGCCGATTTTGGCATCCTCACCGAGGACGCGCAGGCCATATTTCGGGAAGGTGTAATGGAAATGGAAAAACACGAAGCGGACAAACACCGTCAGTGCGATCAGGCCCATGAAAATCCAGAAATACTTTTCCATGAAGACATTTTTCAGCAGTCGCGCCGTGTCGCGGGTGGTGTGGACGAGGGTTGCGGTGATAGAACCGGACGGCGTGGGCGGGGTGATGACGATGCCCTCTTCGGTGCGCTCGACGCCATCGCGGAGGGGTAGCAGGATCACCAGGCTGAGCAATGTGGCAGCCGTGCCGAACACGAAAAACAATTGGTTGGTGGAAAAATGCAGGCCCAGCCAAACCACGCCGGCGTTGGCATCGGCGATGGCGCCGCTGGCATCCCTGCGGGCGAAGGTGTTCCGGATCAAGTCGAAGCAAGATCCGCCCACGGCAAAGCCGAGATTCATGATGACATAGAAAAGGCCGAAACCAAGGGCGGCACCCTCGTTGGTGGTGTACCGCTTGATGCCGACCGAAACCAAGGGCGCCACAATGGCAAACCCCAGCGCCAGCGGCATGAATCCTAACAAAAACACCGTGGCGGGGTCGGTCAGCCATGCCATGAAAAACCTGGCGCACAACAACATTGCCACCGAGAGCAAGCAAATCCGCCGGATTCCGACCGTATCCACCAGCGCGCCGACCACCATGGCGATGAGGGTGAGGGCCAGCGACCAACCGGTGATGAATGAGCCAGCCTGGATATCGGTTAGCCGGCAGTCTTCGGACAGCCACAGGATGACGACCAGATTCATCGCGCCGTAAGCGGAATACTCGATGAACTTGTACCCAAAGAGGAGCCACAGTTCGCGCGGCGAACCACGCAGCCCCCGTGCATAATTCCAAATGATGAAAATCAGCGTAAGCCCGCCGCAGCCGAGCAGGGTGTTGAAGATGAGTGTGGCGAGTGACATGGGAATGGTCTGTGTGGCCAGTGTTGTGCTACGGTGATGCCCCTGCTGGCAATCCTGCATTTTCGGCACCCAACCCGGCACCATGACTGCGGCAGATCCCACCCGCCCGGATGTTTGCCGATGCTTCCGGATTGCCAAAGCGCCAACGCCCTGCCATCCAGCGGCGTGCGCGGTGTGTTCTGCATGATTTGTTGTCTCGGCTTGATCGGTTGTCAGCCGGTTGGCTCGCCGACGCCCGCAGCTGCGGTTGCCGCGCGCGCCGCTCCACCCGCAGTTGCCGCCCCCCCGCCGCCAGCGCCAGCGCTGGTGCCGTTGGGGCCATGGGCTGCGGCACAAGCACCGGCGGTGCCCGGCGTGGTGCCACAAGTCAGCTCCCGCGAGGTCGCCGGGATTTTATTTGAAGGGGTGGGATTTGATTGCCGCAGCCATCGGCTCATCGTCGCCGATCAACCGGCGGGTCCAGGCAGTCGTTGGCCGGACGCGGTCGCTGCGGTCGCCGCGTACCACGGTCTGGCGGCGGTCAATGGCGGGTTTTTCACCCCGCAAGGCCAGCCGCTTGGCAAAGTCGTGGCCGCAGGCACCCCGGCCGGGTCATGGAACCGCGCGTCTGCACTCGGCAGCGGCGTGTGGCTCGAAGCTGCCAACGGCACGCTCATGCTCCGGCGCCGTGAGGCCGTGCCCACCACCGTCGCGGCCCGTGAGCTGCTCCAAGCCGGTCCCATGCTCGTCGAGAACCACCAGTGCGTCAGCGGCCTCGAAGCCAGTAAGTCCAGCGTCCGCTCGGTCGTGCTTTGGGACGGTGGCACCCGTTGGTGGATCGGTCAGGCGTCGTCCTGCACCTTGGCCGCGCTGGGTGTGGCCTTGGCCTCTGGTGCGCCCTCCGGCTGGCCGGTGTGCCACGCGCTCAATCTCGACGGCGGGCGCTCGGCCGAGCTCGCCATCACCGCGGCAGTGTCCGGCGGCCCGCGCACCCGCCGGGCACCATGGAACCGCCCGGTCCGGAATTTCCTCATCCTCGTTGCCCGCTGAAGTTTGAAAATCGCCCAAATGCCAGGTGGACAACCGGCGCGGGCATGATAGGATCTAGGGCGCATCTGGTTGCAACGTCATGTTCAGGGCACTGCTCGTCTCCCTCGTTATCACCCTTCCGCTTGGGCTCGGTGCCTGTGGCAGCGGCGGGTTTGCGCGACAATCCACGGCGGCGGTTGCCCGGAAAGCTGCGGGGTTTGGGGTTTCCAATTTGTTTCCGGCGCGGGTCAAAATCGTCAAGGCGAGGGAAAAGGATTTGAAGGAATTGCCCCTCGGTCACGAACGCGCGGTGGCCTTTGAAAAACAACGCAAATTCGGCTTGTGGACCTTTGGAGGGGCGGTGAATTTCATCCAACCCGACTTGCCCGAACCCGGTGCCGAAATGGACGGCAGTCTGCTCCCGCCCAAAACCCCGTGACGAATTTCTCTCATTCCTGGCTTGATGCCCGGGCCAGGATGGGGATCATCCCGCCCATGTCACGTCCACTTTGCGTCCGCCTGGCCGCGCTTTGCTTAACTGCGGCGTTGGTCACGTCGTGTGGCGGCAACCCACCTCCGCGCTGCGAGCCAGTCTCGCCGCCCTACCCGCCAACCCGCCAACCCGTCAGCGTTGCCGCCATTCCATTGACGTCGCCGCCGCCAGTTGCGGGCGAAAGCGCGATCGTGATTGATGCGGCAAGCGGGCGGGTCCTGTATGCGAAGAATGCCGACATTCCCCGCGCGGTGGCCAGCGCCCAGAAAATCCTCACCGCCCTATGCATCCTGGATGCCGGCAATATCGATGCCCTCGTCACCATCGAGACCTCCGATACGGCCTGCGAGCCGACCAAGCTCAATCTTCAGCCCGGCGAACAATACACGCGCCGCGAATTGCTCAAGGTGCTCGTCGTCAAGAGTGCCAACGATGTGGCCCGCGCGCTGGCGCGTGACGTCGGCGGCAGTCAAGCGGGCTTTGCCGCCCTGATGAACCGCAAGGCGGCCGCGCTGGGCATGCGCAATTCCAACTTTATCAATCCTAACGGCCTGCCGATGGCCGGCCAATTCTCGAGTGCGCGGGACATGGCCATTGCGGCGCGCGCCGCTTACCGCAGTCCGCTATTTAGGTCCTACGCCGCGACCAGGGCGTTTACCTTTCGTTTCAACAACGGGCGCACCCGCGAGATTGAAAACACCAATCGTCTGCTCAAAACCGTCCCCTATTGCGATGGCATGAAAACCGGCACCACCAATGTTGCCGGGCGTTGTTTGGTTGCTTCCGGTTCGCTCAATGGCCGTTCGGCCATCACCGTGGTGCTCAAATCCAACACTGCCAACATCTGGAAGGATTCGGAAAAACTGCTGCGGTGGGCGCTTGAACGGTCCGGCAATGTGGTTAACTGAGTTTCGGATAACCCCAGCTCCGCCGCCCCATTGACCGCTCCCGCCGATGTCCTGCGCCAACTCGCTGCCAGCGGGTTGCGGCGCGCCCTGCGCCCGCTCGACTCGGGCGCCGGTGTCGAGATCAGTCGCGACGGCCGCCCGCTGGTCAATTTCGCCTCTAACGATTACCTCGGCCTCGCCCGCCATCCCGATATCGAAGCCGCCTTCATCGAGGGCGTCCAGCGCTACGGTGCCGGGGCCACTGCGTCGCGCTTGGTGTGCGGCAGTTTGCCACCGCATCAGGCGTTGGAAGACGCCCTTGCCGGCGCCAAGCAAGCGGCCGCCGCGCTGACGTTTTCGTCCGGGTTTGCCACGGCATTGGGGGCCATTCCGGCCATTGTCGGCAAAGCCGATTGCATCGTGCTGGACAAACTCTGCCACGCCTGCCTCGTCGATGCCGCCCGCCTCTCCGGGGCGACCCTCCGCGTGTTTCCGCACAACGACCTGCACAAGCTCTCCCGCCTGCTCAGCTCCATCCGAGCCAAGTCCGCCACCACCCGCATCCTGGTGGTCACCGAATCGGTCTTCAGCATGGATGGCGACCTGTGCCCGCTGCGCGAAATTGTCGAACTCACCGCGGCGCAGGACGCCCTGCTCATGTTGGATGAGGCGCATGCCATCGGTGTGTTAGGCGAACATGGCATGGGGCTGGCCGAGGCGCTTGGGTTGCAGCAGCGCATCGCCTTTCAAATGGGCACCCTCAGCAAAGCCGCGGGTCTCGCCGGCGGTTACCTCGCCGCCTCGCGCGACTGGATTGATCTGCTCATCAACCGCGCCCGCTCGTTCATTTTCTCCACCGCGCCGCCGCCGGCCCTCGCCCATGCCGCGCTCACCTCACTTCACCTCATCGGTTCCCGCGTCGGCCACGACCGCCGCGCCACCCTGCGCGCCAACATCGCCAGCTTCCAACAAGCCAGCGGCATTCTAACATCCCACGCCACGCCGATAATGCCGCTGGTGCTGGGCAGCAACGAAGCGGCCCTGAATGCCTCGGCGGTTCTCGAACGGCAGGGGATGTTCGTTCCGGCGATCCGGTTTCCCACCGTCCCGCGCGGCAGCGCCCGCCTGCGCATCAGCCTGTCGGCCGCGCACTCCACCGCCGCCATCCGGCGCCTCGCCCATGCCATTGCAAAGACAGAAGACTAGCAGACAGAAGACAGAAGACTGGAGGCTCTGGGACTGCCCATTCTTTTCTTCTGTCTTCTGTCTTGCAGCGAAGCGATCTTCTGTCTTCTTTCCTCTAACTTATCACCCATAACCGACACCCCATCATCCCCCCATGGCCGGCTTCTTCAAATCCCTGTTTAACAAAGTCACCAATCGTGCGGAAATCCATTGGGATGATATCGAGGCGGATCTGATCGCCTCCGATCTGGGCATCCAGCTCACCACCCGCATTCTCGATGAACTGCGCGGGATGGGCCGCACGATTTCCGCCGCCGATGTGGTGGACACCACCCGCCGGCAGTTGTTGGCCCGGTTGCCGGATGATTCGTTGCCGCCCGAGACGCGTGCCGATGGCCTGCCCTACGTGATCCTGGTGGTCGGCGTCAACGGCACCGGCAAGACGACGTCCTCGGCCAAGCTCGGGCTGTGGTTCAAGCAGCGCGGCGGTTCGATTGTGTTGGCGGCGGCCGATACGTTTCGTGCCGCCGCGGTCGAGCAACTCCAGCGCTGGGGTGAGCGCCTGGACTTGCCGGTGGTCAGCGGCAACCCGAATGCCGATCCGTCCTCGGTGTGTTATCACGCCCACCAAAAGGCCATCGCCGCCCACAACGACTACCTCATCTGCGACACCGCCGGGCGCATCCACACCCGCCACAACCTGATGGAGGAGTTAGGAAAAATCCGCCGCACCCTCGCCAAACAAGACCCCACTGCGCCGCACCTCACGCTGCTGGTGGTCGATGCCACCACCGGTGCCAACGCGCTCAACCAAGCCAGGGAATTCCACAAGGCCTGTGCGCTCGACGGGCTCATCGTCACCAAGCTGGATGGGTCCGGCAAGGGCGGCATCGCCGTGACCATCTACGATCAGCTCGGCATCCCGCCCCGTTTTCTCGGCACCGGCGAGGAACCTAACGCCTTCTCGATTTTCCAGAAGCAGCCGTTTGTGCAGGAGATCTTGTAGGGTGGTCCGCACAGTCCCCTGTGCGGATCTTTGGTGCAAGTGCTGCTGGGAGGGGGGGGGTTGAAGGCCCTGGGCCAGCCCGGCTGGAAGACCGCACAGGAGGCGCGGTGCGGACTACATGCGCAGCCAGGATGCGGCCTGTTTGGCGAAATAAGTTAGGATCATGTCGGCGCCGGCGCGTTTGATGGCGGTGAGGGATTCCATGACGATGGCGCGCTCGTCGAGCCAGCCGCCGGCGGCGGCGCTCTTGAGCATGAGATACTCGCCGCTGACCTGATAGGCGGCGACCGGCAGGGTGGTGGTGCCGCGGACCTTGGCGATGATGTCCAGGTACGGGCCGGCGGGCTTGACCATCAGCATGTCGGCGCCCTCGGCCTCATCCAACAGGGTTTCCCGCAGGGCCTCGCGGGCATTGGCCGGGTCCATCTGATAGGTCTGTTTGTCGCCCTCCTTGGGGGCGGACTCCAGCGCGCCGCGGAACGGCCCGTAGAAGGCGGAGGCGTATTTGGCGGTGTAACTCATGATGGCCACATCCTGGAACCCGTGGCCATCGAGGGCGTGGCGGATGGCCGCCACGCGGCCGTCCATCATGTCGGAGGGGGCGACGATATCGGCGCCGGCGCGGGCATGGCAGAGGGCCTGTTGGCAGAGGATGGCCACGGTCTCATCATTGAGAATGGTTAGTCCGCCGTGTTCATCGCGGCGCACCACGCCGTCGTGGCCATCCGAATTGTAGGGGTCGAGCGCGACATCGGTGATGACGCAAAGCGTGGGATGGGCCGCCTTGAGGGCGCGGATGGTGCGCGGCACCAGTCCGGCGTCGTTGTGGCATTCTTCGGCCAGCGGCGATTTGAGGGGTTCTTCGATCTTGGGAAACAGGACCACGGCGGGGATGCCCAGGGCATGGGCGGCGCCGGCGTCGCGCAGCAAGCCGGGCAACGACCAGCGGGTGACGCCGGGCATGGAGACAATCGGGGTGTCCTGCGCCTCTTCGTGCACGAACATCGGGAGAATGAAATCGGCGGGCGTGAGCAACGTCTCACGCACCATCGAACGAATGGCCAGGGTGCGGCGGTTACGGCGGGGGCGGTTCATGGGGGGAGGGGGGGAGTTATTAGTTATCAGTCTTCAGGTTTTGATGACAAGCGCATTGGCGGCGGCGTAGACGTGAGTGTGGGTGAGGCTGATGTGGATGGCGGTGATGCCGTGGGTGGCGGCATAGCCAGCGGCCAGGCCGTGGAGCACGAGGGTGGGGGCGCCGGCGGCATCGTGGGCGATTTCCAGATCGAGCCAGTTGGCATGCCGGCCGATGCCGGTGCCGAGGGCTTTGGCAACCGCCTCCTTGGCGGCGAAACGCGCGGCATAGTGGAGGGCCGGATTTTTTTTCGGGTCACAGTACGCGCGCTCGGCAGGGGTGAAGAGGCGGCCCAAGAAGGCCTCGCCGTGGCGCGCGACGGCCGCGGCGATGCGCGCCACCTCCACCACGTCGATGCCGATGCCGTGAATAGTCATGAGGAGTGGGGGCGGGCAGCCGCGGTGTCTGCGGGGTAGCCGGCCATGAGTTGGGTCATCTCGCGCACGGCCTGGGTGAGTCCGACGCGCAGCGCCCGGGCGACGATGCTGTGGCCGATGTTCAGCTCCATCAGATAGGGCACGGCCCACAGGCCGGAAATGTTAGTATAATTGATGCCATGGCCGGCATTGACTTGCAAGCCGGCGGCATGGCCGGCGCGGGCGGCGGCGGTGAGGCGGGTGATTTCCGCTTCCCTGGCGGCATCGGTGGTGGCGTTGGCGAAGCAACCGGTGTGGAGTTCGATCATGCGTGCGCCGCTGCGGGCTGCGGCCTCGACTTGTGGCAGGTCGGGATCGATGAACAAGCTCACCCGGATGCCGCCATCCTGGAGTTGCGCCACGGCGTCGCGGGTTGGTGCGAAGCGGCCGGCCACATCGAGTCCGCCCTCGGTGGTGATTTCCTCGCGGGACTCCGGCACCAGGCAGGCGAAGTCCGGCTTGAGCGCCAAGGCGATGGTGATCATTTCGGCGGTCACGCCCATTTCGAAGTTGAGGGGCAGGGGCACCGCGGCGCGGATCCGGAACGCATCGGCGTCCTGCATGTGGCGGCGGTCGCCACGGACGTGGATGGTGAGTGAGTCGGCGCCGCCCTCCAACGCGTCGAAGGCGGCCACCAGCGGCGAGGGTTCGGCGTTGGCCGCCTCCGGGGTGTGAGCGTAACGCGCCTGACGCAGGGTGGCGATGTGATCGATGTTGACTCCGAGAAGCAATGGCATGGCGCGGTGTAGCAGCTGGCAGGGGCGGCGGCAAGGCTGGAGGGCGGTCGACTTTGGTCCGCCAGCCGGAGGGGTGGCTGCCTGGTCCGCCAGGACCTTGGGGCGCGAGGGTGCAGTCGGTAGCGGCTGGGCGGGCGCGGTGCAGGGGTAGATGGACCGGTGTCCACCCGCCACCTCAGAGGCTGTTGCGGTAGCGCATGATGCCTTCGGCGATGCCGCGGGCGAGCGATTCACGGAACCAGGCGGATTTCATGCGACTGCGTTCGCGGGCGTTGCTGACGAAGCCGCATTCGACCAGGATCGCCGGGATGGTGGTGTTGCGAATGACGTAGTAGCGGGCAAACTTCACGCCACGATCGGCGGTGGAGACGCGCTTGGTCATGCTCGCGTGGACGCACTGCGCCAGACGTTGGCTTTGCGGCGTGCAATAATAGGTTTCCAGCCCGTTGACGTCGGGCTTCCAAGTGTAGTTGTAATGGACGGCGACGAAAATCGCGTTGCGGTAGCTGTTGGCGAGGCTGACGCGCTGCGGCAGTGAGACGAAATAGTCACTGCGGCGGATCATCACGGTGTTGATGCCTTTCTGGCGGAGTTGGCTTTCCAAGCGGGTGGCGGTGTCCAAGGCCAGGTGCTTTTCGTACACTTGCCCCCATTGGCCGCCTTTGTCATGGCCGCCATGACCCGGATCAATCACCACCGTGCGAAACCCCGCAGCCTGTGCCGCCGTGCCAAAGGCAAGGAGGGCAACGGCCAGCATCAATCGGGAAATGGTTTTCATGGGATGGGAGGCGTTACAGATAGTTTGGAAGTATTGATATTCCCAAGAACTTGTAAAGCATTTTTTTTGGAATTGTGGATTTTTTTATGAGGCGCGGGGTAGGCGGCTAGTAGGTGATGGATGGGCGCTCGGAGAGTTTGCGGAATTTGGCGCGTGCGGCGGCGGCGGCTTTGGGGTCGTAGAGGGTGCTGTTGGTGACGCTGACGGAGCCGTCCGGGGCGGTGCTGAGGCACGGATCGCCCTGTGGGCCGGGGCGGTGGATGGCGCGCTCGACGAGTTTGCCATCGGTATCGACCTGGCAGTGGAGCCAGGCGCTGGGGGTGGCGAGGAAGAGCACGTGCATGCGTTGTTTCTTATCGACGGTGACGCTGGGTTTGCGCAGCAGGAGGGCTTCGCCGAGCGAGAAGGTGCGCAACGGCAAGCCGGTGCGGCCATCGACAACCTGGGCGTAGAGCTGGGATTTTTGGTCGCCGCTGAAGTTGAGGACGCGGAATTCGCGGGTGCTGCCGGGGCGGCCGCCGACGCCGACTTTTTGCGACCAATACGGGCGGCCTGGGCTGACGGTGAGGAGGACGCGATTGGTGGTGGTGGTTTCGCCGTCGCGGCCGGGCATGCGGACAGTGGCGGAGGTTGAGTAGGTGCCGGGGTCGGCGAGTTGGAAGAGGGCGGAGACATCCACCTGGCGGGCCAAGGTTTGGCCGGCGGTGATTTTCATGGCGCCGAAGGAGTTGCGGCCGGTGGGGGTGACCGAGTCGCCGCGGGTGTTGGTGATGACGAAGTCGAGCCAAGGGCGCCGCGCATCGCCTTGGAAATCGATGTCGCGTCCGGCATGATTGGTGATGGTGACCGTGGCGATGATGGGCTCGCCGGCGAGGTATTGGGTTTTGGAGAGGCGCAGCGACGTGGCGAGCTGGGCCTGGACCAGGCCGGACATGGCGAGCACCGGAACCAGCAGTCGGAGAATGGGCGTAGTCATCAACGCGCGAATGGTAGTGGCGTTTGCGCCGAGCGTCAACCTAACTTGCTGGGAGTCCGGCAGGCGCGGTGGTCAAAAGTCCGATTCGGGGTGGAGCTGGTGGAATTTGATCGCCTCGACGGCGACGACGGCGGCGGTGCCGAAGATGGTTTCGATGCTGGCGGTGCGGGGGATTTGGGCGGCGGGCCGGGCCAGGCCGAGAATGATCTGGCCATAGGTTTGGGCGCCGGCGAGGTGTTGCAGCAGTTTGAGCGAGATATGGGCGGCGTCCAAATTGGGAAACACCAGAACGTCGGCGCTACGGCGCGAGGCGGCGCCGGGAAGCTTGATTTCGGCAGCCTCGGGGTCGATGGCGACGTCGGCTTGCAGTTCGCCTTCGATTTCAATTTCGAGGAAGTCGTTGCGGCCTTGGTCGCGGGCGAGGGCGGCGGCGGCGGCCATGCGTTTGGCGTCCGGGGTATCGGCGGAGCCTTTGGTCGAGTGGCTGAGCATGGCCACCAGCGGCGGGCGGCCGAGGAAATGGCGGGCGAGTTTGCCGGTTTCCAAGGCGATGGCGGCGAGGTCTTCCACCGTGGGATTGGGGATGAGCCCGCAATCGGCCAGGAAAAGGATGCCATCACTGCCGAGGTGTTTGAGCTGGGTGCCCAGAAGCAGGCTGGTGGCAAAGATTTTGGCGACGTGGGGGAGGGGTTTGATGGTCTGGATGAGGGCGCGGAAGTAGGCGCCTGGGAGTGATTGGTTGCCGCTGACGATGGCGTCGGCATGGCCGTATTGGACCATGAGGGCGCCGAAATAATGGGGGCGGGCGACGATTTCGGCGGGATTGGCCGCTTGCAGGGTGCGGTAGCGGGCCATGTTTTCCATGCGCCGGCAAAACAGCCCGAAATCGCTGGCCGTGGGCGGGTCGATGATATGGATGAAAGTGAGCGGCACGGCGTGGGCGGCGGCCAAGGCGCGGATGCGCTCGCGATTGCCGAGGAGGATGGGGGCGACGGCCTGGTGTTTGACGAGGAGGGCGGCGACTTGGAGGATGCGCAGATCCTCGCCTTCGGTGAACACGACGCGCTTGGGATGGCGGCGCAATTGGTCGAGCAAATTGGCGGTGACCGCGTTGCCGGGTTGGGAATCGTTGGGAAAATCGGACATTGGGAATACTGGCGCTTGCGCCGTGGCGGCAGTTTAGTATGAGATTGGCCAGCGATTCAACCCTGATTCCAACGGAACCTGCCATGCCCGCCGATTATCACAGCCACACCCCACTGTGCCGCCATGCGACAGGCGAGCCGGAAGCCTATGTGGACGCCGCGCTGCTGGCGGGAGTGAGCGAATACGGGATCGCCGATCACGCGCCGTTGCTGCCGGAGCCATTTGACGATTGGCGGATGCTGGAGCGCGAACTGCCGGAGTATTGCCGCTGGATCGAGCGGGCGCGGACCCATGCGGGTGGGCGCTTGGCGATTCGCGCCGGGCTCGAGTGTGATTGGTTGCCCGGTTGTGAAGCGTGGATCGAGCAACTCAGCGCACGCCATGGCTGGGACTACCTGATCGGCTCGGTCCATTACTTGCGCGATGAGGCCTCGGGCGCCTGGGATTTTGACAACCCCAAGTGGCTCGGCCGCTGGGCGGCGCAGGATGTGACGGCGCTGTGGACCACTTACTGGAACGCCTACGCCGCCATGGCCGAGAGCGGCTTGTTCGATATCCTCGGGCATCCGGATCTGGTGAAAAAATTCGGCTTTGTGCCGGCGGGGGATCTGGCGCGGTTTTATGAGCCGGCGGTCGATGCGGTGGCCGCGTCGGGCTGTGTCATTGAGCTGAACACGGCGGGGTGGCACAAGCCCTGTGGCGAATGCTATCCAGCGCCGCGGTTTCTCGAGTTGGCGTGTTCGGCGGGCATTCCGCTGGTGCTGTCCTCGGATGCTCATGCGCCCGGCGAGATCGGGCGGGATTTTGTCCAAGCCGTGCGCGTGGCCAGGGCCGCCGGCTACAAGGAAACGGTGCTGTTTGAAAAACGGCAGCGGCGGACTGAGCCATTGCCTGAGAATGGCCCGGTGTGAATCCCCCCGTGCAGAAGTAGCGGCGGGAACCGTGGTGGCTCAGCGGGCGATGGCTGCCGCCTGTTGTTTGAACAGGGCGCGCAATTCGTCGGTGGCGGTCGCGCCGGCCACATCGCGCAGATGGTTCAGCGTGGTGGTGTTGAGAAATTCGCGGCCACGCTCGGGGTCGGCAAACAAATCGATTTCGATCAGCAGTTTCGGCCCCTGCGGGGTGCTCACCACCGGATAGACCGGGTGGCTGGCTTTGTCGCTGCCATGGCTGCGCACAGCCACGGTGGTCCACGTGTGGCCGCGGGCCACGGCGATGATGGTGGCCGCGGATTTGGCTTTGCGGGCACCGTTGATTTCATAGCCGAGGTTGCGCAGCATGCGGGCCGGGCCGTTTTCCGGATCCAGCCAGGCCGTGAGCGCGAGGGCCTGCGCGACGTTGCCGGCGCGGATCGCGGTGAGCCAGGACGCGATGAGGGTGCGCGCCTCGGCTTCGGGCGGGGCATTGTCGCCGGCGAGTTCGGTGAGTGCGGTGCTGCTGTGTGCCAGGCAGTAGCTGCGCCACTTGCCGGCCCAGTGTAACTTGCGGAAATGGTGAGAAGGCTGGGTGGAGAAATGTTGGGAGGGGTCAAGACGCATATACCCAAAACTCCACGGCTACCTCCAGGGAGATCTCACAGGGGAGGAAAATGTACTCGTCATCGATGGGAGAAAATACGGTGGGGGGAGTCACCACAAACGGGCCGGTGGCCTCTAGCCAGACGGGCAATGCCAGCACTCCAACAGTCTCGCCTGCACCCATGCCGTAGAC
>CAIZNN010000123.1 GCA_903934285.1 Akkermansiaceae bacterium | reverse complement strand
GTTCCTCGCCGCCCGGGCCGGCAAATTGCGCCACGAACTCGTCGTGGGCCGGCACCCGCGCCAGCACGTGAAAATGGTTGTCCATGATCGCGTAGGTGCGGATTTCCACCCCGGCGAAGCGAGCCAGGCGCCACATCAGGCGGCGCAGCGCTTCTTTTTCCGTCTCGCCGAGCAAGCGTTCGCCGCCCGCGGTGCGGCTCATGATGTGATAGCTCGCGCCCTCCGCCGCACTCAGCACGATCCGCTGGCGCCCGCCCTTCCAGCCCCGTGCAAACACCCGGCCAAGGCTGGCGCCCGTCGGCAATTCAATCCGCTCCAAGGGTGAGAGCACCCTTGGCTTGGGTTCCATCGGCGCATCCATCCCCTCCATCGCTGCCCCCGTCCCCCCAACTCCCGCCAGCGCTCCAACTCCACGCCGCCCCGTCCCCCCGCCACCAGACCTCCTATCAGGCACGGAATTCAGCACTCCCAACCAACGATTCGGCGTGTTCATCAGGGCGATGAGACCAGATCCAGCCGCAGCTGTCAACTACGTAATGCCAGGCATTATGTGTATGTTGGGCCGGGCACCACAGGCGCGATACCGAGAGTGGCCCCAGTCAGCCGAACGGCCTGGCGGAGCTAGCCAGCCTGGGGTGGGTGGAGTCGGCCCGATGCGGATGCGACGGGTTCAAGTCCTGGAGCCCTGCTTTGCCGCTTTGCCGCTTTGGCGCTTTGGCGCTTTGGCGCTTTGGCGCTTTGGCGCTTTGGCGCTTTGGCGCTTTGGCGCTTGGCAGGTGCGGCTCGGACGCTCATGCTGCCGCCCCATGAGTGAGCGATGCGATGGATGTTACCAGATCAACTCCGCGGGGCCAATGACCAGGCATCCCAGCTTGAGGCGGCTGCAAGTCGCATCCGCCACGCTCATTCTGTTAGGCTGCCTGCCGCTAGCGGCGCGCGAATTCCATGTGGCAACCACCGGTGCGGATGGCAACCCCGGCACCAAACAACAACCCTTCGCCACCATCGCCGCCGGGCGCGACGCCATCCGCAAACTCAAGCAGGCGGGAGCTCTCAAGGGACCCGTCACGGTGATCCTCCACTCCGGCAGCTATTTCTTGCCGCAAGCGCTGACCTTGACCGACGCGGACTCGGGCACGGCCAAGGCGACCATCACTTACCTCGGCGAGCGCGGCGCCACGGTCCGCCTGAGCGGCGGGCGCAATGTTGGCTCGTGGCAACCGGTGAAGGACCCACGCGTGCTTGAGCGGCTGGCTGCGGGTGCCCGCGACGAGGTGCGGGTTGCCGACCTGCGCGGGCAAGGGATCACGGAGTTCGGCAAGCTCACGCAACGCGGGTTCGGCCGGGGCTACCCGGTGGCCGAGGCCGAATTGGTCTGCAATGACGAGGCGATGACCCTGGCGCGCTGGCCTGACGCGGGCTTTCGCAAAGCCACAGCCAAGGCGGGTGACCAAACGGTGATGGTCGACACCGACCGCATGACACGTTGGACCGCAGAGGCCGATCCATGGATATTGGCGTACTGGCATCACGATTGGGCCGAACTCCACGAACCTTTGGTCGGCTTCGACCCGGCACGCAAGGCACTCTTGCGCGATGCCAAAATCAAACCTGCCTATGGCATCACCCCGCGCAACACCCGGTGGTATGTGTCCAACGTGCTCGCCGAGCTTGATCGCCCCGGCGAGTACTATATTGATCGGACCCAAGGTCTGCTCTATTTCTGGCCACCGCAACCGGGCACCGCCACCATGCTCACCATGACGGAAAGCCTCATCCGCGCCGACAACCTGGCTCACGTCACCTTTCGCAACTTGATTTTCGAGCAATGTCGCGGCACCGCGGTTTCCTTCAACCAAGGCAACGACTGCAAGGTGGTCGGATGCATCATCCGCAACACGGGCCAACTCGGCGTGTCGGTGGTCGGCGGCAAGCACCACGAGGTGCGCGGCTGTGATGTCTATTTCACCGGCAGCGGCGGCATCACCATGAGCGGCGGCGACCGCGCCACCCTCACCCCGGCCAACCACAATGCGGAAAACAACCACGTCCACCACTATGCCCGCCGCGCCCGCACCTATCATGCCGCCATCAGCATCTCGGGCGTGGCCAATCGCATCGCTCACAACCTCATTCATGACGGTCCGCACATGGCGCTGGCCGCGGGCGGCAACGATCACCTCATCGAATTCAACGAGATTCACAATGTGGTCGAGGAAAGCGGCGATGCCGGCGCCTACTATGTCGGGCGCGATTGGACGCAGCGCGGCAACATATTGAGATATAACTATTGGCATGACATCCTCGGTGCCAGCGGTCACGGCGGCATGACCATCTATCTCGATGACCAACACTGCGGCCACACCATTCACGGCAACGTCTTCGAGCGCTGCATGCAAGCGGTGTTCATCGGTGGCGGCGACGACAATGTCGTCACCAACAATGTGTTTCTCGGTTGTTGGAAGGCAGCGCACCTCGACAATCGCGGCAGGAACTGGCAGAAGCCCGCCACCGATGATCCGCGCGGCGAGCTCCGCACGCGCCTGAATGCCATGCCCTACACCAACACGCTGTGGAGCACCCGCTATCCCGCTCTGGTCAATATCCTCGACGACGATCCCGGCGTGCCCAAGCGCAATGTCTTTGCAAAAAACCTCAGTGCCGGAGGCAAATGGGAAGATATCGCGCCACCCATCCGCCCACTCCAAACCGTCTCCGACAATCTGGTCTTCGACAAGGACATGGCCTGGCTCAAGTTGGTTTGCAATGCTTCCGGACAGCCTGAGCGGTTAATATACAAAGACCCGGCGGCCGTCAGGAAACTCGGGTTTCAGGATCTGCCCTTGTCGAAGATGGGCCTGGTTGCCGACCCATACCGCGCCACTTGGCCGGTCGTCCACCATGTCCGCCAGGTCAAACTCCCGACAAAATGACGGCCCGCGGCGGGGCGACTTCCTCACTCGCGACGCCTCCAAGAGCCGCGTCGGGATCACCGTACCGATTCCTTCGCGCGGGACTTTGGCAAGTCCCGCCCCGCCTCACGCATTTGCCGCCACATCGAATTTGACGGCCAGGAATACGCAATCGCACCCGCCTAACGCAAGGTTGTCACCGGTATTTTCCACCCGTTTCGCAAGCTCTGGGTGCCCGATCAATCACCGAAGCTAACATGGCCGCCGATGCCCGGCCATTTCACGTTGTGATCGGTCTGGTTTTGCTCCGGCGAACCCCCCCCCGGTTTTGCGCCGGGGTCGACAAATCCCAACAATTTGCTTGTCCTTGCGCACGCTTCCCCCGACACTGCCCAACAGTAGATGAACCAGGAAAGTTTGATATGAATGCGGAACAAAAACGACTGGAAGAGGCCCGGACCGGGCAGGCACCGTGGAAGGCATGGGGCCCCTACCTCAGCGAGCGGCAATGGGGAACCGTCCGCGAGGATTATAGCGAGGGGGGGGACGCGTGGAATTTCTTCACCCACGATCAGGCCCGCTCGCGCGCCTACCGTTGGGGCGAAGACGGCATCGCCGGCATTTCCGACGACAAGCAGCGCCTTTGCTTCGCGCTGGCCCTTTGGAATGGCAAGGATCCGATCCTCAAGGAACGGCTCTTCGGCTTGACTAACAGTGAGGGCAACCACGGCGAGGATGTGAAGGAGTATTACTTCTATCTCGATAGCACCCCGACCCACTCGTACATGAAATATCTGTACAAGTATCCACAGGCGGCCTATCCCTATGCCGACCTGGTGGAGACGAACCGCCGGCGCTCCCGCGACGAGTTAGAGTACGAATTGCTCGACGCCGGCGTCTTTGATGAGGACCGCTACTTCGACGTTTTCGTCGAGTATGCCAAAGCCGGACCGGACGACATTCTGGTGAAGATCACCGCAGCCAACCGGGGGCCGGACGCGGCCGAACTGCATGTCCTGCCGACGCTGTGGTTCCGCAACGACTGGTCGTTGTGGATTGCCGAGTCCAACAGAGCCGCGGAGAAACCAAACCTCAGGGCGGGCACGGCCGGGCCGGGCACCAGCACGGTCGTGGCGACCCATCCGCTGCTGGGCGAATACATCCTTTACTGCGACGGTGGGGTGCCTCTGCTCTTCACCGACAACATAACGAACCACGCGCGGCTCTTCCCCGGACAAAACAATGAAAGTCGCTACGTCAAGGACGGCATCAACGACTGCGTGGTGCAGGGCCATGAAGGTGCGGTGAACCCCGGGCAACAGGGCACCAAGGTCGCGGCGCACTACCGGGTTAATGTCGGTGCCGGGCAGAGCGCGGAGATTCGCCTGCGGCTGTGCAAGACGCCGCCGGACCAGCCCTTTGGCAGGCAATTTGAACACGTCTTCGCGAACCGCCTTCTTGAGGCCGATGAGTTTTACAAGTCGGTCACGCCGCCGTCGGTCTCCCCGGCTGCCGCCAGCGTGATGCGCCAAGCCATCGCCGGCATGCTTTGGAGCAAGCAGTTTTACTTCTTCGACGGTGACAACTGGCTCGACGAGCACCACTCCAACCCGCTGCATGCAGGCCATCGCGACGCCCGCAATTCGGAGTGGTTCCACATGCTCAACGAGGATATCATCTCCATGCCCGACAAGTGGGAGTACCCTTGGTACGCCGCCTGGGACCTGGCCTTCCATACGCTGCCGCTCGCAATCGTCGATCCCGACTTCGCCAAGGCACAAATGCAACTGATGCTCAAGGGGGCCTACCTGCACCCCAGTGGCCAGATGCCCGCCTATGAGTGGAACTTCAGTGACGTCAACCCGCCGGTTCACGCCTTCGCGACGCTGTTTCTGCATCGCACCGAGCAGGCGCTGCGCGGCAGCATGGACTTGGACTTCCTCAAGATGGCCTTCAACAAGTTGCTGCTGAACTTTACGTGGTGGGTCAACCGCAAGGACCGCTTCGGCAAGAATGTCTTCGAGGGCGGCTTCCTCGGCCTGGACAACATCGGCGTATTCGACCGCAGCGCCCCGTTGCCCACCGGCGGCTACCTGGAGCAGGCGGATGGCACGGCCTGGATGGCCCTGTTCAGCCAGAACATGATAGAACTAGCCGTGGAGCTGGCCGCCCACGACCCCACCTATGAAGACATGGTCCTGAAGTTTGCCGAGCACTTCTATTACATCGCCTCGGCCATGAACCGGCCCGGTGTGGACGGCATGTGGGACGAGGAGGATGGTTTTTATTATGACCTGCTGTGCCTTCCCGACGGCAGCTCCCAGAGGCTGAAAGTGCGCTCCATGGTGGGACTTCTCCCGCTGTGCGCCACCACCGTGATGGAGAAGTGGCAGCGTGAACGCATTCCGCAGACGATGGGTCAAGTCGTGGAGCGCCTCCGCCGGATACCCGAACTCCTGGCGACGATGCACCCCACCGGCCCGGGGCAATACGGGGTGGCGGAGCGGGGGATTCTGGCCATGGTCAACCCGGAGCGGCTCCGCAGGATTCTGACCAGAATGCTCGATGAGAACGAATTCCTGAGCCCCTACGGCATCCGCTCGCTGTCCAAGTTCCACGAACAGAACCCGTTTGTATTCCACGTGCAAGGCCAGGAGTACCGGGTGGACTACTTGCCGGGCGAATCCAACACCGGCATGTTCGGCGGCAACTCCAACTGGCGGGGACCGGTCTGGATGCCGGTCAATGCGCTCATCATCCGGGCCTTGCTCAATTTCCACCTGTTCTACGGTGACAACTTCAAGATTGAATGTCCCACAGGGTCAGGTGAAATGATGAATCTCTTCGAGGTGGGCAAGGAGATTGGCGACCGGCTCAGCCGGATCTTCCTGCAGGACCAGCACGGCAGGCGCCCCGTCTACGGCAGCACGGAAAAGTTCCAGACCGATCCCCACTGGCGCGATCATATCTTGTTCTACGAATATTTCCATGGCGACAACGGTGCCGGGCTCGGCGCCAGCCATCAGACCGGCTGGACCGGGCTTGTGGCCAAGACCATTGAACTCTACGGTCTTCTGGATTCCCAGCGGGCTCTGGAGGTGGGAAAACAGGCGGCGTTCACGATGGGCGTTTCCAAAACCAAGGGGGCAAAGGCATGAAAGCCCGGCCCCTGCACCCCGTCATTGGCGAAAGTCAGCCCCCTTGGAGCCGTGGCCGTGCCGCCTGTTCCAGCTTGGCGAGTGTTGAGCAACGCCAAGCCGGCCCCGCGGAAGACCCCTGCTGCCAGAAATGGTCCGGCGGCTAGCCTAGGCCGCGTCCGGTTGGTGTGGGTGCGGATTTGTTGCTAGACAAGACACTTGGCGGCCGATAGTTTCAGGATCAACAAATGATGACCCGGTCATTTTTCATCATGCCATGGCACCGCGCTTGCTTGGGGCTGCTGCTGGCTGCGACGATGTGTTGTGCGGCGGCGACCGGTCCCGAACGGGTGCTTAAGCGCAACTCGTTAGGACGCGGGGTGGCGCCGTTTGGCACTGCGGCGGCGGCCTTCCGCAGCATCAGCTACGAGTTTGGCTTGGGACCAATCGGCGGCCGGCTTTTTCAGGAAATCGAGGTCGGCGCGCGTGGGGCCCGCGCGGCGATCCGCATTTTGGGCGGCGCGGCGCCGGAGAGCATCCCGCCACAAATCCTTGGCGGCGCAGCTCCCGATTATGATTGGCGTGAACTTGAGCGCCGGGGCGCTGGTGCCGCCCGCCCGCCCGCTGGCAGCACCATCCAGTTTCCCCAGCCGGGTTTCTGGGAGCATTACCGGTGGCCGATCGCCGGCACCATGGGGTTTTGCCTGCTGCAAGCCGCCCTGCTCATCGGGTTGCTGGTGAACCGGGCCAAACGCCTCCAGGGCAAGGCCGAGGTGACCCTGATCGCCGACATCTCGGCGAGGTTTGTGAACCTGGCGCCCGGTGAGGTCGACCGCGAGATCGTGGAGGCCCAGCGCCGCATCTGCGAATTGCTCGGCCTCGATCTGGCGGCGCTGTGGCAGTGGTCGATGGAAACGCCGCGGATCGTCACCATGACCCACCTCTATCGGCCGCTGGGCGGCCCGCCGCTCCCTGCTCCGATGTATGCCCATGAGCATTTCCCATGGAGCCAGCAGCAACTGGAGGCCGGCCGGTTGATTCGGGTCTCCTCGCTTGCGCAGGTGCCGGCCGAGGCCGCGCGCGATCGGGAGGTCTGGCGCCATCTCGGCATCAAGGCCATCCTGACTTTCCCGCTGGCACCGGGGGGGGCGATCATCGGGGCCTTGTCCTTCAACACCATGCGCCGGGAACGCGCCTGGCCCGATGGGCTGGTGAAGCGGCTGCAACTGGTCGCGCAAATCTTCAGCAACGCGTTGGAGCGCAAGTGGGCCGAAGAGGCATTTCGCACAAGCGAGGCCCGTCTGGCAGCGGGGGTCGAACTGGCCGGCCTGGGCTACTACGAAGTTGACTTTGGCGAATTGGCCACTTTTGCCGACGAGCGGTTTCACGCTATTTGCGGGGTTCCCGCCGGCCACCACCGGGGTCTTCAGGCGCTGGAGTTCGGGATGGCACAGCTGCACCCCGACGACCGCCAGATCATGTTAGACGAACGTGCGCGCCTGCACGACGGCAGAATTGATCGCATTTCAATCGAGTATCGCTACCTGCATCCGGGCACCGGGGAGAAGTGGATTCATCACCTCGCCGGCGTCGTCACGCGCAGCGCCACCGGTTGCGCAGTCCGTACCTGCGGCGTGGTGCGCGATATCACCCCGTACAAACGCGCCGAATTGGAAGCCCAGGAACTGCGTGGCAACCTGACGCATCTGGCGCGCGTGAACTCGCTGGGTGCGCTGTCCGGTTCGCTGGCACATGAATTGAACCAGCCACTCGGCGTCATCCTCAGCAATGCCCAAGCCGCGCAGGCATATCTGCTCCAGGATCCGCCGGATGTGACCGAGGTGCAGGCCATCCTGGCGGACATCGTGGCTGCGGACCGCCGTGCAGGCGAGGTTATCGAGCGGCTGCGCGCCTTGCTCAAGCGCGGCCAACTGTCGCTGCAGCCGCTCCTGCTCAACCAAGTCATCGAGGGGGTGTTGCACCTTGTCCGGGCCGACCTCAGCAGGCGCGGCGTCACCGCGGTTTGCGAATTGGCACCGGATTTGCCGCTGATCGCGGGCGACCACGTGCAACTCCAGCAACTTGTGCTCAATCTCATTCTCAACGCGGCCGATGCCATGGCCACCAATGACCCTGGCATGCGTCGGCTCCGGCTCCAGACGAGGCTCGACCAAAACAAGGTGCGTGCCTCGGTGCGGGATGAGGGCAGCGGGTTGCCAAGGGATGCCGAGCGTCTCTTCCAGCCCTTCTACACCACCAAGCCCCAGGGCCTGGGCTTGGGCCTGGCCATTTGCCGCTCTATCGTGGCGGCCCATCACGGCCAACTGTGGGCGGAACCCCACCCCGAGGGCGGTGCCGTGTTCCACTTCGAACTGCCTGTGGCCGGGTCTCCGGACCCATCATGACCCGGCCCGCATCGCGGATGGCGTCCTGGTGCGGGTGGTCGTGCTTGATGGTTCAGTCAGTTGTGTGTGAGGGATGCATCGTGGTGGCGGTGGCGGCTGCGATGGCGCTCAGCAGGGCGTCGCGCTCAACCGGCTTTCGCAGATAGGCGCACGCGCCGAGCCCCTGCGCACGTGCCGCCGTGGCGGGTTCATCATGAGCGGTGATGACCACTGTCGGCAGCGGAATTTGCCGCGTGCGGAGCGCCTCCAGCACGTCAAAGCCGTTGACTCCCGCCATGTGCAAGTCCAGCAGCAGGCAATCCGGCAGTGCCGCCTCCAAGGCGGCGAGCAGATCCTCGCCACGCTCGTATTCCGTAACGCGGCAACTGCAGCACGTCAGCAAGCGCCGCAGTGCCTTGCGCATCTCCGGCTCATCATCTAACACCGCAATCCATGGACCTGCCCCCGGCATCAGGAAAAGACTAACCAAGCCGGCGGTGGCGCGCAACTAGACCTTGGTTAAGGTCGTGGTCCGGCCTCAGGAAGGCGGTTGAACCAGCGGTGACCACCGGCTCTAACGGACCAACGCCGGCCGGGTTACAGCTGGCAGACCGGCATGGTGAGCAACCCCGCGACGGTCGCCACAAACAGCAGGACGGCCAGCAGCGCCAGGGTGGTGCGCAGCGCGCCCCCGTCGAAGGCACGGGCGATGCCGCCCAGAAACAGGACCGAAGCGAACAGAACGGTCAGCAGGACATAATCGTCGGAGAACTTCCGCGCCTCGCGCGAGCCTCGCAACGCTTCGTCGGCAAGGGCCTGATAGCGGGCGATGGCCTCGGTTTCCTTCTGGGCGTACTCGGGCATGCGGAAGGGCGTTGGGGGCGCGGACAGGTCGTGTTGCGGATCGAGTGCCAGCCACGCCTCGACGGCAGGTTTCATTTCCGGGCGGAAGCGTTGTGAGAGGAAGTCCTCCAACTCGCGGTTGCCAGCAATCTTCGCCTCCATAAACGTGATGAACATCGAGGCGTCGAAGGCACGCCATTGGAATGCGGCAAGGGTGCTGACCGCCTGCTCGCGCCCGGCCCGGATCGCCGCGTTGCCACTGGCGGCCTGCACCCCGCCCCACAGTTTTGACTGATAGGCGCACCACGCCGAAGAGGTGGTGGCGAGTGCGAGGATGACGGCACAGATGACTTCGACGCTGCGCTTGCGCTTCGGTGGCGCGACGGCTTCGAGGATGTGCTGGAGCAGCTCTTGGCTGGAGGGTGGCAGTGAGGGTGCAGGGCTTGGGTTCATAGGGTTGGCTCGGATCAAAGGATGCAGCATGGCTCGATACTTAACTAAGAGTTGCGGGAGGCGTTTTTTTCACCGGCGGGGTAAATAGCGACTAACACCCTAGGTCCCGATGCCGAGGCGCACGGCGGCGCGAACCAGCTCGGCGAGTGAGTCCACGCCCATTTTCTTCATGATATGGGCGCGGTGCAGTTTGATGTTTTGCTCGCCGGTGCCCAGATCGGCGGCGATTTGCTTGTTGAGTTGCCCGGTAACGACATGCCGCATCACCTCACGTTCGCGCAGCGTGAGGGCGGCCATGCGGGTGGCCAACGCCGCGGCGTCCCGGATCTCCTGCCGCCGCGTCGCGGCCACGCGCAGGGCGGCATGCACGGCTTGGACCAAGGCCACGGCATCCACCGGCTTGGTGAGGAAATCGGTGGCGCCGGCCTTGACCGCACGCACGCTCATGGGGATGTCGCCGTATCCTGTTAGAAAAACGAGCGGGATGAGGATGCCATGATGGGTGAGACGTTGCTGCAATTTCAGCCCGTCCAATTCCGGCATCGCCACGTCGAGCACCAGGCAAGAGTGGTCGTCGGCCCGAAACGCCACAAGGAACTCGCGCGCCGAAGTGAAACCGCGGACCGCGAAGCCGCTGCTGCGCAGCAAGCGCGTGAGCGCCTTGACCATCTCGGGTTCGTCATCGAGAACATAGACGACAGCTTGTTCAAGGATTCCACTCATAACTGGTGATTGGTGCCGAGGGGCATGGGGTCTACGGCACTTGCCCGTGACTCCTTAGCATCCGCCAGCATAGCCATTCACGCGCTCATGCCCAGACAAATCAGCAACTCTCTCGCCGGGGCCAGGACCAGACCGCCCCTTGTGGGCACCCCATCAGCGGCCATGCCGGCACCTGCGCGTCAACACCGGTGCCGGGCCTATCGGCCTTAACCAAGGTCTAGTAGACAGGCCGGTGCGCGGGGCCTAGCCTGTGTACGAATCAACCATCACCACCATGAGCACTGACCCATCTCCCACCCAGGATCTCACTCCTATCTTTGCCGCCGCGGACCACCGGACCGACCAGTGGCGTGAGTTGCACGCGTTGAGCCGCGCGTGGGCGACGGCCACGGGAGCGCAGGCCGGGAGTTTGCACGCCGAAGCGGCGCGCACGTTCGCAGCGCTGACCCGGCTCGAACATTGCTGGGCCTATCCGGGCCCGCGTCTGCTGGGCGCCCTCGCCGCGGCAATCGAGCAGCGCGACGCCGCGTCCTGTGCGCGGCTGGTCCAGAAGATCTCCGCGGCGTTGCTGACCGGCGACTTCCGCCGCGAGGACTTTGCCTGGGATCTGGCGGCTGAAGGCAAAGACCGCCCGCTCGAGGCGGCGCTGCCGCCCGACGTGAGCCGGGCTGACTCACGCAAGCCGTACTTCGAAGTGTTGGTCGTCACCCCGTCTGACCCGGCCGGCTGGGAGCGCGTGCAAGAGGACATGCGGCGCCTGCGCCGCCCTGAAGACGCGTTCCAATACGAAGCGGTCATTGTCGGCAGCTTTGAAGACGCGGGACTGGCCATCCTGGCCAATGACAACGTGCAGGCCGTGGTGGTTGCCGATGGCTTCCAGTTCGCGTCGCGCCACGACATGCCGGACCTGCAGGGGTTCCTGAGTCGCCATATCCAGGTCGATCCGGCCAACCTCGCGCCCGGCGCGCTGGCCACCGCGCTGGCCAAGGCAATCAAGAACTGCCGCCCCGAAATTGATATCTATCTGATGTCGGACCGCACGGCCGAGAGTCTGGCCGGTAGCGATGAAGTGGCGCCGGTGCGGCGCATGTTTCACCACGTCGAGGAGCCCATGGAGATTCACCTGTCGATTCTGGAGGGCATCCGCGACCGCTACGAGACGCCGTACTTCGACAACCTGAAGAAATATGCGCAGCGCCCGATTGGCACCTTTCACGCGTTGCCCATCGCTCGCGGCAAGTCGGTGTTCCGCTCGAACTGGATCCGCGACATGGGGCAGTTTTACGGCGCCAACATCTTTTTTGCCGAATCCTGTGCCACCACTGGCGGTCTCGACAGCTTGCTCGAGCCGACCGGCAACATCAAGAAGATGCAGGAAATGATCGCGCGCGCCTTCGGTGCCAAGCGCGCCTATCTGGGCACCAACGGCACCTCCACCTCCAACAAGATCGTGGTGCAGGCGGTGTGCCAGCCGGGTGATATCGTCATTGTGGACCGCAACTGCCACAAGTCGCACCACTACGGGTTCGTGCTGGCCGGCGCCCAGCCCTACTACGTCGAGGCCTATCCGCTCACCCAGTACTCGATGTACGGTGCGGTGCCGCTGCGCACCATCAAGCAGGCGCTGCTCAACTGCATGGCCGAGGGCACGCTCCACCGGGTCAAGGCCATCGACATGACCAACTGCACCTTTGACGGCCACATGTACAACCCGCGGCGGGTGATGGAAGAGTGCCTGGCAATCAAGCCCGATCTGGTGTTTCTCTGGGACGAGGCTTGGTTCGGCTTCGCCCGCTTCAACCCGTTCCACCGCCGCCGCACCGGCATGGGCGCCGCCGCCGCACTCACCGCGCGCTACCGCGATGCGGCCTACCGCGCCGAATATCAGGCATGGGTCGCCAAGGCCGGCGCGATCGACCCGAAAAACCCCGCTCTGCTCGACATGCATCTGCTGCCGGATCCGGACAAGGTGCGCATCCGTGTGTACCAGACCAACTCGACCCACAAGTCGATGTCGGCATTCCGCCAAGGCTCGATGATGCTGATTTGGGACGAGGACTTCCACAAGGTCGAGGGCCCGTTCGAGGAGGCCTTCCTGACCCACACCTCGACCTCGCCCAACCTGCAGTTGATCGCCTCGCTGGATTTGGCGCGGCGTCAGATGGAACTCGAAGGCTATGGCCTGACCATGGCCATGACGGCGCTGGCGATCCGGCTCCGGCGCACGATCAACACGCATCCGCTGATTTCGAAGTACTTCAAGGTGGCCACCCCGGAGGACATGATTCCGGCCGAATTCCGCAGCTCCGGACTCAAGGACTATGGCCCGCCGCACTCGACTTGGACCGATGTGATCAAGGCTTGGGACGAGGACGAATTCGCGCTGGATCCCACCCGCCTGACGCTCATCTGCGGTGCCGCCGGGTTCGATGGCACGCAGTTCAAGGGCATCCTCGCGGACCGCTTCGACATCCAAATCAACAAGACCTCGCGCAACAGTGTGCTGGTGCAAACCAACATCAACAACACCCATAGCGACGCCGCACTGCTGATCAAGGCGCTGGCCGACCTCTCGCGCGAAATCGAGCAGCGCCTGAAGCAGGGAGGCCAGGCGGCATTTGACGCGCGGGTGAAGTCGCTGATGGTCGACGTGCCCGACCTGCCTAACTTCAGTTGCTTCCACGACGCGTTTCGCGACAACCCGCATGCCCTCAGCAATGAGGGCAACATGCGGCCGGCGTTCTACATGGCCTACAACGAAGACAACTGTGACTTTGTGATGCTGCACAGCAAGGAAGTGGACGAGCGGCTCCAGAACGGCCCGCAAATGATCTCGGCGAATTTGGTCATCCCCTATCCGCCCGGGTTCCCGATCATGGTGCCCGGCCAGGTGATCAAAGCCGACACGATCACCTACATGCGCAAGCTCGATGTGAAGGAAATCCACGGCTATCACGCCGCCCAGGGCTTGAAATTGCTCAAGCCCGACAAGCTCGCCGCGGCCAACCAGACCATGCAGAAATAGACCTCCGCGAAATCCGCCGCCCTTGCTAACAACACAACCGCATCCAATCATGCAAGCATTCTTTGAATTCCTGAAAACCAACCCCTTCATCCTGCTGTTCTTCACCATCGGAATGGCAGTCTACGTGGGTAAGTTCAACATCAAGGGCTACGGCTTGGGGATGGTCGCCGCCGCTGTCGTTGTCGGTTGCGCGCTGGCGACCTGGGCCTCGACCTATGGCGTGAAGCTCCAGCTCGACAACTTCGCCAAGTCACTCTTCTACTATTTGTTCATGTACGGGGTCGGCCTGCGCGTGGGGCCGTCGTTCTTCAACAGCCTCAAGAAAGACGGGTTGAAGTTCACCATTCTGGCGGTGGTGTGCAGTGTTTTCGGTTTGGTGTTAGTGGTGCTGTCGGCAAAATGGTTCGGCCTGCCGCCGGGTGCGGTGGGGGGCATTCTCGCCGGCTCCCAAACCATGTCCGCCGCCATTGGCACCGCCGAGATGGCGGTGTCCCAGGGCGCTTACAAGTTGCCGGCGGGTGCCACCGCCGAGTCGGTGTCGGCGATGATTGCCCTCGGCTATGGCGTCACTTACATCTGGGGCACGGTGGGCATCATTTTGATCTGCAAGTATCTGCCGCGCTGGTGGGGCGTGGACGCCAAGCAGGCGGCCATTGATTACGAAAAGGCCCACGGCGTGGCCAATGTCGATGACGCCGGGCTCACCGGCTACCGCCCTGCGGGGCTGCGCGCTTACCAGTTAGAAAACCCGGCGGTGGTCGGCCAGACCATTGCCCGATTTCGCCAGCAGTACCCGCAATACCGGATTCTCAACGTGGTCCGCGCCGGCGAATCGGTCGGTGCCAATCCGGAGCTGGCGTTGCGGGCTAACGACATCATCGCGCTCGGCGGCAAGACCGAGGACCTCACCGCCAACATGGGCCTCATCGGCGCGGAAATCGCCGACGCGACGGCGTTGAACATTCCGATTGACCAGGCGGAAATCCTGGTGACGGCGAAGGGTCTTGAGGGCAGGGCGCTCAAGGAGTTCCGCAATGAGGACTTCGCCGGCCAGTTGCAATTGCTGCGCCTCGAGCGCGGCGGCGTGCCGATCCCCGTCGGTGCCGACACCGAGTTGCAGCGCTTCGATGTGTTGTTTGTCGCCGGCCTCAAGAACGCGGTCAACAAACTCGCCTCAATGGTCGGCAAGGTCGCGCGCCCCAGCACGGCCACCGACTTGTTGACCCTCGCGGTGGGCATGGTGTCAGGCCTGCTCATCGGCCAGATCAATGTGCCGGTGGGCAATTTCTCGGTCGGCTTGGGCAATGCCGGCGGCCTGTTGCTCTCGGGCATTTTCGTTTCGTCCATCGTGTCGCGGCTGCGCTTTTTCGGCAGCACGCCCAACGCGGCGCGCAACATCCTCGAAGACTTGGGCCTCATCACCTTCATCGCCATCGTCGGCATCAACGCCGGCTCCACCCTGCTTGCGCAACTCACCGGCAAGATCGCGCTGTTCATCTTCCTGGCCGGCTTTATCGCCAGCACCCTCCCGCCCATCCTCACGTGGGCCATCGGCTTTCACTTCATGAAAATCAACCCGGCCGTGCTCATGGGCGGAGTCGCCGGCGCACGCTCGCATTCCGGTCCGGCGCGCGAGGCGTCCAAGGAAATCGACAGCAGCGTGCCGTGGGTCGGGTTCCCCGTGGGCTACGCCGTGTCCGGGGTGTTGCTGACCGTCTTCGGTTATTTCGCCATGGTGTTCTCCCAGTAACCCGAATCCAACATCGCTGAGCCCTGCCACACCAAAGCACCAATTCAACCTATCATGAACCAATCCCACAAAATGGAGCATGCAATGCGGCGCGGCGCGGCGGAATTGTTGCCCGCCATGCTCTGCGCGGCGCTCACCGCCTGCGCCGTGGCCGCACCCGCACCCGCCGCGGCACCGCCCAATCCGCCTGACGACAGTGGCGCGCCCTCCTCCATCGAGCAGGGGCAAAGCCCGCTGGATGAGGGCTTTGATTGGACCGATCGCGACTGGCGGCTCAAGAAACGCATCGAGGCATTGCAGGACACCAAGTTCAAGGCGCAGATCCGCACCATGTATTTGGACCGCAACAAGTATGACACTTCGGAAAGCGAGGCCTGGGCCATTGGCGGCTATGCGGGGCTCAAGACCGGATACTTTTGGGAGCACGTCGCCTTCGGGGTGACCGGATACATGTCCGAAAAGCTCATCGGCGAAGAGGATCGGGACGGCACCCTGCTGCTGGCGCCGGGGCAGGAGAGTTATAGCGTGCTGGGTGAACTCTACGCTGACATCAAACTCACCGGGGATCTTCACATCTATGGCGGACGCAAGGAGTATGACACTCCCTACATCAACCGCAATGACACCCGCATGACCCCTAACACCTTCGAGGCGATCACCCTGCAGGGCAAATGCGACCTCGGCGGTGACAAGGGCACGTTGAACTACATGGCCGGCTATTTCAGCCAGATCAAGGAACGCAACTCGGATGAATTCGTGGCCATGTCGCAAGACGCCGGTGCCGATATTGACCGGGGGGTGTTTGCCGCCGGCGGGCTCTACAAGATAGGCAAGTTCTCCTTCGGGGCGGCTGACTACTACAGCGCCGACGTCATCAACATCTTCTACACCGAAGCGAAGTATGCCGTGGCGCTGCCCAGGGATCTCGAACTGCGCCTCGCGCTGCAGTTCTCCAATCAGAGCAGCACCGGGGATGACGCGCTGACCGGCGAGTGCTTTGAGGCCAATCAGATCGGCCTCAAGGCCGAGGTGCCGGTGGGACCGGCCCTGTTCACCGCCGCCTATACCCAGGCCAGCGGGGATGCCGACATGCGCAGCCCGTGGAGCGGCCATCCCGGCTACACTTCGGTGCAGGTGGAGGATTTCTTCCGCGACGGCGAAGGGGCGTTCATGTTGCGCGCCGCCTATAACTTCCCCTGCCTCGCGGGGCTGAGCACCTACGCCCTGTGGGTGCATGGCTCGACCCCCGACCAAGCGGGCCAATACGCGCGCGATGAATACAATTTCAATCTGCAGTGGGTTCCACCTAACGGAACCCTCAAGGGGCTGTCACTCCGGCTGCGCTATGCCATGGTCGACGAGCACGGCGTCAATCCCGATGACCTCGACGATTTGCGCATGATCTGCAGCTACGACATCCCGTTCTAACGGAAAAAAGGCAACCCCGCCATGGACTATCTCACCACCGCCCTTCGAGAGCATCAGGAACTTGCGGTCTTCCTCACCCTGGCGATCGGTTTCTTCATCGGCCGCGTCAAGCTCGGCTCGTTCAGCCTCGGGACGGTGGTGGGCACGCTGCTGGCCGGTGTTCTCATCGGGCAGTTGAACATCCAGGTGCCCGTCGTGGTCAAATATGTGTTCTTTGATTTGTTCCTCTTCACCACCGGCTACAAGGTCGGGCCGCAGTTCTTCCGCGGCCTCAAGGGCGATGCCTTGCCCCAGGTCGCCCTCACCTTGGTGCTCTGCGTCACCTGTCTGCTCGCCGCGTTCTTCGCGGCGAAACTCCTCGGCTATGACATGGGCACGACCGCCGGCCTGCTCGCCGGGGCATTCACCGAATCCACGGTCATCGGCACCGCCAGCGATGCCATCGGCCGCCTCGCCATCCCGACCGCGGACAAAACGATCCTGACCAACAACATTCCAGTAGCTTACGCCGTCACTTATCTGGTCGGCACCGGCTTCATCGTCTGGTTCCTGCCCAACGTCGGTCCCAAGCTGATGCGCTGCAATCTCAAGGAGGAGGCCCGCCAACTCCAGGCGCTAATCTCAGGTTCCGGCAAGGGGGAACCCGAAATGTTGTCCGCCTATCAGAAACTCGCGGTGCGCGCCTACCGGGTCAGCCACCCGGACCTGCTCAACCGCAGCGTGGCGGAACTGGAGGCGCGGCCCAGAGTCTCGCGCGTCTTCATCTCGCGAATCCGCAGGGATGGCGTGATCATCGCGCCGGACCCTGCCACGATCATTCGCGAGGGCGACGTCATCGCAGTGCTGACGCGCACGGAACTGCTGCTGGCCCGCGGCGCGGAGATCGGCCAGGAGGTCGATGACAAGGAACTGCTGGATTTCCCGATCGAATTTCTCGACGTGGTCATAACTAACAAATCACTTGCCGGCTCGAGCCTCGCCGAGTTGGCAGGCACGGATGTCGCGCGCGGTGTGTTTTTGAAGAAGCTGACCCGGGCCGGCCAGTCGATGCCGTTTTCCCCCGACACGCGGCTGGAGCGCGGCGATCTGCTGACTCTCATCGGTGGCGAAGTGGACGTCGAGCGGGCCGCCAAGAGCCTCGGCTACGCTGATCGCCAGACGGTGATGACGGACATGATCTTCGTCGGGCTGGGCATCTTCCTCGGCGGCCTGGTGGGATTGCTCACCGTCGTTGTTGGCGGCCTGCCACTCACGCTCACCGCCAGCGGAGGGGCGCTGATCATGGGGCTGGTGTTTGGCTGGCTGCGTGCGGTTCGCCCGACATTCGGCCGCATCCCCGAGTCCGCCATGTGGGTCTTCGACACCGTCGGGTTGACGGTCTTCATGGCCTGCGTCGGGCTGGCGGCAGGACCCAGCTTCTTTGCAGGGCTGCAGAAGTCAGGCCTGAGCCTGGTTCTGGTCGGCCTGGTGGTGGCGATTCTCCCGCACACCGTGGCAATTCTATTCGGCCGTTATGTGTTGAAGATGAACCCGCTCATTGTGCTGGGTGCGTGTTCTGGCGCGGGGACCATCACCGCCGCGCTGCGCGCCATCCAGGAGGAAGCCAAGAGCGAACTGCCGGCCCTCGGCTACACCGTGCCCTACGCCATCGGCAACATCGTGCTGACGGCCTGGGGTCCGGTCTTGGTCGCCATGATGTCGTAGCTCGGCGCGCGCCAGCCGCCTTGCGGGTCGATGGGCTTGTGTTTGTTGCCGCCCTTTGAATCATCCCCCATGCCTGCCGAGCCGTTGCTCATCTTGTTCCACAAACAGGTGGGGCTGTTGCATTGGGCATCATGGGCCGGTTTCCGGATGGTGCCCAAGGTGTCCATTTTTGTGAGGTGCCGCGATGTTTCAGGGTTGCACTTGGCCGGTTGCCAGCCGCATGCTCGCCGCGCGATGCGCGACGACACCCGCCAATGGATTGAGGCCGACCGGGCTCATTGCTGGCACCCGTTCACCCGCCAGGCGGAATGGTGTGAGCGTGGACATGAGCCGTTGGTGTTGGTGCGCGGCGAAGGGGTGTGGTTGTGGGATTCCGAGGGCCGGCGGTACTTTGATGGCAATTCCTCGATCTGGACCAACATCCACGGCCACGCCCACCCGCACATCGGCACCGCCATCCGGGCGCAACTCGAGCGCGTCGCCCACACCTCGTTTCTCGGGTTCACCCACCCCGGGGCCGCGGCACTGGCCGGACGGCTCTGCGCGTGCTTTCCTAACAACACCCTGGAGCGCGTGTTTTTCTCCGACGACGGGTCCACCGCCATCGAGGTCGCCCTCAAAATGGCGGTCCAATACCGCCTGCAAACCGCTGAGCCGCAGCGCGACGGGTTCATCGCATTTGAAAATGGCTACCATGGCGACACGTTAGGCGCGGCCTCGCTGATGGGCGTGGGCCGGTTCTTCGCGCGCTTCCGCGGGCTGGGCTACCCGGTGCAGCACGTCGCCTCGATGGACGAGCTGCGCGCCTTGCCTAACGAGAAACTCGCCGCCGTTGCCGGAGTGGTGATCGAGCCGCTCATCCAAGGGGTCAACGAAATGCGGCCGTGGCCTGCGGGCATGCTTGCCGACCTGCGCGCCTGGTGCGATGCGCAAGGCATCCATTTGATTCTCGATGAAGTGATGACCGGGTTTGGCCGCACCGGCAGCATGTTTGCCTGTCAGCGTGAAGAGGTCATCCCGGATTTCCTCTGCCTCGCCAAAGGCCTCACCGGCGGCTACCTGCCGCTGGCGGCCACCCTCACCACCGCCGCGATCTATCAGGCGTTTCTCGGCGCCGCCGAGCACGCGTTTTACTATGGCCATAGTTTCACGGCCCATCCGCTCGGCTGCGCCGCCGCGCTGGCCAGTCTCGAGGTGTTCCAACAGGAGCAAGTTCTCGACAAGCTGCCCGCCAAAATCGAGCACTTGCGCCAAGGGCTGGCCGCCCTGCAGGCCCGCCATCCTGTGATTCACCAAATCCGCCAGTGCGGGTTCATTGCCGGCGTCGAATTGCGCCAGCCCAGCGGCGAGAAATTCCCGCCCGCCGCGCGCCTCGGCGAGGCGGTCTGTCTGGCCGCCCGCGCCCACGGCTTGCTCACCCGGCCCATTCTCGACACCGTCGTGCTGCTGCCCCCGCTGTGCGCCACCCCCGGCGAACTCGACCACGCCCTGGCCGCGCTCGATGCCGCGCTGGGCCGGGCCGCCGGGAATTTCCCGAAATCCCAAGCTTGACACCCGCCCGCCCCTGCCCTAATCGTTGGCCACACGCTGACGCGTACGGCGGGGTAGCCAACCGGTAAGGCAGTGGTTTGCAAAACCACCATTAATGGGTTCGATTCCCATCCCCGCCTCCAGCATTGATTCAATGACTTGGGTTTTGCCGGCTTGCCGCGGGCCACGCAGGAACATCACCGGGTCTTCCTCGAGGGCATTCGCAGAACCTTCCCCCCACCGCCCACGGTTTGCACCACCGGTATTTTCCGCCGCACGTGGCTGGATTGGAGCGGCCGCGGAGGCACCCTTTTTCGGCCGCCAGATCTGCTTCATAACCGGCCTCCAAAGCACCCCGACCCGCCGATTTGGGTTTTCGTTTGGCGGCTGAGGGGTTATTACCGGGCGTGTTGACACGAAACCGGCTGGATGAACTGCCCGCGTTGGGAGCGCCCTTGCACCTGGCGCTCGGGATGTTTGATGGCGTGCATGTGGGCCATCAGGCGGTGCTTGCACGGGCAGTAGAGGCGGCCGCCCGCCATGGGGGCATGGCCGGAGTGATGACCTTTGATCCGCACCCGATCCGCCTGTTGGCCCCGGACAAGGCGCCCAGCGCGGTGCTCACCACCTTGCGGCACAAGGCACAACTGGTCAGCCGCCTCGGCATCGGCCTGTTTGTGCCGCTGCCTTTCGATGCGGCCTTGGCGCAACTCGAGGCGGACGAGTTTTTCCAACAATTACTCGCGGCACCGATCCGCACCCTGGCGGTCGGCGAAGATTGGCGCTTCGGCCGCGACCGCCGCGGCGATGTCGAGTTTTTGCGGGCGCGCGCGGCGGGCGCCGGTTTTCAGTTAGAGGTGGTGCCGCCGGTGATGATGGCTGGCGAGCGGGTGAGCAGCACGCGCATACGCCAGGCGATCCGCGACGGCTCGCTGGAGGCGGCCGGCCGCATGCTCGGCAGGCCGTACACGGTTTGCGGGCAGGTGGTGGCAGGCCGCAAGCTCGGCCGGCAACTCGGGTTTCCCACCGCCAATGTGGCCAGCGGCGAAGAATTGACCCCACCCGACGGCGTGTGGGCGGTGCGCGTGGCGATGGCCGGCGGCGAGGTGCTGCCCGCTGTGGCCAACCTCGGCGTGCGCCCGACAGTGGATGGCACGACCCGGGTGTTGGAAGTGCACGTGTTGGATTTTTCCGGTGATCTGTACGGGTGTGAGATCGAGGTTGAGTTTGTTAGATTCCTGCGTCCGGAGCAACGCTTTGGGTCGCTCGAGTTGCTGCGCGAACAAATCCAGGAAGATGCCGCCGCCGCCCGCCGGTGGTTGCTGCCGTGAGGCAAATGACAGGCATGACTTGTCCGGCTTCTTGTTGATTAGGGATTAGGGATTAGGGATTAGGGATTAGGGATTAGGGATTAGGGATTAGGGATTAGGGATTAGGGATTAGGGATTAGGGATTAGGATTGGCTGCGTCATGGCACAAGAGTGTGCGGCAGGATGCCGCACACAGCCGGCGGGACGCCGGCGCTCCCCACAGCCGGCGGGACGCCGGCGCTCCCCGCGGAGGCGGATCGTAGGCGCTCAGGGCGGGAGTTGGGCGTCGCGGCGGTCCACGGTGTGGATCAGGTTGAGATAGAAATAGGTGCCCACCAGATAGAGGATTGAGGTTGTTAGAAAGATCTGCCAATAGGGCAGCTCGTGGGAGCGGAGGACTTGGAAGACGCGCGCGGCCAACCACCAGGCGCCGCTCCAGACGGCGCCGTTGCAGGCGCTCATCAGTTCGCGGTTGCGCTCGCCGACATAGGTCATGGTCAGTTCGCTGATGGACGGGCCGGCCATGCTCATGAGCGGCTGGCGGATGATGAAGCAGGTCACGGCCAGCGGCAGCGCCCAGGCGGCGTGTTTCCACAGTTCGGTGAAACCCATGGTGGCGAGCAGGATGACGGCGACGGCTTGCACGCCGATGATGGCGCCGCGCCAACCGAAGCGGCGGCGGACTTCCGGCACGATCAAGCCGGCGATGAGCACCAGCACATTGCTGGCCGAGCCGAAGGCGGAATAGCGGGCCGCATCCAACCCAAACACCGAGTTGAAAAAGAGATTGAGGAATTGGATGCTCAGCCCGGCGCCGGTGGCGATGCAAAGGGTGGGCAGCAGGGTGCGCAGCAGAACCGGCACATCGCCGCGATGGACGTGGAGCCAATGCTTGACGGCTTGACAGGGCGCGGCGGGATCCGGCAACCGGGCAAACAGGAACGGCGCACCAAACCCGGCCAATGTCAGCAACAACAACGTGGAATATTCATCGAAGACGAGATGCAGGCCGCCGACATCGAGGTGACCGATGCCTTGCAGGACACTGGCCACCAGGCCACCGCAAATGCTGGCCGCCGCCCAAGTGGCAAACAACAGGCTGATGGCCTCGCTGGTTTGGTGGGGCGGAGCCAAGCGCATTGCCATCGGCAGGTTGGCGACGTTGAGGATGAGTCCGGCGAAGCCCATGGCGAGGAAGCAGGCCGAGGCGGCGGTCATGGCGCCGCAGCGGACGGTTTCCAACGAGGCCAGGGCCATCAGCGGAAACAGGGTGGCACCGAGGATGAGCGGCCACCGCAGCGGCCGGCCGCGCAGCCACAGCCCCGCCGGAATGGCCAGGAAAAAGGTCGCCACAAACCGCTGCGAGGTGAGTGCGGCGATGCTTGGATCGTCCAGACCGCGGTCCTTGAGAAACAAATTGAGCAGCAGAAACTGCGCCGTCTGGATCAGGTTGATGAGAAACTGGCCGGCGGCAAACACCTGCACGCCGCGGGGCAGGGCGCGGTATCGTTCCAACCAAACGGGCAGTCGCGGCATCGGCATGGCCCTCAGCGGGCAGGGACGGCGTGGCGGCGGCGGGGCTTCGCCGCAGTGGTGGTGCCCGCCGGTGGAACATGGCAAAATGAGCTAGGCATGAGGCGAAATGGAGCTGGTATGGAGGGATGCGCACGCTGGCCGAGCCCGATCCGGCCCGACACGGAAGTGCCGCGAAAACTTGCCCGCTGCCCGCGTTGGCGTCAAGGCTCCATGCATCCGGGAGCCATGCGCCTCCGGCCGCCGCGCCCAGGGCTGGCCGCTGCCCGGCCGCAGTTTCTCCCCCGCCCAGCGCAACCCCTGACTTCACGCTCCCATCACACACGTCACGGCACCTCCGCCGCCGCGCCCAGCACGTTTTTGAATCTGGCATAGGCGTGCTCCCAGGCGGCGGTGTTGTTAGGTGTGTAGCTGCGGAACTCAAACGAGCGGCGGATCAACTCGCGCCCTGCCTGATAGTCAGGCAGATGGCCGGTGCCGATCATCTGGGTGATGAGGTTGCCGCATGAGGTCGCTTCCACCGGCCCGGCCATCACCTCGATGCCCAGCGCATTGGCCGTGGCCTGGCTCAACAATGCGTTGTTGATGCCGCCGCCGCCGGCGTGCAAGCGGGTGAAGCGGCGGCCGGTCAAGGCGCAGAGGCGTTCGTACACGACGCGGTATTTGAGGGCCAGCGACTCGGTGGCGATCCGCAGGATGGTGCCCTTTTTGCTTGGCACGGCTTGGCCGGTGCGTTGGCAATAGGCGCGGATTTTCTCGGGCATGTCACCGGGGCTGGCAAAACCCGGGTCATCCGGGTCGATGAACGCGGTGAAGGCGTCGGCCTCTTTGGCCAGTTCGTCGATTCCGGCGTAATCGAGATCCTCGCCATCGAGTGCCCACTGGCGTTTGCACTCTTGGATGAGCCACTGGCCGCAGATGTTCTTCAAAAACCGCACCGTGCCGGCCACCCCCAATTCATTGCCGAACCCCAACGCAAATGTCCGCTCGTCGATGATCGGGCGCTCCGTCTCGATCCCCATGATCGACCACGTGCCCGACGACAGCCACAAGTTGTCCCCGCCGCTCATCGGGATGCCCGCCACGGCCGAGGCGGTGTCGTGGCAGGCGGTGGCCAACACCGGAATGCCTACCGCACCCAGCGGCCCGGCCACCTCATCGCGCAGCGGGCCGAGCACGGTGCCGGGTGCCACCACCTCGCCGAAGATCGCCTTGGGCAGGCCCAGCGCCGCAATCACCTCCCATGCCCAGTCGCCGGTGCGCGGGTCCAACAATTGTGAGGTCGACGCGATGGTGCGCTCCACCGCCTGCCGGCCGGTCAGCCAATACGCCAGCAAATCCGGCATGAACAACAAGCGGCTGGCGTTGGCCAGCGCCGGGCTGTGGTTGCGCGCCTCGGCCAGCAGGTGCAGCGAGGTGTTGTAAAAATTCGTCTGGATCCCGGTGTGTTGATAGATCTGCGCCTCCGCCAGCAACCCGTGCATCACCTCGGCCATCCCTTCAAACCGCGGGTCGCGGTATTGGTGCGGCATTCCTAACAACTCGCCGCGGCCGTCCAGCAAGCCGAAGTCGCAGCCCCAGGTGTCGATGCCGATGGACGCGATGCGTTCGCCATAGCGTTCGACGGCGCGGCGCAGGCCTTCGAGGATTTCACGATACAACCCGATGGGGTTCCAGAACGACCCGCCGGGCAGGTCGGTGCCCGGATTGTCGAAGCGGTGCACCTCTTCCAGATAGATCTTGGTGAAGTCGGTCTTGGCGGCCATCACCCGGCCGCTGCCCGCGCCCAAATCGACTGCTAGGAATACTTTTTTCATGATAGATTGTGCGAATGCGGCGACGAGCTTGCACCATCCCCAGGCCAATTGCAATCGGGAATCCGGGGCTTTGCTCCTAGGCCCAAAGGGCCGATATCCCTTAGCCCAGCCCAACGGGCTGGGATGTGGTGGGGTGTAGGATCCGCGGCCTGTAGGGCCGCGATATGGGGCGCTGCCCACGGATCGCGCCCGCGTTGGGGCGCTGGAATCTATGGCAATCACGGCCCCAGCCCGTTGGGCCACCAATCCCCGGCTATCTCTATCAAGAGCTGCGGGCGGGCCGGCAGGAGCCGCCCACAAGTCCAAGTCCCATCTGTCACGGTAAACCTGCGGGGATCGCCATCATCACACGCCCCTTCGCACTTCCACGCCCATGGCCTGCAGCGCCTCGGTGAACCCGGGGTCGGCCGCGGCATCGGTGATGAGGCAACTCAGGGCGGTCACCTCCGCGAAAAAAAACGCGGATTTCTGGCCGAGCTTGGAGGCATCGGCGAGCATGACCACATCCTCGGCGCTGGCGATGACGCGTTCCTTGAAGGCCGCCTGGCCCGAGTTGCGTTCGCTCACGCCGCGTTCGAGGTGCAAGCCGTTGCCGGAAAAAAACATCCGGTGGATGTTGTAGCGTTTCAGTGAGTTCTCCGCGATGAGCCCGGTGAACGAGCGCGAGCGCGCGTCAAACGCCCCGCCGGTGCAGATCAGGTCGAGATTGGGCCGGTCGGCCAGGGCCGTGACCACGTTCAGCGCGTTGGTTAGAACCGTCAGCGGCACCTCCGGCAGGAATTCGGTGAGGGTGAGCACCGTCGAGCTCGCATCGAGGAAAATCGTCTCATTGGCCTGGATGCGGCCGGCGGCCAGCCGGGCGATGGCGAGTTTTTCGTCGCGTCGCACCGCCTGGCGCTCGGTGAACGGTTGCTCTTCCTTGATCCGCTCCGGGCGGCTCGCCCCGCCGTGGATGCGGATCAACTCGCCGCGCTTCTCCAGCACCTCAAAGTCCTTGCGCACCGTCTCATCCGTCACCCCAAGCAGCGTCGCGGTGTCGGTGGTCCGCAGCGAACCCGCCCCATCCAGCAAATCCAAAATCCGGCGTTGTCGATCAATCGCGAGCATAATTTACAGTTTTTCTGTGGTTTTTTGGGAATTTTTGGTATTTTTCTTGACCGGTCAAGAAAATACCATAAAAACCCAACCCAGATGGCTGCACCAACCAATCCGACCCCGCCCCGCGCGATCGTCGAACACCTAGTTCGCGAGCAGGTCTATGCCGGCCTGGGCCTGCCGCTGCCAGCGGCGGCGACGGCCCCCAACGCCCTGCTGGTAAATATATCCGCGCGGCATTGCCACCTGACGCAAGCGGCGGTGGAGGCGCTCTTCGGCCCTGGGCACCAGCTCACCCCGAAGAAATGGCTCTATCAAGAAGGCCAATATGCCGCCAAGGAAGCCGTCACCCTCATCGGCCCGCGCAGCCGGGTCATTTCCAATCTGCGCATCCTCGGCCCCTGCCGCACGCTCAACCAGGTCGAGCTCGCCTATACCGATGCCATCGCCCTTGGTTTTGACATTCCGGTGCGCATGTCCGGCGCCATTGCCGGCACGCCCGGCTGCATGCTGATGGGGCCGCACGGCTACTTCCAGCTCGACGAAGGGGTCATCCGCGCCCAGCCGCACGTCCACATGTGCCCGGCTGATGCCGCCCATTATGGGGTCAAACACCTCGACGTCATGAAACTCAGGATCCACGGCCCACTCGGCATGACCTTTGACAACCTCGTCGTGCGCGTCGACCCATCCTTCAAGCTCGAAGTCCACATCGATACCGACGAAGGCAATGCCTGCGGCCTCAAGCCCGATACCTTCTGCGAACTCATCCGCTAAGCCGACCTCTGCCACCAAGTCTTAGATTCTAAATCCTAAATCCTGAATTCTAAATCCTAAATCCCAAACCAAGAACTTAGCGCGCATTCCCGATTCGCCCTCTTCGTTTAGAATTTCATGCTTGGGATTTATTGCTTTCTCTCTCCCCCTCTCCAACTCCACCCCAACCACTACCCCACCACCATGAGCACTGCACTCGGCATGATCGAAACCAAAGGCTACGTCGGAAGCGTCGAAGCCACCGACGCGATGGCCAAAGCCGCCAACGTCCAACTCGTCAGTCAAATCCAAATCGGCGGCGGCTTCATCACCGTCATCGTCAAGGGTGACGTCGGCAGCGTCAAAGCCGCCGTTGATGCCGGCGCCGATGCCGCCGGCCGTGTCGGCGAACTCGTCGCCTCCCACGTCATCGCCCGCCCGCATCCGGAACTCCTCAGTCAGTTCGGCCTCGCCTGAGACCGGGCCCGCCCCTCCAACCCTAACATACAACTCGACATTATCATGGCCAAACAAGCAATCGGCATCATCGAAACCAAGGGTTTCATCGCCCTCATCGAAGCCTCCGACGCCGCCCTCAAGGCAGCTGACATCAAAATGACCGGCTGGGACAAGATCGGCTCGGGTCTCGTCACCGGGTTTTTCACCGGCGACGTCGCCGCGGTCAAGGCCGGCCTGGATGCCGCCGCCGCCGCCGCCTCCAACCTCGGCACCGTCACCTCGGTGCAAGTCATCCCCCGGCCCCACGACGATCTATCGAAACTCGGGCCGTGGATCGCTTAAATGACAGAAGATAGAAGACCGCTTCGCTCCCAGACAGAAGACAAGACACTCGCTCACTCCAGCTCTTTTCTTCTGTCTCCAAGTCTTCTGTCTTTTCCCTGATAACTAACAACCTCCAACATCTAGCTGAAGCCCCGATGCTTATCCTCGTCGCCAACCTTGGCTCCACTTCGTTCAAATACCGGCTCTTCCGCATGGCTGAGCAAGGTGGCGAGGTCATTGCCAAGGGGGCATACGAGCGGGTCACGGATTTCGCCGAAGTCATCGCCGATGCCCTCGCCAGCTTGCAGCGCGACGGGGTCATCGCCAGCGCCGATGCCATCGATGCGGTGGGTTTCAAAACCGTGCTGGGCAAGGATCTGAGCGGTTGCGTGACGGCCGACCAAGCGGTGATAGATGCGCTCGACGGCTTCACCGCGGTGGCGCCCGCGCACAATCCGTCGTATGCCGCCGGCATCCGCCAGTTTGCCAAGTCGCTGCCCAAGGCCCGCCTCGTGGCCCTGTTCGAGACGGCGTTCTATCAATGGAGCACGGCCGCCGCCACCACCTACGCCATTCCCAAGCAGTGGCGCGATATCGGCATCCGCCGCTATGGGTTTCACGGGGCGAGCCACAAGTTCATCGCCGAACGCTCCGCCGAACTCTGCGGCCGCGAGGATGTCGCCCGCATCGCGCGCCGCCTCTATCTGGACGGGCCGCAGCCCGTCGCGGCCGCCCCCTTGCGCGTGGTGTCCTGCCATCTTGGCGGCTCGAGTTCCGTCACCGGCATCCGCAACGGGGTGGCCATCGGCACCAGCATGGGCTTCTCGCCGCAGAGCGGGGTGCCCCAAAACAACCGCGTCGGCGACCTCGATTCCGGCGCCATCCCGTATGCCATGCGCACCCTGGGCATCACCTTGGATGAGGCGGAGCGCCAGCTCACCCAACAATCCGGGTTGTTAGGATTGTCCGGCGTCTCCAACGACATCCGCGACATCTACGCCGCGGCCGCCGCCGGCAACCCGGATGCCCGGCTCGCCCTGGACACCTTCGTCCACTCGATCCGCCATTGGAGCGGCGCGTTTCACTTCGAGCTCGGCGGGCTCGACGCGCTCGTCTTCACCGCCGGCATCGGCGAAAACGGCGTCGCCATCCGCGCCGCCGTGTGTGCCAACCTCGAACCCTTCGGCATCCACCTCGATGCCGCCAAAAACGCCGCCTGCGGCGCCACCGAGGCGGTCATCAGCACGGCCGGGTCCGCCGTGCAAATCCTCGTCATTCCCGCCAACGAGGAACTTGTCCTCGCCCGCGAGGTGTTCCGCAAACTCTCCTGAAATCACCCTGTCTCTAACCAAACCTCACCCCCACCACATACCACCATGGCCAAACAAGCAGTAGGACTCCTCGAAACCCGCGGCCTCGCCTGCCTCGTCGTCGGCGTTGACGCAATGCTCAAATCCGCAAATGTCGAACTCCTCGGACCAATGAAACAAGTCGGCAACGGCCTGTGCAATGCCGTTGTCTCCGGCGATGTCGCCGCCGTCAAGGCCGCCATCGATTCCGGCGCTGCCATCGCCGCGAGCATCGGTGAAGTTGTCAGCGCTCATGTCATCGCCCGCCCGGACGATGCCATCGAAGGCGTGCTGCCCAAGGAAGTCGCCCGCGCGCCACGCAAGTAACCCCGCCCTTGGCTGTTAGGGAAGCCGTGCGCGCCACTGCCGCGGCTCATCCCTGACCCGTCATCACCGCTAACTCAAACTCCCCATGTTCCTCGCGGAAGTCATCGGACAGGTCGTCGCCACCAAAAAAGACGAACTCATGGTCGGCAGGAAACTCCTCCTGTTGCGGCCCAAGCTCGTTGACGACAAGGACCCGTCGCAATTCAAGGACGGCCAGAGCACCATCGTCGCCATTGATACGGTTGGCGCCGGGGAGGGTGAGTTGGTCATGTTCTGCCAGGGCAGTTCCGCCCGCAACGCCCAGGGGCTCAAGAACATCCCGGTGGATGCCGCCATCGTCGCCATCATCGACCGCGTCGAAGTCCACGGCAAAACCCTCTACAAGGGCGGATAGGGATAGAGGCGGGTTATTAACCACAGATTACACAGATTACGCAGATTATGGGTAGCGATGCACTTCACAAGGAACTGACTGAGCGCATCATTGGTGCCGCGATGGAAGTTCACCGTGAGCTAAGCAATGGCCTTGATGAGAAACTGTATGAGAATGCATTGTGTATTGAGTTCGCAGACCAGGAAATATTCTTCGAGCAACAAAAGCGCTATAACGTCTTCTACAAAAGGCGTCCTATTGGAAACCTCATTCCCGATCTAATCGTGGAGAATGCCGTGGTTCAGAATCTCCCCACCACCCCAAACCACCCGCACCGCTTCCCAACAAAAACTCAGTGTCTTCAGTGGTTTAAATCCCCCCCCCTTTTCCCATGAGCCTCGACCCAAATCAAATCAAAATCATTGTTGAGACCGTGCTGTCCCGCCTCGCGCAGACCAACACGCTCGCCGCACCCGCTGCCGCACCCGCCGCCACGCCCGCTTGCGGCTGCACCACCGGCTCGGCCAAGGCGGCCGCCAGTGGCAAATTCGGCGTCTTCACCTGTGTCAACCAAGCCGCGGAAGCCGCCAACGATGCGCACCAGCAATTGCGCAAGCTCGGGGTGGCGGGCCGGGCCAAGGTCATCGCGATTGTCAAAGGCTTGGCCGTAGCCAATGCCGAGGCATGGGGCCGCTTTGAGATGGAGGAAACCAAGATCGGGCGTGTCGATCACAAGATCGCCAAACTGCTCATCACCAAGGATGTCCCCGGCACCGAGTGGCTGCATCCCGATGCCATGAGCGGCGATGGTGGCATCACGCTGGAAGAATATGCACCCTTCGGTGTGATCGGCGCGATCCTGCCGGTCACCCACTCGGTGCCGACCCTAACTGGCAACGTGATCAGCATGGTGGCCGCCGGCAATTCGGTGGTCTTCAACCCGCATCCGGGCGGCGCACGCAGCGCGGCGATGGCCGTGCGCGCCTACAACGAGGCGATCTATCGGGCCATCGGCATCGACAACATCATCACCACCGTCGAGCAGCCATCGTTGGACTCGTTCGATCTGCTGTGCAAAAACCCCCACATCGCCTTGCTCGCCATCACCGGCGGACCCGCGGTGGTCAATGCCGCGATGAAATCCGGCAAACGCGCCATCTGCGCCGGGCCCGGCAATCCCACTGTGGTCGTCGATGAAACCGCCGACCTGGCCAAGGCCGCTCGCAACATCATTGAAGGCTCGGCATTTGATAACAACTTGTTATGCATCGGCGAAAAGGCGGTGTTTGTGCTCGGCTCGGTGTTCAAGCGGTTCTGCGAAGAGCTCGAACGGGCCGGCGCGGCCCGCCTCAATGCCCAACAACTTGAAAAACTCAGCGCCGCCGCGTTCACCTACAAGCCCACCGACGGCGGGTGCTCCCATCCGGTGCTGAACCGCACCCTGGTCGGGGCCGACCCCGGCAAACTCGCCGAGCAGGCCGGGCTGGCGATGCCATCGGGCACCCAACTGTTGTTTGCCGAGACCGACGCCGACCACGCGTTCGTGCAGGAAGAACAAATGATGCCGATGCTACCGATCGTGGCGGTGCCGGACTTCGTCACGGCGGTGCGCGAGGCCAAGCGTGCTGAACACAACTACCGGCACTCCGCCATCATCCATACCAAGGACGTCGATCACATGACCTACATGGCCAAGGAGATGGACACCACCCTGTTTGTTAAGAACGGGCCATCCGTCGCCGGCCTCGGCCTCGGCGGCGAAGGGTATCTGTCCTATTCCATCGCCACCACCACCGGCGAAGGCATCACCACTCCCAAAACCTTCACCCGCGTGCGCCGCTGCGTGCTGGTCGAAAATCTCCGGATCATTTAAGAAGACAGAAGACAGAAGACCGCTTCGCTCCCAGACAGAAGATAAGACAACTGCTCACTCTTTCTCTTTTCTTCTGTCTTCTGTCTCCAAGTCTTCTGTCTTTCCCCTTGTAACCCATAACAGATAACTCCCGCCCCCCCATGATCCTCGCCCAAGTCGTTGGCCACGCAGTCAGCAGCCATTCCCACCCTTCGCTCAAGGGATGCAAGCTGTTGCTGTGCCAACCGCTGGATGCCGCGTACGGCTTGACCGGCGCGCCGATGGTGGCCATCGATCTGTTTGGTGCCGGGTTGCACTCCAATGTGTTCGTCTCCACCGACGGCCTGGGCGCCCGCCACATCGTCCACGACGACAATTCCCCGATCCGCAATTTCATCCAAGGAGTCATTGACTAACCCCTAATGCGCGTCGCCCAAGTCATCGGTCGAGTGACCCTCAATCTCCAGGACCCCGCCTTCAAAGGCGGACGCTGGCTCATGGTCAATCCGCTGGATGCGGACCAATTCAATGGCGCCTGCCACCAGCAACCCCCGCTCTCCGCGCAAAATTCCCTCATCGCCTACGACAACATCGGCGCCGGCGACGGCGATATCGTCGGCATTGTCGAGGGCGCGGAAGCCACCGCCCCGTTTGCTTTCCCCATCCCCATCGACGCCATCACCGTCGCCATTTTCGATTCCCTCTCCTACCACCCACCCGTCTCACACACCTCACCAACCTAACAATCCGACACCATGACCAAGAAAGTTTTCACCGCCGCCGACATGGAAGCCTACCTGCGATCCGGCAAGAGCGCCGCCGATCTGCCGAAGCACATCCTGCTAACCCCCTCCGCGAAGGATGTGCTGCGTGACGGGCTGGGCCCGGTGCGGGCCGGGGGTGGCGCCGCCGCCGCCTCCAGCGCCGCGGTTCCGAGCGTGCCGATTCTGCCCGATTACGAATATCACTGGACCCCCGGTAACGACCCCAAGACGCCGGCGGAAATCCAGGCGTTTTTCGACTCAGCTCCCATAGTGGCGATCAAAAACCGCATGGTGGACATCGGCAAACGCATGTGGGCCCGCGAATACACCGATGGCAACGGCGGCAACCTCACCATCCGCGTCGGCGACAACCTCGTGTTGTGCACCCCCACCTTGGTTTCCAAGGGCTTCATGACCATGGAGCAAATGTGCCTGGTGGACATGGATGGCAAGCAAGTCGCCGGCAAGTACAAGCGCACCTCCGAGTGCATGACGCACCTTGCCATCATGAAGCGCCAGCCCAAGTGCAAGGCGTGCTGCCACGCCCATCCGCCGCACGGCACCGCCTTTGCGGTGGCGGGGGTTCGCCCTCCCACCTGCATGGTTCCGGAAGCGGACGTCTTCCTCGGTGAAATCGGCTTGGCCGAATACGGCACCCCCGGCACGCCGACGGTGGCCGACAATGTGGGTAGGATCGGCGTCGATCACATGGCGGTGCTGATGATCAATCACGGCGTCATCACCTGGGGCAAGGATGTCGAGGATGCATTCTGGAAAATGGAAAACGTCGAGGCCTTGTGCAAGGTCGTGTGGGTCGCCTCCCAGCTCAATCGCGGCAAGTTGCTCACCATGACCGGCGGCCAGGAAAAGGAACTCATTGCCGTGCGCCAGTCGCTGGGCATGGAAGACAAACGCGCGTCGTGGAAAGAATGCGAACTGTGCGACAACTCGGATTTCCAACCCGGCACCGTCTGCCAAATCCCCGCTGCCGCCGCCGCGCCGGGCAAGTCGGCCACCCTCGACCCCGAGGCCGAGAAACTCGTCAAGCTCCTCACCGAGCAAATCCTCGCCTCGATGAAATAGCCGGCAGCGCGGGCATACGGGCGGCACGGGCGGGGTTCACTTAGTCCAATGCAGGAATGGGGCAGCAAGAGGGCGGCGGGCAGGATGCCCAATACTGTCAGTTTAAGTTGACGGTTGGGAGAATTTGTGTATTTTCGCGTGCATGGCAAGGCATGCGAAAACCATCTCTCAAGGAAACACGGCAACCGAACATCTTGGCGTGGGCGTTCTCG
>CAIZNN010000122.1 GCA_903934285.1 Akkermansiaceae bacterium | reverse complement strand
TCCAGAACCGCTATTGGAACGGGTCGCGCGAACTCACCGCCGCCCAACTCCGCGAACTGGCCACCGCCATCGTCTGCCAAGTCAAGAAACGCGGCCCGTTCACCTCGCTCGCCGAATTTGTCAATCGCCGGGTCAGCAGTGATACCACCCTGGCCGTCAGCGGCGCGCTGCAATCCGCGCTCGACGATCCCGCCGTTTCTATCAACGAGCCATTCCGCAACGACTCGCTGAGCGGCACCGAGGGGGTCGCGTCGCGCAAGCCGGTTTACCCGTTCCCTGCGGCGGCCAAAGGACCGCGCCGCCAAGGCATCACCGGTTATGTCACCCAGGCGGATTTGCTCACCACTCTCGGCCCGGCGATCTCCCCGCGCTCCGACACCTTCACCCTCCGCGCGCTGGGCGAGTCCCGCGATGCCAAGGGCACGGTGCTGGCCCGCGCCTGGTGCGAGGCGGTGGTCCAGCGCACCGCGAGTTATATCGACTCCGCCGAACCCGCCATCACCGCCCCGCCGAAACGTCCCGTCAATGTCCTCTTCGGCCGCCGCTTCGAAATCGTCGCCTTCCGCTGGCTCCAACCACAGGATGTTCAAGACCAACTCGCCCTGACCTCCCGCTGAGGCCCCCAGGCCCTATGGGGTCTGAGGCGCAGCCTCGCCAGGTTCAAGTAGCCGGTCATGTCAAAATCGCCCTGCCCAATACTGTTCAGTTAGGCGAAGCGGGCAGGGCCGGGATGAATGGCGGCGGGCATCTTGCCCAATACGGTTTACTTAAGACGATGCGGGGACGAGACAGGAAGAGGCGGCGGGCAGGATGCCCGCGCCACGGTGGCTCGGGCATCTTGCCCGGAGCCTCGACTCAAACCACCAAGGGTGCTAAGTAAACCGTATTGGGCATCTTGCCCGGCGCCATCGGGGCGGCGAACTCCGCTTCGCCGTTGCCCATGGCGAGCCCATGAGTGGAGGTGAAGCCGCTTGCCATGGGCTCCTCATGGGCCTGGGCGATTCGGAGATCGCCCCCCCCCAGCCGCGAAGCATGTTAGATCAACCGCCGCGGAACAAGGATAGCATTTGGATTGGGCTGGATCATCCAGGATTCTGTGTCATGGTTTTGGCGCTGCGCCACCCGTGAGGGGCGCGGTAAAACCAATTATTACATCTTGATGAATAGTGGAAAATTCCTGCGAGCTGCCGTGGTGGCGGCCATGGCGGTTCCCGCGTTGCTGTTGGCCGATGCGGTGGTGACCTTCAACGAGGTGAACTACAACCCGGCCGGCACCCAGGATGGGGAATGGATCGAATTGCACAACCAGATGGCGGTGGATATCGACCTGTCCGGCTGGTCGCTGGCCAATGCCATCGACTACACATTTGCCAGCGGCACCATCATTCCGGCCGGCGGGTATTGCGTCATCGCCAAAACCCCCGCCACCGCTTCGCTGGCCGGGGTCTCCGGCGTGCTCGGGCCGTTCACGGGGAATCTATCAAACGGCGGGGAAACCATCGACCTG
>CAIZNN010000121.1 GCA_903934285.1 Akkermansiaceae bacterium | reverse complement strand
CGGATTTCCACCCCGGCAAAGCGTGCCAAGCGCCACATCAGGCGGCGCAGCGCCTGTTTCTCCGTGTCGCCGAGCAAGCGTTCGCCGCCCGCGGTGCGGCTCATGATGTGGTAGCTCGCCCCGTCCGCCGCACCCAGCACGAGCCGCCGCCGCCGCCCCTTCCACCCGCGGGCGAATACCTGCCCGAGGCACGCCCCCGTCGGCAATTCAATCCGTGCCAAGGGCGAGAGCGTGCGGGGCGGCACCAGTGAATCCCCCGTTGCCGGTCCCGTCGCTCCCATCACCTCAGGCGCCAGCTTCTTTTCAACAGCGCCCGCCCCAGCGCTGCCACTGCGCGAAACACGCAGGGCTTCAGATACCGGATCCAAACTGCGTTCACCGTCTCCACCACGTGGCAAGGTCATGGGCTGAAAAAACAAATTTCAACGCTGCCGTCAATTACATAATGCCAGGTATTATGTTTTGTATTTGTTGCGACGGCGATCCATCTTCTGGCTTGCTTGATGGGCAGGAATGGCCTTTTCTTCTGGCCGCATGTCTTTACTTCCTACCGCCGACCTCCTGGCGCTCGATATCAGCGGTGTGAAACGCCGCCTGTCGAAGCTCAGGAGGTATCTTTGACGTCCCAGCACTCGAAACGGAAATCACCACGCTGGAGGAAGCGATGGGGTCGCCGGACTTTTGGAATGACGCGGAGCACGCCAAGTCGATTAGTTCGAAGGCGAGCGGAATGAAAAAGAAGCTTGAGGCGTTTTTGAAGCTGGAAATGCGCGTGGCAGACATCGAAGAAGGCGTGGTTCTCGCCAAGGAATTCGATGACGCCGACCTGGCGCGTGAGGCGATCGACAATGCCAATTCTCTTGAAGCGGACATTCGCGCCTACGAATTGCTCACTCTGTTGGACCAACCCGGCGACAACTCGTCGTGCTTTCTGGTGATTCAGGCCGGGGCGGGAGGCACCGAGGCCTGCGATTGGGCACAAATGCTCCACCGCATGTATTGCCGCTGGGCGGAGCGGCGCGGGTTCAGCGTGGAAACCCTGGATTGGCAGGACGGCGACGAAGCCGGGCTGCGCTCGTGCACCCTGAAAATCACCGGCGACTATGCCTACGGCTTGCTCAAATGCGAACGCGGGGTGCATCGGTTGGTGCGGATTTCACCCTTCGATGCGGCCGCCAAGCGCCATACCTCGTTCGCTTCGATCGACGCGACGCCGGAAGTTTCCAAGGAGATCAAGATCGAAATCAACCTGACAGAGATTGAAATCACCACCACCCGCTCCGGCGGCAAGGGTGGCCAAAATGTCAACAAGGTGGAAACCGCCGTGTTGCTGCGCCACCTTCCCACCGGCATCCTGATCCGCTCCACCGCCGCCCGCTCGCAAGGAGCCAACCGCGAACTGGCCTTTGAGATTCTCAAGGCCAAGCTCTATACCATCGAGGAAGACAAGCAACGGGCGGAATCCGACCGCGCCTACAGCGAAAAAGGCGATGTGTCATGGGGCAACCAAATCCGCTCGTATGTGTTCCAACCCTATCAGAAAGTGCTTGACCTGCGCACGGGCGAGGAATCCGGCAACATCCAGGACGTGATGGACGGCGATCTGGACGCTTTCATCGAGGCCAAACTCCGTGGCAAAGTCCGCGTCAAGGGCACCAAGGACGACGAATAGGCTGTCGGTTATCAGTAATTCAATCCCTCCGCCATGGTTTCGTTTCGCATGTGTCCTGCCGTCCAAAGTCTTTAGTTCTTCAGCTATGGCCACCGATCTGACCCTTATCAAAGCCGGCACCGGCGTACTCACCAAAGCGGACAATGGCACCCTGGACCGCGCGGCGCTGGTGCATCTGGTCGCGGCGATCGCCGGACTGGTGGATGCGGGGCATCGTTGCTTGTTTGTGTCATCGGGAGCGGTCGGTTCCGGGCTGGCGGCGTTCGGTCTGACGGGGTACCCGCAAGACACCGCGACCCGGCAGGCCTGCGCGGCGGTGGGCCAGGCACAACTGATGCAGACCTACAGCAGCCTGTTTGCCAACTTTGATATCACCGTTGCCCAAGTCCTGCTCACCGCCGGGGACCTCGGCACCCCGGAGCGTGCCGCCTACGTCAGCGACACCTTCCGCCGCTTGCTGGTTGAGCCACGGATCCTGCCAATCATCAATGAGAACGACTCGGTGGCCGTCGAGGAGTTGAAATTTGGCGACAACGACATGCTAGCGGTCCAGGTGGCCAAACTCACCGATGTGAGCCGCATCATCCTGCTCACCAGCGCCGATGGCTTGCTCGATCCGGAAACCAACACGCTCATAGCCGAGGTTTCCGATATCGATGGGGTCTTGCACCACGTGCGGCTGGAAAAGGGCCGCTTTTCGATGGGAGGCATGGCCTCGAAGCTGGCGGCCATCAAATTCGCCGTTGCTGCCGGGATCGAGACGCACATCGCCAACGGCCGCCACCCCGAACGGCTGGCGGGCATCGTCGCCGGCAAAGGCTACTCCACCCGCTTCCACCCCCGCACCTAACGAAAATCATCACTCTTGTCCTGGTGTCCTGTGCCAAGCAGACCGCAGTTTTCCCCCGCCATGTCCCCATCCCTCGCAGAAACCATTGAGCTGATGGGCCGGCAGGCCCGCGCCGCCGCCTACCGCCTCGCCCAGCTCGGCAGCGCGCAGAAAAACGCCATCTTGCAGGCCATGGCCAGCGCCCTCCGTGAGGCCACGCCGGAGTTGCTCGCCGCCAATGCGTTAGACATGGCTGCGGCCTCCGACAGCCAGCAGGCAGCGGGTGGGCCGCCCGCCAAGGTGCTCTCCGCTGCGATGCTTGACCGGTTGCGCCTCGATGAATCGCGCATTGAAGCGATGGCCGCGGGCATCGAGCAAGTAGCCACCCTGGCAGATCCGGTGGGTCAAGTCATCGAATCGTGGCAGCGGCCCAATGGTCTCTGCATCGAGCAAGTGCGGGTACCCATCGGCAGCATCGGCATTATTTACGAAAGCCGGCCGAACGTGACGGCCGACGCCGCGGTGCTGTGCTTCAAAGCCGGCAATGCCACCATCCTTCGTGGCGGCAGCGAGGCGATCCACTCCAACCGCGCGATTGCCACCGCGCTGCAAGCGGGTGGCGCCGCCGCCGGTCTTCCCGAGCATGCGATCCAACTCATACCGTTCACCGAGCGCGAGAGCGTGACGGTGCTCGCGGGGATGGACCGTTGGCTTGATCTCATCATCCCGCGTGGCGGCAAGGGTCTCATTGAGACGGTCGTCGCCCACGCCCGCATGCCGGTCATCAAACATTACGACGGCATCTGCCACCTCTTCATCGATGCGGCGGCCGACCCCGCCATGGCGGTCGCTCTAACCGTCGATTCCAAGACCCAGAAATGCGGCGTCTGCAACGCGCTTGAAACCCTGCTGGTGCATCGCGACATAGCCGCCAACTGCCTGCCGGGCATCGCCGCCGCGCTGCGCGCCAAAGGCGTCGAATTGCGTGGCTGCGCCGCGACCCGCGCTGTTCTAACTGATATTGCGGCGGCCACCGAGGCCGACTGGCGCACCGAATACCTTGAGCTCATCCTGTCGATCAAAATCGTGGACTCGCTCGACGAGGCGATTGCGCACATCAACGAATACGGGTCGCACCACACCGATAGCATCGTCACCGCCGACGAAGCCAGCGCCGAGCGGTTTTTGCGTGGAGTTGATTCCGCCTGTGTTTTTCACAATGTATCGACGCGTTTCGCGGACGGCGGGGAATTCGGTTTTGGCGCGGAGATCGGCATTTCCACCGACAAACTGCACGCCCGCGGCCCGATGGGTTTGCGCGAACTGACATCCTATCAATACCGCGTCCGCGGCACTGGCCAAACGAAGGGTCATGAGTCATGACCCATGACTTATGAAACTGAAAGCTGAACCCCTGAACTAACAACCACCCATGTCCTCCATCCTCATCGGCGGCACCGTCGCCATTGATCACGTCAAGACCCCGGCCGCCGAGGCTGCGAACTTGCTCGGCGGCTCGGCCTCTTACGCTGCGCTTGCCGCCTCCTACTATACGGCCCCGGTCCACCTCGTGGGCATCATCGGCAAGGATTTCCCGCAGGAGCACCTTGCGCTGCTGCAGAGCCGCGGCATCACGCTTGAGGGCCTCGAGCACTCCGCCGGCGATTCCTTCTCCTGGTCAGGTGAATACCATGAGAACATGAACGACCGCACCACCCGCCAGGTCGACATCAACGTGCTCGAGAACTGGCGGGTGAAAGTGCCCGCGGCGATTGCCGGCGCGCCCGTCGTCGTGCTTGCCAACATGGCGCCGGAAAACCAACTCCAGATGCTCGACCAATGCACGGCGGAGGAGCGCTTTGTGGTGGCCGACACCATGGACCTGTGGATTCACATAGCCAATGAGCGACTGCACGATGTGCTCATGCGCATCGACCTGCTGGTCATCAACGAGAGCGAGGCGCGGGAATTTGTGGGGACCAGCAACCTGATTGTGGCGGGGCAGCGCTTGCTAGCCAAAGGCCCGCGTTTTGTGGTCATCAAGCTTGGCGAGTTCGGCGCGATGCTTTTTTCGGCCGCGTTGGTTGCAGGCACCACCGCGCTGGCGGAATCCAACTTTTTCCGCTGTGCCGCCTTTCCGCTGCATGAGGTAGCCGATCCGACCGGAGCGGGTGACTCGTTTCTGGGCGCGCTAGCCGGCTATCTAGCAGCCACGGGGCGCCGTCAATTTGGGTTTGAGGACATCCGCCAGGCGGTGGTCGAAGGCTCGGTGGTGGCGTCCTTCACCTGCGAAGCGTTTTCGACACGCCGCCTGCAGGAAATCACCCGGGCCGACATTGAGCAACGGCTGGCCTTTCTCAAGTCCATCACCCATTGGCCCTGAGCGGCGGCGGCGGCGGCGGCAGCTATTGGGCGGACGGTTGGAAGCAGCTTTTCGTTAGGGCGGCGCGCGCCTCGCCGACGAGGAACAAGGACCCGACAATGAGCACCGGGGCGCCGGTGGTGAGGGCGGCGCTGAAGGCGGCGGAAAAGTCAGTGAAGGACTGGTGAGGTGGGGCGCCCGGAGGCAGGGCGGCGGCAAGGTCCGCACAGGGCACGGCCCTGGAGTTGGCGACGGGACAGAAGAAGATGGAGGAGGCCAGCGGGGCGAGGCAGGTGAGGATGCCGGCAAGGTCTTTGGAAGCAACGGCACTGAAGACCATGGCGGCCTGTTGGCCGGGAAAGGCGTCGTGCCAGGTGGCGGCGAGCACCTCGGCGGCGTGCGGGTTGTGGGCACCATCCAACACGATGGGTTGGGTCGCGCCGGCGACGGTTGATGCCGGGAACAGCTCGAAGCGCCCCGGCCAGCGCACATTTGCCAGACCGTATTGGATGCTGGCGAAGTTCAATGGAACCGCCGCGCGATGGAGCGCGGCGACGGCCAGCGCGGCATTCCATTTCTGATGGGGGCCGGGCAGGGCGACGGCATATCCTAACAATTGCTCCGTGATGAACTCGAGGGGCGCGCGGAGCTGGCTGGCGGTTTGTTCGATGACCTGTCTAACATCCGGCAGCTGGGGGGCGGAGATGACGGGCTTGCCGGGCAGCAAGATGGCGGCTTTTTCGGCGGCGATTTGTGCGAGGCTGTCGCCGAGCCACTCGGTGTGGTCGAGGCCGATGGGGGTGAGGACGCAAACATCGGCGGGCACGGCGGTGGTGGCGTCGAGGCGGCCGCCCATGCCGGTTTCCAGGATGATGAGGTCGCAATTGGCTTGGCCGAACCAGCGCAGGGCCAAGGCCAGCGAGATTTCAAAAAAGGTGGGGTGCGGGTCGAGGCGCTCGCAAAGGGCGCGCAGTTCGGTTAGGCCGGCAGCACACGCCTCTTCCGGGATTTCCTGGCCGGAGACTTTGATGCGTTCGCGATAATCGATGAGGTGCGGCGAGGTGAACAGACCGCAACGTTGGCCGCAGGCGCGGGCGATGGCATCCATCATGGCGCAAGTGCTGCCTTTGCCATTGGTGCCGGCGACGTGAATGACCGTCACGCCGTGCTTGGGATAGGCGAGGAATTCCCTGAGCAGGCGCCGCGGCCCGTCCAGCCCGAGCTTGATGCCGAACATCTGGGTGGAGAACAACCACTCGACGGCTTCGCTATAAACCATGGCGTTGGGAGGAATCAACTGCAGCCCTGGCTGGTACCGCATTGGGTGCAGACGCCGCAGGCGCCGGCGCGGATGACCTTGTCGGAGCCGCAGTTAGAGCAGGTGATGCCCATGAAGGCGCTGCCGAGGGCGGTTTTGACGCGGTCGTGGCTGGAAGCGGTGGTGGCGGACAGCGCGGGAAGGTCGTCGCCGGTGCGGCTCAACTCGCGGACCGGGCGGTTGACGGCGGCCTTTTCCATTTCGGTGATTTCGGGCATGGGCAGGTCTTCCTGATAGGACTCCGGAGCGGTGGCTTCGCGATAGCCATTGATGAACTGGCAGCCCATCCAGCGGAAGACATAGTCGGTGATGCTGAAGGCGGTGCGGATGTCGGGGTTCTTGGTGAAGCCGCTGGGCTCGAAGCGTTGATAGGCGAATTTCTTCACCATTTGTTCGAGCGGCACGCCGTATTGCAGGGAGATGGAGGTGAGGGTGGCGACGGTGTCCATGAGGCCGCCGATGGTGCTGCCTTCCTTGGACATTTGCACAAACAACTCGCCGGGTTGGCCGTCGGCATAGAGGCCAACGGTGATATAACCTTCGTGGCCCGCGATCTCGAACTTGTGGGTTAGAGACATCCGGGTGTCGGGCATTTTGCGGCGGTGGGGGCTGTCGAGTTGCTGGCGCAGGGTGGCGTTCTCGGCGGTGAGTTCGGTGATGCGTTTGCCGAATTCCATCATTTCCGGCGCGGCAACGGCGGTATCCTCGCCGCCCATGTCCTTGGTTTGGCGGGTGTTGAGGGGAGCGCTGCGTTTGGAGCCGTCGCGATAGATGGCGACGGCTTTGAGGCCGAGTTGCCACGCTTCGATGTAGGTTTGCATGATCTCCTCGACGCTGGCGTTTTCGGGGAGGTTGACGGTTTTGGAGATGGCGCCGCTGAGGAACGGCTGCGCCGCGGCCATCATGCGGATATGACCGGTGTAATGCAGGCTGCGGGTGCCGCGGTGGGCTTTGAAGGCACAATCGAACACTGGCAGATGTTGGTCCTTGAGACCGCTGCGCACGGGTTGGCCGGTTTGCTCGTCGGTGACGGTTTCAATGGTATCGTAGGCGGCGATGTGGGCGAGGATGGCGGTGATTTCCGTTTCCTTGTAGCCGAGGTTGCGCAGCGAGGGCTCGACGGTTTGATTGACGATTTTGAGCATGCCGCCGCCGGCGAGGAGTTTGTACTTCACCAAGGCGATTTCCGGTTCGATGCCGGTGGTATCGCAATCCATGAGGAAGCCGATGGTGCCGGTAGGGGCGAGCACGGTGACCTGGGCGTTGCGGTAGCCGTGGGACCGGCCCAACTCGAGGGCGCGCTGCCATTCGTCGCGAGCCGCGTGTTTGATATGTGCGGAGCGGGGTTCGTCGAGGATATGCTCGAGGGCGGCCTGGTGCTTGTGGATGACGGCGAGCATGGACGGCTCATTGGTAGCCATGGGCGGGTGGTCCACGCCGCTGCAGCGGGCGTCGCGATAGCCCTTGAACGGGCCTAACACGGCGGCCATTTCCGCGCTGCAGGCGTAGGCGTGACCGGTCATCACGGCGGTGATGGCACCGGCCAAGGCGCGGCCTTCGTCGCTGTCGTAGCCGAGGCCATAACTCATGATGAGGGCGCCGAGATTGGCATAGCCGAGGCCGAGGGTGCGGAAGATATGGGAATTCTCGGTGATGGTCTTGATCGGATAGCTGGCGTTATCGACGAGGATTTCCTGGGCGGTGATGAAGATGCGCACCGCGGCGCGGAAGCGGTCGATATCAAAGGAATCATCGGCATGCTTGAAGCGCATCAGGTTGAGCGACGAGAGATTGCAGGCGGTGTCGTCGAGAAAGAGGTATTCCGAGCACGGGTTGGTGGAGTTTTGGCGGCCGGTGCCTTTGCAGGTGTGCCATTCGTGGATGGTGGTGTCGAATTGCATGCCGGGATCGCCGCAGACATGAGTGCCCTCGGCGATTTTGCGCAACAACTCGCGGGCATTCTTTTTTTCGCAGGGTTCGCCATCGCTGACGCGCTTGGTCCACCACTCGCGGCCCTCGACGGCGGCCTGCATGAACACATCGCTGGCGCGCACGGAAAGGTTTTCGTTTTGATACATGACGGAGCCGTAGGCGTCGCCGTTGTAGCTGCCATCGTAGCCTTGTTCGATGAGGGCCCAGGCTTTTTTCTCCTCGAGGGTTTTGGCCTCGATGAATTCCTCGATATCGGGATGCCAATCCTTGAGGGTGTTCATTTTGGCGGCGCGGCGGGTCTTGCCGCCGGATTTGACCACATTGGCGACCTGGTCATAGACCCGCAGGAAGGACAGCGGGCCGGAGGGCCGGCCGCCGCCGGAGAGTTTCTCGCGGGTGGAGCGCAAGGTGGACAGATCGGAGCCAGTGCCCGAGCCGTACTTGAACAACAGCGCCTCGGAGGCGGCCAGACGCATGATGTCTTCCATGGTATCGCCCACGCCTTGGATGAAACAGGCGCTGGCTTGGGGGTATTGGTACTGGGTCGGCGCGCGCATGGCTTTGTCCGCCTTGCGGTCGTAGTACCAGGTGCCTTCGCCGGAATTCTTACCGGTGCCATATTGGTGAAAGAGGCCGACGTTGAACCAGACCGGAGAGTTGAAGGCGCCGTGTTGGTGGAGGCACAACCAGGTGAGATCGCCGTAGAAGGCCTCCGCGCTGTCCTGGTCGGCAAAGCAGCCGTCGGCGATCCCCCAATCGGTGATGGTGCGGGTGACGCGATGGATGAGTTGGCGCACCGAGCTTTCCCGGCCGCCGGTCTTCGGATCGGTGCCGCGGGCGATGTCGCCATAGAAATATTTGGAAACGGCGATTTTGGTGGCGAGTTCGCTCCAGTCCTTGGGGACCTCGACGTGGTCCTGGCGGAAGATGGTTTTGCTAGAACCATCGGTGATTTCCGCGGTGCGGAATTCCCATTCCAGGTCTTCGAAGGGATCAACCCCAGGAGTGCTGAACTGAGCTTCAAACAACAGGCCGCAAGCGGCTTGGGGGGCAGGTGTGGACATGCGACGGGAGGGGAAATCGAGGGCTGATGGTGGCGGGGTCATGGAAAAAAGGCAGTAAAGGGGACGGGGCGGGGCTAGTCGTTGGGATGAAAGTTTGAAAGAACGAGCTGAACACTAGATATGGTATTTGGCTTGCGGATGATGCCACTATGGCTAGATTCGGCCAAGAAAAAAATGACGGAATTTCTGCAAGTCCCACGGCTCTAGGGGAGCAATTTCATGGTGGCGGGAAGTGCTTGAAACTCCAAGGGGAAGAGGCAGTTGATCGTGTGAAATCCCTTTGCCGGAAGCCCTTGGCGGCGGTTTCTAACATAAAGGTCGGGGTTGGGGCGATTGGCTGGCGTGGCGATTGGCGCAGCGGGCGGTGGGAGTAAGCCATTGCCCGGGGCCCAAGGGGTGCCGGTGGCGGCTCAGGTGCCGGCCCGGGTGCTGGCGGCGCGGGCGGCGCGGATGATGGCTTCGGAGGCGGTTTTGCGCTCGTATTCGGCAGGGACGGTGGCGGCTCCCATCGGGATGTCCGGGCGGCGGTATTGCATCGGGCTGGGCAATGCCACCCGGGCGGACAGGTGGACTTCGCTCACCCCGGTGCGGCGGAGGATTTCCGGGATGAGCTCGGGGGTCACGCCGCCGCCAGGGAGCAAGCGGATGCGTCCTGCCGCCTGCCTGGCCAGATCGGTGAGCGCCGCAAGGCCGCGCTGCACATCGGGGTGGCCGCCACTGGTTAGAACCCGGGGCACGCCGAGCGCGATGAGCAGCTCCAGGGATTCTGCCAGATCCCGGCTCACGTCAAAGGCACGGTGGAAGGTGAAATCGAGGCCGGCGGCCCGCGCGAGGAGGATGGGCAAGCGGGCGTGATCGATGGCGCCCGCGGGCGTGAGCATCCCGCAGACGATGCCGTCCGCGCCCTGGTGGCGCAAGCCGTCGATTTCATCGAGCATCAGGTCGAACTCATCGGCCGAGTACACGAAGTCGCCAGCGCGCGGGCGGAGCATGGCCATGAGTTTCCCTGGAAACATCCGCCGCGCGGCACGCACGAAGCCGTAACTCGGGGTGGTGCCGCCCTCGACCAGTCCGGCGCACAATTCGATCCGGTCGGCCCCGGCGCGGGCACAGGCCTGGACCGAGGCGAGGGAATCCACGCAGATTTCGAGGAGCACGACCGGGGCGTGGGGGGGGGCCGAATGTTCCGGCGGCGGTTGTTGGGCAGTTCGGGACTGGGGGAGGCTCTGGCGCATGGGGGGCGGGGTAGAGTGGTTGCGGGGTGGTTAGATGCGGGGTGCGGCCTGGCGCGCGTGGAATTGGTAGTGCCCCTGGTCCAGGGTCACCTCCGGGGGTACTCCGGTGCGCTCGAAAATGTCGTAGCCTTGCTTGAGGTTGTTCCAGAACTCCTGCCACGGTTCGCCGGCAACCCGCCTCATCCGCTCCGCACTCATGCGGAAGGGCAACACGTGCACCTGGAAAAACCCCTGGCCGCCGCGCAACGCGGCATCGCAAAGCGTATAAATCTCCTCGATTTTCGCGTCGGTCATGGCCAGGCACCCCACCGATACCTCATTGCCGTGGATCATGATGGCGTCGCCGGTGCGGCGGTGAATGCGATCGTACGCGTTGGGGTAGCCGAGGTTGAACGCGAGGTGATACCGACTGTCCGGTTTCATCGCCGCGGGTGGCACGGCATAGCAACCTTCGGGGACTTGGCGGTCGCCTTGGGTGAGTTTGGGGCCGAGGGTGCCGGAGGCGGCGGCTATCGGATAGGAGCGGAACCACACGAAGCGTGCGGAGGGGCGGTGGCGCACGAAGAGTTCGAGGAGTTTTTCCTCTTTGAAGGCCCTGATGAAGACCGGATCGCCAAGCTGCAAGCCCTTCGCGGCGAGGGCGCGCTCGAGAAGCGGGCGCACCCGCGCGGCGGCAGCGGCGGCGCGCGCCGGGCCCGGAGCGGGGCTGGGGGCGTGCTGCTCGCCCCAAGCCTGGAGGGCGGCGGCGGCAAGGCAAAGCAGGGTTAGGCGCACCGGCAGGTTCACCCGCCGAGCATCGTGCGGCGGGCCGGATTGGTCAATCAAGGAATCGGTGGTTCATCAACCCGAAGAGAGTGCGCGGCTGAAGGTGCTTGGGACGCCAAGGGCAGGGACCGGCTTTGGCGGGCTCAAGCTGGACGGTGCTGCGCAGTTCGTGGGGCGTGCTTTGCGGTTTTTTTGAATGGATGCTGATTCAGCCAACCGCCCTGGCAGTTCGCGGGCACAGACGAGGGGAGGGGGGCACCGGGCTTGGCAAGCGGGGTGTGATTTTTCCGGAGAAAGAATATCCCGGGAGTGTGGGGGAATTGGCACGCGCTTTGCTATGGGGTGATCTGCGGTCGCGGTGATGGGGGATTCCCATAGCGGCGGCGACCACCGATCCACCTCAAACCACGATACCCATGATCCACAGATACCGAATTCCGATGCGGGCCGTAACGGCGGCGCTCACGATGCTCGCCATTGCAACCCTGGTGCCCGTTCACGCGCAGGACGCGGCCGTGGCACCGGCGGCACCCCAGGCCCAGGCGGCACCTCCGGCCCAAGCGGTGCCGACCGTCGAGGAGCGCCTGGCGGACTTGGAGGCCTGCATCAACAATGTGGCGCGGCCGGCCAAGCAGAATGGTGCGGCGAGTCTGGTGCCGGGGCCGGGGCCGGGTGCCAACGGGTGGCAGATGGTCAGCACCGCGCTGGTGTTGTTCATGACCTTGCCGGGGTTGGCGTTGTTTTATGGGGGCCTGGTGCGGCGCAAGAACGTGCTCTCGGTATTGGCGCAATGCCTCGGCATTGCCTGCATGGTCACCCCGTTATGGTGGTTGTGCGGCTACAGTTTGTCGTTCGGGGTGAATGCCACGAGCGCGTTTTTCGGGGATTTGAGCAACGCGATGTTCCGGGGGATTGAGCCCGGCAACACCGGGGCCGGCTACGTCTGGATTTCCGACAGCATCTGGGCCATGTTCCAGTTGACCTTTGCGATCATCACCCCGGCGCTGATCATCGGGGCGATTGCGGAGCGGATGAAATTCGCGGCGGTGATGGCGTTTGTGGCGCTATGGATGTTTGCGGTGTATTTCCCGTTCGCCCACATGGTGTGGTCCACCACCGGCCTGATGTGCGGGCCCCTCAACCCGAATGCCGCAATCAAGGCGATTGACTTTGCCGGCGGCACGGTGGTGCACATGACTTCGGGCTGGAGCGCGCTGGTGCTCTGCATCATTCTGGGCAAGCGCCACGGGTTGGGCAAAGAGCCGCTGGCACCCCACAGCATGGTGCTGTGCATGGTGGGCACGGGCTTGCTGTGGGTCGGTTGGTATGGCTTCAACGCCGGTTCCGCGCTGGGTGCGGATGCGATCGCCTCCAATGCCTTTGTCACGACCACGCTGGCCGCGGCCACCGCAGGGCTGGCATGGGCGCTGACCGAATGGGCGGTCAAAGGCAAGCCGAGTGTGCTGGGGATCTGCTCCGGGATTGTTGCCGGCTTGGTGGTGATCACGCCTGGCGCGGGGTTTGTGAGTGCCAGTTCCTCGGTGTTGATCGGAGTTCTGGCCGGGGTGATTCCGTTCCTTGCGGTGTCCTATCTGAAACGCATCTTCGGCTACGATGACGCGCTGGACACCTTCGGCATCCACGGCGTGGGTGGCACGTTAGGGGCGCTCCTCACCGGGGTGTTTGCCGATGAGAAAATCAATCCGGTGGTCGCCACGCTCAAGCATGGCCTGCTGCTGGAACAATTCAAGGCGGTCGGGGTGACCATTCTGTGGAGCGTGGCGGCCACCGCGGTGATTGCCTTTGCGCTCAAGGCGGTCATGGGCCTGCGGGCGACGCGGGAAGTGGAAGTGACCGGCCTGGACCTCTCCGAGCACGGGGAACAAGGCTACGAGCATTGATTTGCGCGGGCCAATGGGGCACCCGGGGCGGGCTGTTAGACAGCCCGCCCTATTTTTCATTTGCATGAAGTGGCCGTCAGGGTTCCCTTGGGGCTGTGAGACGCAGGATTTCCCGGACCACTGGGTTGGTGGTGGTGTTGCTGATTGCCGCGGTATATGCCGCCTGGACGTGGCTGCGACCCTATGAGTGGCAGTCGGACGCGGCGGCGCGGTTCCGCATCACCGGGGCGCTGCTCACCCGCGATCACGCCAACCATTGGCTCGAACTGCGTTTGAAAAAAGCGGGCGCGGCGGAGCACGACCTGCTCAAGCCGGTGCGACTGGTGTTAGAGGGCGGGCGCGAGGCGGCACCGGCCGAAACCACGCTGGTCGGTGACGAGGCCACGGGGACGACGGAGATCTGGTTCAAATTTTGGTTAGAGCCGGGTGACCTCAACGGTCCGTTGCGGCTGCGGCTCAACGATGGGGTGCTGCGGGTGAAAACCAACGCGGGTGAGCCGAGGTTCGGGGTCACCGGGCGCAAGGTTTTCAACACAAGCCACTGGTGAACGATATGGCCTGGCTGCTGATAGACAATTCCAACACCCGCACCAAATTCGCGCTCGGCGATGGCGGCGGGCTGGGCGCGTGGCGTGGGGTGCTGGCCACCGCCGCAATCAGCCCCGCGACGCTGGCCTGCCTGTTAGACCGGGTGGCCTTTGAGGCGGTCGTCATTGCCTCGGTGGTGCCGGTCAAGGCGCAGGTGTTGCGGGATTTTTTCGGGTCACGGGTGGCGGTTCACATGTTGGATTGGCGCAGTCCGCTAGGGATGGGGATTGATTACCCGGAGCCGGGCCAGATTGGGGCGGATCGCCTGGCCAATGCGGTGGGGGTGGTGGCGCGGTACGGGGCACCGGCGGTGGTGATTGATTCGGGTACGGCGGTGACCTTCGACATTGTGTCGGCGGCCCCGGCGTATTGCGGCGGGGTGATAGCGCCGGGGCTCGGCGCGATGACCCAATATTTGGCCCGGACCACGGCGCTGTTGCCGGAGATCGAGTTGGCGGAGCCGGCGTCGGCGATTGGCAAGTCGACCATTCACGCGATGCAGGTGGGGGCGGTGATTGGTTACCGTGGGTTGGTGCGGGAGATATTGGCGCGGATATGCGCGGAGTTGCCGGGGCGGCCGCAAATCATTGCCACCGGTGGCGATGCGGAGCTCATTGCCTGCGGGATTCCGGAAATCGACGTGGTGGATGCCGATCTGACCCTCGAGGGGATTCGCCAGGTGGCGATGGCGGTTTATGCGCCCTGACGCCATCGCGGCGCGGGGGCGGGTCCAAGTAGGCACCATGGGTGCCGGGCTCAGCGGGTGGGAGCCATGGTGTAGATGATATCGCCGGTATTGTGGTTGTAGCCGATGATGAGGCGCATGTGGCCGCCCTGGGTTTGCGGGATGCCGGCCTCCTTGAACATGCCGAGTTGCAGGGCCCACACGATGGGGATGCCTTGGTTGAGGTACTCTTCGAGTTTGCTGTTGAAGCGGTCGAAAGCCTGTTGTTTGCCCTTGATGCGGGCAAACAACGCGGTATCAGCGGTGGCGGCGAACACCGCCGGGTGCACAATCGATTCCCCGCGCTTGAAAGGAAACTCCGGCTTGCCCTCCTTTTTCGCAGCTTGGTTGTAGGCCGTCACGTCCTGTTGGAATTGTTTCATCGAATTCTCGATGTGCTTGGTCGTGCGGACGTGGATGAGTCCGGTCAGCTTCTTGAAGGCATCCTCCATGCCCGCGAGGTCGGAGCCGCGCGCGGTGGTATTGGCCACTTGGGCCATTTCGTGCTGGTCGACCTCGAGGCCGTAATAGCGGGCGACGCGTTCGAAGGTGGCCACGGCACAGTACCCCTTTTGCCCTTGGTCGACCATCGGCAGGTTCCCGATATAGGTGTCGCCGTTCGGCTGGTGGACCAGATTGTCACGCAGCGCGAGACGATGGACGCTTTGGGTGGAGGGCACGTTGATGGAATCGCGCGGGGCGAGGCGCAGGCGCAGGAATTCGGCGCGTTCTTCGGTGCCCTGGCCCTTGGCGGGCTTGGTGACGCTGGATTCGAGCAACCAGGCGGTGGTGCCGCGCTGCCACATCCAGCCTTGGAGGTGCTCATCCAATGGAAGCCGCTGGGATCCTGCCCGGGCAGGTCGATGCCGCGGGCTTTCAGCGCGGCCTGCTGGCTTTGGTGCAGGGCTTGCTCGGCGGCGCTGGGGTTGCGCTGGTAGCCCTCGAACAATTGCGTCAGCGGCATTTGGTGCAGCTTGGGATCGAGCAGGGTGGCGTCCAGTGACGGCAGCGCGGCAGCACCAAGCGACGCGGCTAACAGCAACGGCAGGACGGCTAGGGGGGGATGCCAGATGTCTCAAACATGTGAGGAACGGGTGCTGCCCGGTGGAGCGACGGCCGCCGACCGGCTCGTCTGCAAAACCTCGCGGCGTGAGGGGAAATGCGCAGCGGCGGGCGGCGGCGGACGACAAAAAAATCCCGGCAGGGGCGAACCACTGCCGGGATGGGGAAAATCACGCGGATCTCAGAACCGTTGTTGCCGCCCGTACTTGAAATAGGTCTCAAAGCCGAGTTCCGGTGGGAATTCGGACAGCCCGTCGGCAACATTCATCTGAATGCGGTTGTCTTCACCACAGCGCTCGTACGGCTGTTTGTAGGTGCCACGGTAGGTCGGGCAGGTGAAGGTGAACAGTTCGTAGAATCCGTAGCCCAGGCGGCGCAGCGCGCGGTTGGTGCCATCGATCGCGCCGTAAGTCCAGCCGGCTTTGCGGCCGAAATCATCGTTCTTGCGCACGATTTGTTCGGGGATTTCCATCACTCCGTAGAGGATGTTGCTGATGGCACGGCCGACTTTGCGAGACGAGGTGTATTGCGAGCCGGGAGGTGCCTGAATGTCTGCGGCTGCAAAGCCAGAGAGAGCGATAAGGGATGTAGCGATGACGACGAGTTTTTTCATGCCGGGGGGAAGTTAAGGGCGGGTCGGGGAACTTGGCAACGGAATTTTGCGGAAATTTTGCGTTTCACAGCTCGAAGCTCAGAACCCGCAAAATCCCCGGGGTGTGCCGCAGCATTTCTAACAAGCTGGCGGGCGGCTCGGAGTCCACCTCGATGACGGTCACCGCGCGGCTGCGGTCGCTGGTGCGGCTGAGGGCCATGTTGGCGATGTTGATGGCGGCGTTGCCGAGGGTGGTGCCGATGTTGCCGACGATGCCGGGGCGGTCGTCGTTTTCGACAAACAGGAACCGGCCGCGGGGGTTGGTTTCCACGTAGTGGCCGGCGATGTGGACGATGCGCGCGGCACTGCCGAAGAAGGTGCCGGCCACCGTGCAGGTGTCGCCGCCCTTGATGGCGGACACTTCTATCAGTTCGGTGCAATTCGTCGCCAGCGCGGTGGTCGCCTCGCTGACCTGGATGCCGTGGGTTTTGGCGATGGCGGGGGCATTGACCAGATTGACCTGGGCCTCGGTGTGGGCGCTGGCGAGGTAACCGGTGAGCACGGTGCGGGTGATCAACTCGGTGTCGAGTTCGGACACCGGGCCGAGGTAGGACACGCGGATGGCGTCGCACTGTTCGGGGGCGATTTTGGAGAGCAATTTGCCCAGCGAACTGGCGAGGTTCAGGTACGGGCCGACGCTCTCCAGGGTGCGGCTGTCGAGATTGGGCATGTTCACCGCGTTGCGGATCTCGCCGCTGACCAGGAAGTCGCGGATCTGATAGGCCACCTCGGTCCCGACGTTTTCCTGCGCCTCGGCAGTGGACGCGCCGAGGTGCGGGGTGAACACGCATTTTTTCGCCGTCAGCAACGCGAACTCGGCCGTAGGCGGTTCGGTTTCATACACATCCAAGGCGATGCCGGCGAGTTGGCCGGCATCGAGCAGGACCTTGGCGGCGGCTTCATCGACGAGGCCGCCGCGGGCGCAGTTGATGACCAGCGCGCCCGGGTTCATCAGGCTGAGGCGTTCGTGGTTGAGGAGGTGTTGGGTGTCCGGGGTCAGCGGGATGTGCAAGGTGACCACATCGGCGCCGCGCAGCGCGTCGTTGGCGGACTCGGCCAGTTCCACCTTGAGCGATTGGGCGCGGGCGGTGGTGAGGAACGGATCGTAAGCGACCACGCCCATGCCGAAGGCCTGGGCGCGCTTGGCAAACTCGGTGCCGATGCGGCCCATGCCGATGATGGCGAGGCGTTTGCCGAACAACTCGACGCCTTCGAAGGACTTGCGGTCCCACTTGCCGGCTATCATCGAGGCATGGGCTTGGGGGATGTTGCGGGCCAGCGACAGCATCAGGGTGAACGCGTGTTCCGCGGTGGAGATGGTGTTGCCGCTGGGCGTGTTCATCACCACCACCCCATGCTCGGTGGCGCAGGCGCGGTCGATGTTGTCCACCCCGACCCCGGCGCGGCCGATCGCCTTGAGGTTCTTCGCCGCGTCAAACACCGCCGCGGTCACCTTGGTTTGCGAGCGAATCACCAGACCGTGGTAATCACCGATAATGGCCAGCAGTTCCTCAGGCTTGAGCCCGGTTTTCACATCCACCGCAATTTCCGGGGTGGCACGCAGGGCTTCCACGCCCTTTTCGGAAATTGGGTCAGACACCAGCACACGATAGGTTTTCATAGGCCGATACGCATAACCCACCCCCCCGCCGATGGCAAGTGTTTGATTGAAAAAATCCGGCGGCCGGCCCCTAACAACCGGTGCCGCGCCAGCCCCGGCCGCCTATTTGTCGCCTTGATAGAGGGTGACCACCCCGCCGCTGAGCGGGGTGCCGCAGGCTTGTTGGAACCCGCACGAGGCTAGCAAGTCGGTCATGTCGCGGCCGGCGGGAAACGCCTCGATGGACCCCCCAAGGTATTCGTAGGTGTCCTTCTCGCCGGTGAGCCAGCCGGCCAGGTGCGGCAGGATGCGGTGCAGATAGAAGCGGTACGGCACGCGCAGCAGGCCCCGGGGCAGCGAGAAGTCGAGGATGAGGAGGTGGCCGCCGGGCTTGAGGACGCGGCCCATTTCGCGCAGGGCTGCGGAGTAGTCGGCCATGTTGCGCAGCCCGAAGGCGACGGTGACCGCGTCGAACGCGCCATCCGCAAACGGCAGCGCGAGGGCATCGGCGACGAGGGTGTTGGCGACGCCGCGGCGGGTGGCGTGGGCGAGCATTTCGGCACAAAAATCCGAGGCGATGACCTCGCAGTCCGGCAGCGTTTGTTGGATCTTGAGCGCCAGATCCCCAGTGCCGCTGGCCACGTCTAACAGCCTGGCGGGCCGCCACCGCTTCACCCGCGAGGCGACCACCTGGCGCCACCACAGGTCCGCCCCGCAACTCAGCACGTGATTGGTTAGGACATAGCGGTCCGCGATGCGGGCAAAGGCGTCGCGGACGTAGGCGGGATCGGGCATTGCGGTCAATCCTTGAACTCTTCCTCGTCGATGCTGTGGGTGAGGATGAATTGCAGGTCGTTGAGGTCGAGGTTGGAGGCAAAGCCCTCATCGCCGAGCACGTTGGTGACCAGTTGGGTCTTCTGGTGTTGCAGGATGCGGATTTTCTCCTCGACGGTGTCGCGGGTCAGCAGCCGGTAGGCAATGACCTTGTTTTTCTGGCCGATGCGGTGCGTCCGGTCGATCGCCTGGTTTTCCACCGCCGGATTCCACCACGGGTCGTAGAGGATGACGTAGGAGGCGGAGGTGAGGTTGAGGCCGGCGCCGCCCGCCTTGAGCGAGAGCATGAACACCGACGGGTCCTTGGTCGTCTGGAACCGCTCGATCTCGCCTTTGCGATCCTTGGTTTGACCGGTCAGGTAGTTGTAGGGACGGCTTTCCAGATCGAGGCGGGCCTTGATCAGATCCAGCATCGTGACAAACTGCGAGAACACCAGCACCTTGTGGCCTTCCTCGTACAGCTGGTCTAGCAGATAGAACAGGGATTCCATCTTGGCGCTTTCCTCCTTGAGGTATTTGGGATCGATGAGGCCGGGGTGGCAGCAGATTTGGCGCAGGCGCATGAGGCCCTGCAAGATGGCGAAGGAGTTTTTCTTGACCGATTCGTCGGAGTCGAGGCCGAGCAGGGCTTTTTGGATGCGTTTGAGTTCGGCTTTGTAGAGGTCGTGTTGGACGCCTTCCATCTTGGAATAAACCTCTTCCTCGGTACGCGGCGGGAGGTCTTGGGCCACTTGCAGCTTGGTGCGGCGGATCAGGAACGGGCGCAACCGCGAGGCGAGCCGCGCTTGGCTGAGCGGGTCCTTGCGCTTGTCGAAGCGTTTCTTGAAGTAGGCGCGCGAGCCCAGCACCCCGGGCATGGCAAAGGCCATCAGCGACCACATGTCCATCAGGCGGTTCTCGATCGGAGTGCCGGTGAGCACCAGGCGGTTTTGGGAATCGAGCTCGCGGGCGCACTTGGCGGCCTTGGAGTCCGGGTTCTTGATTTGTTGGCCCTCATCGAGGATGGTGGTGAGCCACTTGATGCCGTTGAGTTCCTCGCCACACACGCGCAGTTGCGCGTAGTTGAGCACCAGCATGTCGACGTTGTTCTGGATTTCATCCACCTGGATGTCATCGCGGCTGCGCAGGATTTTAACGCGGATGTGGGGGGCGAACTTTTCGGCTTCGCCGGCCCACACGTCCAACACCGATTTGGGGCAGACGACCAGGGCGGGTTTTTTGGGCATGCCGGCCTTTTCGTTCTCCTCCATGAGCCAGATGAGATAGGCGAGGGCCTGGATGGTCTTGCCCAGGCCCATGTCATCGGCGAGGATGCCGCCGAAGTTGTTGACCGACAGATAGGTGAGGAACCGGAAGCCATCTATCTGATAGGGGCGGAGGGTGGCCTTGAGCAACGCGGGCACGTCGGGGTTGATTTCGAGCTTGATGTCGCCGGCGCGGTCCTTGATGCGCTTCCACGCCTTTGGATCAAACACTTCCGCCGCCTTCGGATCGGCCAGCTGCAGCGCATGCATGCGGTGGGTCTCACCCGACAAGTCGAACGGATCAAGACCCAGCCGGGTGACCGCCTCGCGCTGGTCGGCATCGAGCTTGATCTCCAGACGCATCCACGAGCCGTCCTCCATGCGCACGTAACCACCGCGGGCGGCCACCAGCTGGCGGATCTGGGCTTTGGAGAGATTGACGCCCTGCACGTCGATGACGATGCGCAGGTCGAACCAGTCGATGTCCTGGCCGACGACTTCGAAACGCACCGCAGCAGTGACCGGATCGGCCAGGATCGATTTGAGGCGCAGATCAATGTCGAGCTCGATGGATTCCGGCATGTTCTTGACCCACTCGGCGAATTTCTCCGGGAATTGCTTGGTGATGCGGCTCTTGAAGGAAAGGATCTTCTCGTCGTAGGCCAGGCCCATCTCATCGAGGGTGCCGGGGACCGGATAGAGATCTTCACGGGCGAAGCGCAGCAATTGCCGGCCCTTGACGGGTTGTTGCTCGGCGAGCTCCCAGCCGTCTTTGGTGAGGTGCTCGGTGCGCCGGCCCTTGGTTTCAATGGCGGTGACGTCGACGACCAGATGCTCGGTCTCGGCGGCAGTGAGGCCGGCCACGAGCTTCATCTCGAAGCGCGGGCGGAGTTCGAGATCGACGACGCGTTTCTTGAGCGATTCGGGCAGGGAGGCGCCGATTTTGCGCAGGAACTCGACGCCCTCGAGCGAATCGATGACGCGCTTGGGAATGAGGTAGCGCGGCATGACGTCGGTTTCCTCGAGCCAGCGGGGCGGGCCGGGAAAGACGGTTTCGTCGGATTGATAGAGTTCCTTGCGGCCCGGCAGCAGGCGCACCGAGTGGGAGACGTTTTCGCCGGAGGCGGTGACGAGTTGCAGCGCGAAGCTGGCGCCATCATAGGGATCGTCTTCGCAGACCCAGCGCAGCGCGTCCTCGACAACCTTGAACTCCTTGTCGTCGAGATTGACGATGTAGCCTTTGAGCGCCGGTTGGCGGAAGACCCGGTTCATGAAACGACAACTCTCCTCCTGATCGAAATCGAGGGTGGTGTCGCCGTATTTCCGCACGAAGGCGAGGAAGTGTTCCCACAGCGTCTGGCTGGAGGCATCCATCAGCAGCGCCGCCTCATGGTGCAGCTCCACGTAATGCTCAATCTCGTTTTTCTCGCGGAGCTGCTGCCACAGGTTGGCCTTGGCTTCCTTGACCTCGAGCCGGGCCTCGTTGATGGTGGCGACCAAGCGGAACTTGACGTTGAGCGGGGCGTCTTGCGGCGGCCGTTCGTTGACCTTTTCGATGCGCTCATACCAGGCGGCCACCTCGCGCTCTTGCTCCCAATCCGCCATTTTCTTCTGCACGTGCCCGAGGTCGGTGATCACGTTCATGAAATCCGGATAGGCGAGCTTCTTCTTGTAGAACGCGTAGGCGATGTAGTTCCAGAACTCGATGATGTCGCCGGGGGGAATCGGCCACAACTCGAGCGGCTCGTAGGTGGTGATTTCCCAGCGCGGGGTGATGCGCACCATGTCGTGGTCGTGGAGTTCCCCTTCGATGACGTAGCGGCGGTAGCGCTTTTCCAGCTTGGTGACGAAATCCGCCTCCTTGTCGTCGAGTTCGCGGCCCAGCTTCTCCTCGATGATGTCGAGAATCGGCGTGTCGTCAAATTCGTTGGGCGACTCCGGCAGATCCTCGCCGCGGTGCATCCGCTCCATCATGGTGGCGTATTGGCAGGCGCCGGAGATGGTGTCGTCTTCCGCGGTGCAGGAGCCGAACCAGCGGTTGCCTTGCAGGCGCAGACTGGTGCGGTGGGTGCCGCTCTCGTCCTCGACGCGGCCCTGAATGAACAGATGGTTGCCGAAAATCTGGGTCACACCACCGTCCTTTTGCAGCATTTCACCGCGTTTTCTGGCTTCAACCGGGAAGCTATTGAGGAAGTTGAGTGTGGCTCGATCTGGATTCATCGCTAGTGGAGGTGGAAATGGGGCCCTGATGTTAGCGCGGAGGAGGGAAACTAAGTTACGCGGGCGGAGGACCAGTCTATACCGCACAATGCCGGTCAAGCAACCAAAACCTCGGGCCGCCCCAGCCGATTTCGCGCTCGATAGGCCGCCAGCTGCCCAATCCCGCCGGGAAAATGCCGCAGCCGGCGAGATTTCACTACCTTTTTCCCGGTTCGGTGGTTTTATCAGGACGTGCGCCGCTATCGCTCGGTTCTTCTCGCCGTTGGCTTTTGTTTGACCGCCCTGCTAGGCTACTGGCTGGCACGCACGGCCGTGCCTGCGCCGATGGCCAAGCCGGCGGCCGAGGCCGCGCCGGTGACCGCCGGCGCGCCGGAGCAGGAAGTGAAATTCCGGCGGGCCGAGCGTGGACCGGCATTCCGGAGCGACGCGGAGGCGCTTGCCGCGGGCGCGCTGCCGGGGCAGCGCGCCTTGGTGTTCAAGGATCGCGCGGCCTTGGAACGGTTTCTGGCCAAGGCCGGAGGGCGCCTCCACCTGCTCGGCCGCATCGATGCGCTCAATGCGCTGCACGTCGGTTTTCTCAATCCCGACGAGCTGGCCGGCTTGTTAGACGGGGAGGCGGACATCTCGATGATTTTTCCGGCCTATGTGCCGGACCCCAAGCCGGGGATCATTCAAGATGGGGTGGTGGCGGTGGGTGACAAGCTGCTGCGGGTGCTCGGGATCACCGGCGACAACTCCACTTGGGGCAAGGGGGTGCTGGTGGCCATCCTGGATACCGGGGTGAGCCCGAACTCAGCCTTTGGCAGCAGAATCAGCGCGCTCAACCTCATCCCGTTGCCTGCCGATCTGGCGGATTGGAACGGCCATGGCACGGCGGTGGCTTCGATGATCATCGGCACCGGTAAGCTCACGCCGGGGGTGGCGCCTGGGGCCGACATTCTATCGGTGCGCATCGCCGATGATCTCGGCCAATCCAACAGCATGCTCATTGCCAAGGGCATCGTCGCGGCGGTGGATGCCGGTGCCAACCTCATCAATATTTCCCTCGGCAGCTACGGCGATAGCGGGCTGGTGCGCAATGCCATTGAGTATGCCAACGCCGCCGGCGTGGTCATCGTCGCGGCCGCCGGCAATGAAGGGCTCGCTCACTTGGCATACCCGGCGGCCAACCCGGGCGTCATTGCGGTCGGCGCGGTGGATGCCAATGGCACCTCGCTGGCCTTTTCCAACAGCGGCAATACCTTGGCCGCCGTGGCGCCGGGCTTCGAAGTCAATGCCGCATGGACCGGCGATCAGGCGGTCGGCTTCACCGGCACCTCGGCCAGCGCACCCATCCTGGCCGGCGCGATTGCCGCCGCCATGACCACCGGCGGCAGCACCCAGCGCAACGCCTGGCAGGCCGCCACCCTGGTGCTCGCCAACCTCGACGACGTCGGCGCGCCCGGCACCGACGTGGCCAGTGGCGCCGGCGCGGTGGACTTGGGGCGGGTGATGAATGCGGGCACGCCGGGCATTTATGATGCCGCGGTCGCCTCCAACTATGTGATCGCGCCGACTGCCGAAGTGCCCTATCCGCAGTTGCAAGTGGTCATTCAAAACCGCGGCACCGAGATGCTGGTCAATGCCGGCGTGCAGGTGCGCACCGCGGCCGGCAGCGTCCCGTTCAACATCACCACGCTGTTGCCCAATGCCATTCAGACCTTCACCCTGCCCCTGTCCGCCGCGAGCTGGAACGCCGCCACTCCCCTCCAATTCGATACCTCGGTGTGGCTGTCCGGCGGCGTGACCGACGCCAACCCGACCAACAACCGCCGCGTCGAAAGCTACCTGCCGGCGAAAAATTGAGCGGCGGCGCAAGGCCGGACTGGACGCCGCGGCGCAATCCGCTATGGTTCGCCCGTCGTTGCCCAACGACTTGGGAGAAATGCCGCCGTGGCGGAATGGTAGACGCTGCGGATTTAAAATCCGTTGACTTCACGGTCGTGGGGGTTCGAGTCCCCCCGGCGGTATTTTCCCCCGCCCTCCACTCCCATCGAAATTGCGCATGCCAAACCCAGTCATCAACTACTTTGCCGAGTTCAAAGTCCTCAAGGGCGCCTCCAAGGATTTCTGGCTGACCAATGCCATCCAGTTCTTCGATGGCTTGGCGTATTTCTCGATGATCACCGTGCTGACCCTCTATCTAACCACCAATTGCGGCTTCAATGATGTCGATTCGGGGGCCTGGGTGGCGATCTACACCCTCTACATTACGGCCTTCGTCTTCGCCGTGGGGTCCATCTGCGACGTCATCGGCATCAAGAAATCCTACTACATCGGCATCGGACTGTTGGCTGTCGCCCGGCTCGGCCTGGGGGTGGTGCCCGGCTTGGAGATGCTGTCGCCCGCCGCGATCAAAGTGGTGGTCAAAGTCCTCATCATCGTCATGTCGCTCGGCACCGCCTTCATGTCGCCGGTGGTGATGACCTCGCTGCGCCGCTTCACCACCATCCAGACCCGCGCCACCGGCTTCAATATCAACTATCTCATCATGAACATCGGCGCGATCATCGCCGGCGCCCTCGTCATCGATGGCTTCCGCAAGGGCCTCGGTGAGGTCAATGGCAATCTGGCCATCTTTGATTTCGGCTTTGTGATGGCTCTCTGCACCTTGGCATGCAGCTACTTCATCACTGAGGAAAATTATGCCGAGGAAAGCGAACGAATCTCCGGCGCGGAGGCCTCCCGGCGTCCGCTCGCCATCTTCATGGAAGTGTGGAAGGAAAGGGCCTTTCAGAAACTGTTGCTCTTCCTGGTGCTCACCATTGGCGTGCGCCTCGTCTTCACCCATCAGTTCCTGGTGATGCCGAAATATTACACGCGCGTCTTGCACGCGGACTTCGATCTGGGCTTGGCCAACTCCATCAACCCGTTGATCATCGTCGTCGGCTTGATCGTGCTCATCCCGATCATCAACCGCTTTGCCACCGTCAAACTCATCATCATCGGCATGACGATTTCCGCGGCCTCGCTGCTGTTCATGGCGGTGCCCTTGGAGTGGATTCAGCAACTCCCTGGCATCCACAACGTCTCCCAGGCCTATTTCTTTATCATCGTGGCGCAGATCCTGGTGTTCGCCTTCGGTGAACTCATTTTCATGCCGCGCTTTACCGAATACATCGCCTCGGTCGCGCCCAAGGACAAGGTGTCCTCCTACATGGCGCTCTCGGCGCTGCCCTCCTTCATTTCCAAACCCATCAACGGCTTCGTCAGCGGCATCCTCATCTCGCGCTTCTGTTATGATGGCATCCGCCCCAAAATCGAGACGGGCAACATCGCCTATGGTGAATCACCCGAGTTCATGTGGCTCATCTATCTGATTTTGGCGGTGCTCAGCCCCATCGCGGTCATCGCCATGCGCAATTTCCTCACCAGCGACAACGCGGCGCCCTCCGCCCCTGCGCCAGCCGCACCGGAAGCATCCGTGCCATGAACCAACTCAAAAACATTCTTATCGATGGCGTCATTCTGTTCACGGTTTCCACCGTGTTTGTCGTGGTGGCGGACATGGGGTTTTCAAAATTGAAGGGCAAGGTCAAAAAGGATGATCCCATCGTCACCGCCATCATCCAGGCCGACTCCGGCGCTGTCGAAAAACTGGTCAAAGCCGGCAAGCAGGTCACCAATGAGACCGACGGCCTGGGCCGCACCGCCCTCATGCGGGCGGCCTTTGCCAACTATGACGATCCCAAAATCATCAGCGCAACCGATGCCAAGCGTGCCGCCATCGTCGAGTTGCTGCTCAACAACGGGGCCAGGATCGATTCCTGCGACAACGATGGCTGGTCGGCCCTGATGTGGGCCGCCTGGAGCGGCCTGTCGCAAGTGGTGGACACCCTCCTGGCGCACGGCGCGTCGCCTCACTGTGCCGACCGGCAAGGCAACACCGCCCTGATCATCGCCGCCCAACGCGGACACGCGCAAATCGTCAGTTCCCTGCTCGCCAAAGGCGCCGATCACGCCGTTGCCAACAAGGCGGGCCGCACCGCGCTCGATGCCGCCAAGCGCGGCCTGCGTCAGTACCCCGGCGCTGCAGCCGGCTACCATGCGACCGTTGCGCTCCTCCGCTGAGCGGATGAATTCGCGCGCCAGCCCATGGCCTGGCGCGCGCCGGGCCATTTTGCCTCACCTCCGTGCCGTCCCGGTCTGTCTAACGAGCGAATCGGGGATGGCGGGCGCGTGCGATGTGGCCTGGCAAGCCAATCTTCATCCAATCCTTGTTTGCAAATCCCTGACACTCCACAACGCGCCGGCCGCCGCCGCCGCGTTGCCCCGCAACTTGCGCGCCCCGCTCTTGCGCTTCGGTCCGAAACGCTCCCGGCTCGCCAGGAAGAACCCATCCACAAAGCCGCGACTCCCAAGCACGGCCCCGTCCGTGAAGTATCTCACCCGGCAGCGCAGCATCTTGCCAAGCGCCACGTCGCGGCTCTGTTCGAGCTGCGCCAACTCGGCTTTCACGGCTTCTTTCCGCATGCCCGTTCTAACCACTTTCACCTCGCCCTTCCCGGTCTCGCCCTTCCCGGTCTCGCCCTTCCCGGTCTCGCCCACCCCTTCCCGCAGCTTCTCCTCGCCTTCGACTAACAACAACATCCGGTATTCCTTCGACACTTTTCCCGCCCAGTGGCGCGCGTCCGCCTCATAGCCCTTGTGCGCCATGAGGGCCCGCACCAGGCCGGCCCGCGCCTTCTTGCCGTCACCTCTGGGTCCGCCGCCCATCGCCTCGCCGTAGCTGCTCCAGCGGTACTCCGCGGGGTCGGGCACGATTCCCGCCCGCAGCGGGTTGAGGTCGATGTAGGCGGCCATCGTTCGCGAGGCGAGGCCGTCTTCCACCAGCACGCTTTTGAACACGTCCTCCCACAGTCCGCCGCTGCGTTTGGTGCTGCGGTTGTACCACTGGGTGAAGCGTTGCATGAATCCTTTCATGAACTCGCTCAGGTCGTGCATCCGGTAGCTGAAGCTCTCGTGCAATTCCCGCGCCAATTCCCCGCCGCCCGGCTCCCGGTACTCCTTGAGACGTTTCGCCACCTCCGCCACGAACGGTTCGTTATAGATGCACCGCAATCGCTGCAGCAACTCCCCGTCGCTCAGACCGCCCGCCGCCAGCGGCACAACCTCCAGCAGCAAGTGGATGTGGTTGCTCATGAAGCAGTACGCCAGCACCCGGCAGCCCGAGAAATTCTCATACATCCGCATGAACGTCCGCAGCTTCTCCTTCTCTTCCGGCCCGAATGCAAACCGCCGGTCCACCACCCGGCTCACACAGTGGTAAATCACCGGCTTGTCCGTCGAATCCTTCCAGGGCGCTATGAATCGTGCGTGTGGCATGCCCGAACCTACCAAACCACTCCACCCGCGCAAGCACATTTTTATTAAGAGGAGACTCCTCTTCAAGCAAAAGGAGGCTCCTCTTCAAGCAAAAAAAATAATACAAAGTGTTACCTTGCCAAACGCAAGTTCCATCGTAGAATTGCCACCGTGACCTTTGAGGAAGACCCCGATTTCACCGCCAAAGCACTCCGCCTGCTCGGGGACGAGGGGATTTTCGCAGTCCAGATGTATCTTCTGGAGCGACCTGACGCTGGCGCCATCATTCGCGGCTCCGGTGGCTACCCGCAAACTCCGCTGGGCCGCCAAAGGCCATGGAAAACAGGGCGGTGCAAGGGTGATCTATTACTGGGTCATCGACGACGACCGCATCCTCCTGCTCGACATCTACGCCAAGAACGAATCCGCAAACCTCAGCAGCGCCCGCTTACAGCAACTCAAACGCAAGACCCCATGAAAGCAATCCACACCATCATCAAGGCCGGAACCCCCACTCCTGCCAGCCTCAAGGCAAAGAAAGAAGCACTCCAACGCGGCGAGCGCGCGCCCGCCAGGGTGTTTCGTATCACCAAGCGTCCCGACGGGACGGTCGCTCGTGTGGCCGTTAACCCGGAGGTTCAGAGCCGCAAGTCCGCCAGGGCTTGGGCCGCCAAGAGCGAAGTCGCGAAGGTCCGCCAGTCCCTGAATCTAACCCAGGAAGCCTTTGCTGGTCTGCTTG
>CAIZNN010000120.1 GCA_903934285.1 Akkermansiaceae bacterium | reverse complement strand
CCCGGGCCCCGGGGGGCGCGGGCTGCCGGCCCGCCGCTTCTTCATTCATCCCCGCCGCCAGCGGCGGCACTTCCAACAACAAAGGCACATGGTGGCACCTGATGCAATATTGCCATTTGTCTGTGGCCAGATTGAGGCAACGCGCTGTGGCCTTATCAAAAGTTGATTGCCATTGACCGGCCCCGCCTCCCCTCATAGCCTTCCCATTGATCTCATTACCGGTCAACCGTTTTCATGTTCCCGCTGATTCCGCCCCGCATTGTGCCTCGTCTCGCTCCATTTGCCGGGAATCGCCGGGGCAGGCTTGGCGGTTTCCTTGTAACCGCCATCCTGGCCATTGCCCCGGCCTCCGCGCAGTTGGTTATCAGCGAGTTTTTGGCTAACAACGCCGGCGGTTTGCGCGACGAGATCAACGAGCACGAGGATTGGATCGAAATCACCAACCCGACCAACGCCACCGTCGCACTGGGCGATTGGTATCTTACGGACGATGCCGGCTCCTTGCGCAAATGGCCGTTGCCGGCCTGGACCCTCGGCGCGGGCAAGCGCCTCGTCGTCTTTGCCTCGGACCGCGACCGGCGGCCGCCGCAAGCCGTCGCCGGCCAAGACAACGCGGGCACCGCCGCCCAACCGCGGCTGGCCACCAATTTCAAGATTTCCTCCAATGCCGGCAAGTATCTCGCGCTAACCAAAGAGAACCGGGTTCCTGGCAAGGAGGGGGTGGTGGATGTCATTTCATCCTTCACCTATCCGAAACAGGTGCCGGATGTATCCTATGGCCTCCAGGACGCGAGTGCGGGCGTGACGCTGGTGGCGGCCAATGCCCCGGTCAAAGCCCTGGTGCCCACCGTGGCCAACGGCGGCACCGCGCTCGGCGCGACTTGGCGCGGCGGGGCGGAGCCCTTCAATGACACGGCTTGGACCGCCGGCGCCCAGGGTGCTGGCGTCGCCGGCATCGCCACCCCGGTGGGCGCGACGAATCTGAAACTGCGCCTCAATGCCACCTCGGCGGCCGATCTAACTACCGACACGTCGGGATCCGGGCATCACGCCACCAACACCGACAACACCACGATTCATATGCCCGCAGCCACCGACACCGCGGCGAGCCCGTTGTTGCGGCGTGGGGTCATGCAGTTCGCCGCCGCCAGCGCATCCCAATTGGTGGTGCCGGCCCACGCCGAATTCAACGCCAGCCGTGGGGCCATTCTGTGCTGGCTGAAATCGGCCGGCATGATGGGTGGTGGCAGTGAGGCGGCCATACTGTTCCGCCGCCGCAGCAGTGCGGGAACGTTGCTGGCACTCACGGACGCGGCTAATGCCTACCCGGGCCGCTTGTATTGCCAACCCACCGGCGGCGGCACTGCGTTTTATTCCACCACCAGGGTGGACGACGACCAATGGCATCACGTCGCGTTCACCTATGACCAGGCGGCCGGGGGCACGGATCGGTTCTACATCGACGGCGTGGAAAGCGGCGCCGCCACCCACGCCAGTGCCTGGTCGTGGCCCACTGCCGACGACTTGTTGATAGGCCGGAGCAACAGCACCTATTGGTATAGATACAATGGCTTGCTGGATGAATTCCGGTTTTACAACACCGCGTTATCGGCTGCGGAAATCCTGCGGATCTATCGCGGCGCGGACGAGGATGTGGCGGCGGCGGATGTCGGACTCGATCTGGCCGGGGTCCTGCCGGGCCATGGCGGCACTTTGCTGCGGATCCCGTTCAGTGTCTCCGCTCCGGCGGCAGTGCGGACGCTGCGCTTCACCGCCCGCTGCAATGACGGGTTCATCGCCTATCTGAATGGCAGCCAAATCGCCACTTTCAACGCCCCCACCACTCCGGCTTGGGACAGCACCGCCACCGCCACCGCGCTGGCGACCCGGACCCAGACCTGCAGTATTCCCACCGTATATCTAGCAAGTGGCCGGAACATTCTCGCGGTTCAGGCATTGAACAACACCACCAGCGATCCGAATTTCCTCGTCCTCTGCACGCTTGATGGGGTGGTGGCCGATGCCACCGGTTACTATCTGGCATCCAACACTCCCGGCGCTGCCAACTCCGCCAACCGCACCAGCCTCGGGCCCTTTGTGACGGATGTTCGATACAATGGCGCGCTCGAACTGCCGCCGCGGCCGGCCGGCGGGGGCGGCAGTCCGCAGCTTGTGATCAGCGCGAAGGTCACGCCCAGCCTGTGGCCGCTCGCCGCGCTCAACCCGGTGCACCTCGCCTATCGGGCCATGTTCGGCGCGGAGACGATCATCCCCATGACGGCCGGACCGGCTGGTGTTTACACAGCAGCGCTGCCCACCAGCGGCGTGACTGCCGGCCAGCTGCTGCGCTGGCGCATCATCGCCACGGACAACACCGCGGTGCAGGGCACCGCCCCGGCCTATCCGGACCCCTCCAACTCCGACCAGTACTTCGGCACGGTCGCGCTGGATGGCATCACCTCCCAACTGCCGATCTATCACATCTTCGTGCCCGGAACCTATCAGTTCAATAACTCCCATGTCATCGATCAGGACAACGTCGGCGGTCGCGGCGCGTTGTTTTATGACGGCGAGCTATATGATAACATCTCCATCAGGATCAAGGGGGATACCACGCGGACCATGCAAAAGCGGGCCCACCGGGTGGATTTCAATGCCGACCATCAGTTCCGCTATGCGGCGGGCCACAAGCGCTTGCGTGAGTTGGCGCTCAATGCGGAGTATGTCGATCCGAGCTATTCGCGGCAGTTCATGAGCATGTGGCTGCACCGCGCCACCGGCACTGGCGCGCCCGAGCATTTCCCCGTGCGCTGCCAGATCAACGGGGGGTTCTGGCAACTCGCCTTTCACACCGACACACAGGATTCCGAGTTGTTGGACAACATGGGGCTTGATCCCAACGGGGCCATGTATGCCAGCGTCGGTCAGATGGATTGTGCCCGCGGCGAAAAGCAAACCCGCGTGACCGAGGACACCAGCGACATGGCGAACTTCGTGACCGCCATCACCGCCGCCGATCTAACCACCCGCGCCATCAACGTCTTCGACCAGGTCGATCTTCCCGCCGTGATCAACTATCTCGCCGTCGCCCGCCTCACCCACGAGGGTGATGATGTGTGGGCGAACATGGTCATTCACCGCGACAGCGACAACACCGGCGAGTGGCGCATCATTCCCTTCGACACCAATTTCTCGTGGGGACAACTTTTTTATGCCGACTATCCCGCCGACAACGCCTACCTGCAAGCCACCAACGACCGCGCCAAGAGCCATCCGCTCTACGGCAACAGGCTGTGTTACCCGCTTGATTACGCCAGCGGAACCTACAACCGCTTCTACGATGCGATCATCTCCGTGCCAGCCACGCGGGCGATGTTGCTGCGGCGGATGCGCTCGATCATGGATCAATACCTGCAAGCGCCCGGCACGCCCGGCCCCCTGCTGGAGCAACTGTTCGATGCCAACGCCGCGAGGATGGCACCGGAAGCGGCGCTCGACCGCGCGCAGTGGGGCTGGCCACCGGTCGGCGAGGGCGCGCCATACGGCCTGGGTAATGACAGTGTGGCCACCGCCATCAGTGAGATCAAGAGCCAGTTCCTCGCGCCGCGCCGCACCCACCTTTTCAACACCCACACTTCGACGGTCAACGTCGGCATTGCCAACGCCAACAGCGCCGGAATTCCCAACGCGCCACAGCCTGCCCACGTCGTGATCAACATCGCCGGCTATGATTATCACCCGCAGGGATCCACCACGCAGGACGAGGAGTATGTGCAACTCGCCAATCCTAACGGGTTTGCCGTGGATCTTTCCGGCTGGGCGCTCGGCGGCGGGGTGGACTTCACCTTCAAGGGCGGCACGGTCATCACCGCCGGCGGCTCGCTTTTTGTTTCACCCCGCCAGGCGGCATTCCGCACTCGCACGGTTAGACCGAAAGGCGGTGAGGGGAACTTCGTCGTGGGGCCCTATCAGGGGCAAATCTCCTCGCGCGGCGAACTCCTCACCCTGCGCGATTCGGCCGGTGGAGTGGTGGCCAGTGTAACCACCCCGGCCACGCCCACGCCGGCCCAACAGGCGCTGCGGATCAGCGAGTTGAACTATCATCCCACCCAGCCAACCCCGGCGGAGCTTGCCGCCATCAGCAGCGTGGTGGCGGAGGATTTCGAATATATCGAACTGCTCAATACCGGTGCCTCTCCGCTGGCTCTCGGTGGCAGCCGTTTTACCAAAGGCATCGAGTTCACCGTTCCCGCCGGCACAACCTTGGCGGGGGGCGCCCGACTCCTGCTCGTGGCCAACGTGCCCGCGTTTCAACTCCGTTACGGGACGGCGGCCGCGGCGATCGGGCCGTTTCTCGGCAGCCTGGACAATGCCGGCGAGGAGCTCGAACTCGTGGATCCTTCCGGCGAGGTGCTGCTCGATTTCGCATGGGACGATGCCTGGTTTCCGCCCACCGATGGCAGCGGCCGCACGCTGGTGCTGCGCGATTCCGGGCCCAGTCACACCGGCTACGGCCTGCCCACGCACTGGGCCATCAGCGGCTCGGCCACCGGCTCTCCCGGCACATCCGATGCCGACTTCGCCAGCACGTTCATCGGTTGGCGCTGGGATCACTTCACCCCGGCGGAGGTCACCCTCCCCGACGGCAATGAAAACACCGCCCTGGCCGGGGTCAGTGCCAACCCGGATGGCGACGACTTCGACAACCTCGGCGAATATGCCTTCGGTCGCGACCCGCGGGTTCCGGACGGTAGTGCGGCGGTCAGTATCGGGCGCACCACCATTGGCCCCGACACATTTGACACCGTCACGTTCAACCGCCGCCGCCTGGCTCTCGATTTGACCTACGCCGCCCAGTTCTCTGCCGGCCTCAGCGGCTGGGCCGCCACCGCCAATCAGGTCGGGACCCCGACCGTGCTGGCGGATGGCATGGAGCGCGTGACGTTCCGGGATTCGCTGCCCGCCTCGGCGGCGCACCGCTTTGCCAGAGTCGTGGCGATTAAGACCCCGTGACCCACCTTGTCGGGATCTAACTGGTCGGCCGCAAGGCATGTCGCGATCTAACACCCAAGCCCCTGCTGCCAGACCTTATGTCCGCCCACCCCGGCCCGGATTCGTCTCATCGTGTGTTTCTCCTATCAAGGTTGGGTTGGCACACCCCGATCATGGCGTCGCAACCTGCTGCGGCTCTTTCATCCATTTTGCGGCGCACAGCGCGGTAGACCGCACAGTCCTCTGTGCGGCCTTCCATCTGAATCCACAGTTGTCCACCCCCAGGCTGGCATCATAGTTGGGGTATTTGGCGGATTGGTATGTTCTTGATTCTCGGTGGTGGGATGAACCTGAAAAATGGAGGTCTTTTGGTTCTGAAAAACTTTGCGCCTTTGCGCGAGATAATTCTTGATTCGAATGATTGGATTGGAGGGGTGGTCGTCTGTTGTGAAAGGTTCCAGGGTGTGAAGATTGTCTCGCGCAAAGGCGCAAAGACGCAAAGGAAGATGGGGAATTTGGCGGATTGGTATGTTCTTGATTATCAGTGGTTAGATAAGCCTGGATAATGGGGATCTCTTGGTTCTGGAAAACTTTGCGTCTTTGCGCCTTTGCGCGAGATAATTCTTGATTCGAATGATTGGATTGGAGGGGTGGTCGTCTGTTGTGAAAGGTGCCAGGGTGTGAAGATTGCCTCGCGCAAAGGCGCAAAGACGCAAAGGAAGATGGGGTATTTGGCGGATTGGTATGTTCTTGATTATCAGTGGTTAGATAAGCCTGGATAATGGGGATCTTTTGGTTCTGAAAAACTTTGCGTCTTTGCGCCTTTGCGCGAGATAATTCTTAATTCGAATGGTTGGATTGGAGGGGTGGTCGTCTGTTGTGAAAGGGGCCAGGGTGTGAAGATTGCCTCGCGCAAAGGCGCAAAGACGCAAAGGAAGATGGGGTATTTGGCGGATTGGTATGTTCT
>CAIZNN010000119.1 GCA_903934285.1 Akkermansiaceae bacterium | reverse complement strand
CGGCCGGAGGCCACCACTCCTTGATGGCGGCCGGAGGCCACCACTCCTTGATGGCGGCCGGAGGCCACCACTCCTTGCCGTGGCGGCGGGAGCGCAGGCACATGGCCGGTTCGGGCACGGCGCTCAATTCGGCAAAGTTCACGGACCACGAGTTGAGTCGCATGGTGGCGCCGGATTGCATGTCGGCGAGGGAAAAAGTCATGGCCGCGGAGGTGCCCGTGGCGAGGGCCAGGCCGATGACTGACTGTTGGATCGCGTTCATGTTGGAGCGGGGATTCGGGGATTCGGGGTTGCGGGCTATGGCGATCAGATAGAGATAGTTTTGTCAAAAACCCCGGATTTTTAATTTCTGAAAAACTTTGCGCCTTTGCGGCTTTGCGCGAGATAACTCTTAATTTGGGATGAATGGATTGGCAGCGCGGGCCAAGCGGTCAGATCGCCGCTGGCCTCCACCTGATAGACAAAGGCCGGGATGGCGGCGAAGGTGAGGATTCTGCCGCCGCCGTCCGGGATGTCCACGATGCCGGCCTGCAGCAGGGTGGCGGGGTTCTCGCCGTAGCTGCTCAAAGCGCCTCCCGCATAGACGGGGGGGGGCGGAACTGGCCACCGCCAGGGCATAGACTCCATCGTGCGAGACACTGTGATTTCCTTCCGCTATTCCCCTTGACGTGTTCTCTTTTTTGATTACAATCCCCCGGCATGATCGAGAGTTTTGCAGATCCGCTCACCGGGAAAATCTTCCTCGGTGAGGCGCTGACGAAAAAACAAACAAAGCACTTGGGCGGCATCCGCCTTGAAAAAGCTCAAGAGCGCCTCGTCATCCTTCATCACGCGGTCGAAAAGGACCTCCTCACTCTCCATTCGCTTCATTACCACAAACTCCACGGTACCGGTCGCTATTCCATTGATGCCGATTCGCGCGCTTCAAAATGGCGCATCACCTTTGCTTGGGCAAATAGCCAGCTCACCGATGTTGCTCTCGTCAAAATCGAAGACACCCACTAACTCCATGAAACTCCACACCAATCCAGCCGCCGGTCTCATCTGCGATGAACTCGAAGCACGTGCCATTCCCGCCGCCAGGGCCGCACGCGATATGGCCATTCCGCGCAGCCGTCTCAGCGATATTTTCGCGGGGAGAAAAGGCGTGTCAGCCGATACCGCCCTGCGCTTCGAACGCTACCTTGGCATTTCCGCGGTGCTTCTCATCCGCCTCCAAGCGGAATACGACCTCAGCAAGGCGCTAGCCGAGAAAGGCTCGCAAATCCGCAGGGAAATCCTCCCCGCACCCAAATTCGTAATGGCCTAAGCTCGGTGCCACCCCTGCGCGGGCCTTAGCCCAGAACTCAGTGGAACTATTTCCCTGTCCCCCAATTCACCGCACTGGACGGCTGTCTGATGGTGCGCCAAGGCGGCAACCACACCCTGTGGCAAAATCCCCGCAGCGGCAAAGTGGCTCCGGTTCCACGCCGCCGGGAAGTCAAGGAGGGCACTGTCCGCGCCATCTGTCGACAGCTTGAAATCGAACGGTCGTGAGGTCTGGCACTCTTCAGGGCCAGCGGCCCGGCAACATGCCAGCCCAGGGCAGCGCCCTGGGTAGCGGTCGAACCGATGTTATTGAGGGCTGCAAGCCCGCCCCATGCGCGTTGGACACCGGGTCTGGCTACATAAGCCGGGCTTGCAGCCCTCGGATATCATGATGGCGTGTGACCTTGGGCGTTGCCCAAGGCTGGCATAGGATGGGCCGTTGGCCCGGAAATCCACGCCTGGAAAGATGTGCCAAATCATTCTCCACCGAGATCAGGAACGGTGTAGGTGGAGGATTTTGTGGGATTCGGGTTTGCCCAAGTTTGGAATCCTTTGGTGAACTCAGGTGCTGGCTCACGCCACGCGCTTGCGGCGGCGGGTGCGCAGGAGCAAGCCGCCGGCCAGCAGGCCCATGGTGCCCAGCACGCTGGCCGGTTCGGGCACGGCGCTCAATTCGGCAAAGCTCACGGACCACGAGTTGAGTTGCATGGTGGCGCCGGATTGCATGTCGGCGACGAAGAGATACCAATAGCCGTTAGGGTCGGGGTTCGCCATGCCGTGCACCATCTCGTCGAAGGAAATGGCGGCACGGGCGTCGCTGCTCACCACATCGTCGGGATTGGTCAGGCGGCGGTCGGGCTGCCAGGTGCCGGTGAGAGCGCCGGTGGTGGCGGCGAGTTGATAGCCCGGCTGGGATTGATAGGTGTGGATGTCCGCCGCCGCGCTGTCGCTGAGGGTGATGGTGAGGCCGGTGTCGTCGTAGCCGGAAAGCTGGGTATCGCTGCGGCCCGGGCGGTTGAGCAGCACCGTCATGGCGTAGGCTCCGCTGGGGGTTTGGTGGGCCAGGTAGGCATAGAGGTCCCCGACGTAGCCGCCGTAGCCGCTGCCCTGGATGTTCAGCGCCACGTCCACGGCGTAGCGGGTGGTGCCGTCGAGGCCGGAGACCGCGAGGGTGCGCAGGATGCCCGCGGCGTCATGGTCGGGAATGGCCAGCGGCGTGGCGAGGCCGGGGTCGGAAAATGTCATGGTGGCGGAGGCGCCCGTGGCGAGGGCCGCGCCGATGACTAACTGTTGGATCGCGTTCATGTTGGATCGGGTGTTGGTGGTTAGGGGTATGGCAATCCCCCGTAGATAGTTTTGCCAAAAAATCAGGATTATAAAATTCTGAAAAACTTTGCGTCTTTGCGCCTTTGCGCGAGATAACTCTTAATTTGGGTCAATGGAATTGGCAGCAGGGTCGATGGTTGTCGCAGGGGCGGGGGAGTGAAGAATGCCTCGCGCAAAGGCGCAAAGACGCAAAGGAAGAGGGGATGTTTGGGGGATGTTTGGGGGAGTGGTAGGTCCTTGATGCATGGGCCTGAAACATTGGGATTATTTTATTCTGGAAAACTTTGCGCCTTTGCGCCTTTGCGCCTTTGCGCGAGATAACTCTTAATTTGGGTCAATGGAATTGGCAGCTGGGTCGATGGTGGTCGCTGGGGCGGGGGAGTGAAGAATGCCTCGCGCAAAGGCGCAAAGACGCAAAGGAAGAGGGGGATGTTTGGGGGAGGGGAATGATATGGTCTTAAGTCCTTATTTTTTGAAGCGATAGAAGCGCGAGCCGCCGGTGGCACCGGGATCGGTGATGACGAGGCGGCCATCGGCCCCCGCGGTGAAGGACCCCAGCGGCGTCCAAGCGGTCAGGTCGCCGCTGGCCTCCACCTGATAGACAAAGGCCGGAATGGCGGCGAAGGTGAGGATTTTGCCACCGCCGTCCGGGATGTCCACGATGCCGCCTTGCAGCAGGGTGGCGGGCTTTTCGCTGTAGCTCGTGCCGGGCACGGTCAGGGTGACCAAGGCGGTGGCGGTGCTGGCGGTGCCGTTGGCCAACACATAGGAAAAGCTGGCCGGGGTGGCGTCGGCCAGTCCGGCGGCGGGGCTGAACGTGATCCAGCGGCCGCTGAGGGAGACGCTGCCGCCGGACCCGGCACTGACCGAGCTGATGGAGAGGCTGCGGCCTAACGGGTCGCTGTCATTTCCGAGCAACTGCGCCACGGCAATCTTGGTGGCCCCCTGCGACGCGCGAATGCTCAAGGTGTCGGCCACCGCCGTGGGCAGGCTGGAGTCGAGGTCATAGGTGGCTTCTTGCGTGAGGGCCGAGACATTGCCCAGGCCATCGGCCGCCTGCGCGGTGAGGGCCTGCGTTCCGGATGTTAGATCCGCGCCCGGGGTGAGCGACCAGGTGCCGCCGGCGCCGGCGGTGGCGGTGCCTAACAGCGAGCCATTGAGGTTCACGCTGACCGTGGAGCCGGCGATGGCGCTGCCGGAAAACGTGGGGCGCAGCAGGTTGCTGGTGCCAGCCGGGCTGACCAGGGTGGGTGCGGGATAGCGGCTGCCGACGATGAACGGTTGCTCATCGAGTGCGCCGGTCACCTGGGTTTGTTTCAGGCTGCGGCCGCTGACCAGGGCGTCCGCGGTGGTCACCGAGATCCAGTGGGTTCCGTCCCATTGGTATAACAACAAGTCGGTGCCGAGGCTGGCGTCTTCCTCGGCCGCATTCCAACCGGCTAACAGGTCCACGCCGTCGGCGGCGTTGGCCTGCTCCTTGTCGAGCGTCCAGGTCCGGTTGACCGCCTTCATCCACGTGGGTTTCGAGGTCACGCTGTCGGCTACTTTCACGCCGAACGTGTCGGCCGCGCCGCTGTGGTTGGTCAGGGTGAGAGGGTTGGCGGCGGAGCCGCCCACCGCCAGCACCACCACCGCGTCACCGGCCATCGCCTGTTGGACCAGGCGGCCGGCGTCCACCGTGGCCAGCCACGCGCCGGTGCCCAGCGTCACCCCGGCCGGATTGTAAAACGTGCCTTTCACGGTCGCCCCGGCCGGCAGCTTCACTGGCGTGCCGGGTTTGACATAAAACGTTGTGTTCGCCTGAACGATGACCGAGTTGTCCGGCATCGCCGAGGCGTCCATCTGGCAGCACAGCGCGAACGCCAGCCACCACAGGCGGGGATGAAACAAGGATTTGGTTTGCATGGTATTTGGTAATGTTAGAAAATGACTGGATATGGGATCATAGGTTTTGTGGTTAATTTCTCTTTCTAGCACCAGAATTCGGCGCGCTGGGGGGGGGCGGGAGTAGCTTTTGTTTGGAGGTTCCGGGCAGGATGCCCGGACCACGTGGCGCGGGCATCCTGCCCGCCGCCTGTAACAGCCATGCAAGTCGGGATGCTAATCGGAATGAGTGGATTGGAAGGGCAGGATCATCAGCTGTTACAGTTACCAGGGAATGAAGATTGCCTCGCGCAAAGGCGCAAAGACGCAAAGGAAGATGAGATTTGGTGGATTTATTTGTGCTTTATGACTTGGCCTGAAATATTTGGATTTCATAACTCTTAAAAACTTTGCGCCTTTGCGGCTTTGCGCGAGATGACTCTTAATTGGAATGGATTGCCAGAGCTTCATGACTCGGGGAGATTGTTGACGACACGGACGATTCCGTCACGCATCAGTGGCGCGCCGAAATTCAAGAGCAAGCCCAGTTTCTTGCCTGATAGGCGGAGGTAGGTTTGGAGTTGCTTGCGGTGAACTGGGGCAATGTTCTCGACGGATTTAAGTTCGAGAATGACGAGGTCGTTGACGACGATATCCGCACGGAAGCCCTCGTCGAACTGGTTCTTCGGCACAATTCGTGTTGATTTTGAGTATGTGAAGGTGTGTTCGTATGGTCACCGTCTAGCGGCATCCTCGCACCGGTCAAGCGGGCGGACGGCATAAAGTTCGAGTCGTGGGGGTATGCGGAGGTTCTGCCCGG
>CAIZNN010000118.1 GCA_903934285.1 Akkermansiaceae bacterium | reverse complement strand
CCGGGCAGAACCTCCGCATACCCCCACGACTCGAACTTTATGCCGTCCGCCCGCTTGACCGGTGCGAGGATGCCGCTAGACGGTGACCATACGAACACACCTTCACATACTCAAAATCAACACGAATTGTGCCGAAGAACCGAAGGGTCGTTCCGAGACTGACCATCCTGCCGTTGTCTACAGCGGCGCGCTGCCGCCCCATGCGCAGGATGATATTGCCGAGACCCCGATAGACAAGCCGGTTACCATCGACGTGATTGATAACGACTTTGACGGGAATGGGGATGCCCTCAGCCTCAGGTCGCTCGGCAAGTGCGCACAAGGCGGCACCGTGGCATTGACGGCCGACAAGAAGAAGGTGATATATACGCCGCCGGCTGGATTCGTGGGTCTGGACAGCTTCAAATATGAGGTGGTGGATAGCAGCGGTTGCGCGAGCCGGGCGGCATCGGTTGATGTCAATGTGATTACGGAAGGTGTGGCGGCCTATTACGATTTTGAAACGGCGGTCAAGGGGAGCAGCGGAGGGCGCGGTTATTCAGGTTATGCGTTTAGGAATCTCGGTCCGGTCGGCAGCTTGGCGGAAGTGTTCGACATGGACGCGAAGCCCGTACCCGGCGTGAAGGGCAATGGCATCTTCTCCGGAATCAATTCCGGATGGGGTAACGGGCGATCCAGCTTGTACATGTCCCAGGTTAACATCTGCGGGATCGGGGATCCCGGGCCCGGGAACCTGAGCGTGTCAATCTGGGTGCTGTACCCGAAACTCAGAACGAACATGATGGGCTCACATAAGAAAAACATCGCCTCCACGTCCGGCGTTATCATCGGCAAGGGCGGAGTTAAGTATACCGGCGAGCCGAATGCGTGTGCCAGCGGCTGGGCGATCATCCATCTTCCCAAGTACGCCGGATTCAAGTTTTTGGGAAGTGCTGGGGCTGGAGCGTTCGACCTCCAGATGACGGAGCAGATCCGGCCCAACACCTGGTACCACCTGGTTATGGTGATGGACCGCAACGCGGGCAAACTGCGGGCCTGGGTCAACAACAAGGAAATCAATGAGACCAGCACAACATCCGACATCCCGCCCGGCGACATTGTCGACGCGCAGGAACTGCGCCTTTACAACGGCATGACCTGGCAATACTGGCATTCCTTCCCGGCGGTGATGGATGAGTTGAAGATCTACAACAAGGCGTTGACATCGAAGCAGGTGGCGGAGTTGTACGCCGAGGGCAAGGACGCGCAAGTTCCGGACTTGAGTGCTTTGCGTAAGGATGAGAGGCCCGAGGGGCCGCCCATCGAGGAGGATGGCAGGTTCAAGCCGGCGCCGACCAGGGTGATCGAAGAGGCGGAAGCAAAAACAGAATAGGGTGGGTGCTGGTTAATTCGAGCTGCCACATGCAATAGTCCATGAGGGCTAAGGAGCCCGTATCGGGCAAGATGCCCGCTCCACAAGGTGGCCCGGGCATCTTGCCCGGTGCCCCCTGCAGTGAAAATCGGGTGCCAACCGAACGGAATTGGCCGGTCGCGCCCGCAGCCATCCCGCCGGGAGCCCGACCCAATGGTCGCAGCACACCCGACCGGCCCGGAAAGAAGGTGACGTTTTGTAGCCACAGGCGCACGGCGTGGATCGCGCCGCCGTGGAAAGGCGTTGTGCAAGGCTGGCGGCTTTGCTAAGGCTGGGCGCTCACCCTCCCCCCACCGCCCCGTGCCGCCAGTCCTTGCGACCGTTGATATTGTGCTGCCTCTCGATCGCTCGGAGGATGAGGGGGCGCGCCGGGAGGCGGCGGCGGCGCAGTTGGGGGTGGCGGTGTCGCGGGTGGAGGGCACCCGGCTGCGGAAACACTCGATCGATGCCCGCCAACGCGCGGTCAAGGTGCAACTCAGACTCGACGTTGCGCTTGATGGCCCGCTGCCTGCCGAGGAGATGCCGCACTGGCAGGCGCCGGCGTTGCCGCTGCATGCGCGCACGGTGGTCATCGTCGGCAGCGGGCCGGCGGGGTTGTTTGCCGCGCTGCGTTGTTTGGAGATGGGTGTGCGGCCGGTCATTCTGGAGCGCGGCAAGGACGTCAGTGCGCGCCGCTTTGATCTGGCACCGCTGTTGCGCGAGGGCCGCGTGATCGAGGAGTCCAACTATTGCTTCGGCGAGGGCGGTGCCGGCACGTTCTCCGATGGCAAACTCTACACCCGCGCCACCAAGCGCGGCCCGGTCGCCAGGGTGTACGAAATCCTCGTCGCCCATGGCGCGCCCACCCGCATTCTAACCGATGCGCACCCGCACATCGGCTCCAACCTCCTGCCCAACGTCGTCAAGGCCATCCGCAATTCCATCATCCATGCCGGCGGGGAGGTCCGGTTCCAGACCAAGGTCGTCGATTTCCTGATCAGCGGCGGGTGTGTCGGGGGTGTGCTCACTGCGGCGGGTGAGGAAATCCCGGCCGCCGCGGTGATATTGGCCACCGGCCACTCGGCGCGCGACATCTATCGGATTTTAGCGGGCCGGCAGATATTGTTGGAGCCGAAGCCGTTTGCGGTGGGCTTCCGCATCGAGCACCCGCAGGCATTCATCGACGGCGCGCAATACCATCTGGGGGCCGCCGAGGCCCGGCCGGGGCTGCTGCCTGCGGCCCGTTACCGGCTGGCCACCAAGATTGGCGGGCGCGGCGTGCATTCGTTCTGCATGTGTCCGGGCGGGTGGATCGTGCCGGCGGCCACCGAGAACGACGAGGTGGTGGTCAACGGGATGAGCCTGTCGCGGCGCGATTCGCCATTTGCCAATGCCGGGCTCATCACCACCGTCGAGCCGGAAGACTTGGCGGCGTGGATCAAACCACACGGCGTGTTGGCCGGCATGGCATTCCAAAAAACGTTAGAGAGGGCGGCCAAAGTCGCCGGCGGTGGCGGCCAGGTGGCCCCGGCCCAGCGGGTGGCGGATTTTCTTGCCGGGCGGCTGTCCGCCAGCCTGCCTGCAACCAGTTATTTTCCCGGCATCCGCGCCGCGCCGCTGCACGAGTTGTTGCCGGCCTGGATCACCAAGCGGTTGCGCGAGGGCTTGCACTTGTTCGGACGCCAGATGCCCGGCTACATCGCGGCGCCGGCGTTGTTGTTAGGATTTGAGACCCGCACCAGTTCGCCGCTGCGCATTCCGCGCCGCGCCGACACCCTCGAACACCCGCAATTGCGCGGGCTGTTTCCCTGCGGCGAGGGGGCCGGCTATGCTGGCGGCATCGTCAGCGCCGCGCTGGATGGCATGCGCAGCGCCGAGGCGGCGGGTGGGGGCTGACACGGCGACGGGGCGCGAATTGCGGATTTTCGAGAGACAAGATTGCGTCCGGTGGGTTTTTAGGCGACAACACGTCGTTCGCATGACCCAGCTTTTGATTGAACCCGCCCGTCGCACTGGCTGCGAGGATTTACACGCCCTCGCCGAGGTTCTGCGAGGAGCCGCCCAACGCCAACGCTCACCCATTGATGACGTGCTCGACGCCGGGTTGGTCAACGAGGAGAATTACTTGCGCGAATTGGCCGGGGGGCTGCAATTGGAGTGGCTGGCGAGCATTCCGCTGGCGGAGGTGCCGCTGCCGTTGCGCGAGGCCTGCGGGCCGCGCATCGCGCTGCGCCACCGCTTGCTGCCGGTGGCCATCGAGGGCGAGGGCGACGGGCGGCGGCTGAAATTATGCACGTTTGACCCGTTCAACCTGATTGCCCGGCAAGCGGCGGCGCAGGAACTCGCGTTGCCCATCGATTGGTGCATGGCATCGCGCAAGCGCTTGCACGAGGCGCTGCGCCGGCTCTACGGGGTGGGTGCCGACACCTTTGAGCAGATTCTGGAGGGCCGGGATTTCGACTACGACCACATTGAAGGCGGCGAAGACCAAGCCAACATCATCGACCAGGACGACGACGAAGAGGCCAGCGTGGTGAAGTTCGTCAATCAGATCATCCGTGAGGCACTCGACCAGCGGGCGACGGACATTCACGTCGAGCCGTTGAGCACCAACCTGCGCATCCGCTACCGGATTGACGGCCGGCTGTTGGAAATCGCCGTGCCGGAAAATATCAAGGCGCTGCAAAGCTCGGTCATCGCCCGTCTCAAAATCATGGCCCACCTCGACATCGCCGAGCGCCGGGTGCCCCAGGACGGCCGCATCAACCTGCAGTTCGAAGGCCAGACCATCGACGTGCGCGTCGCCACGGTGCCCACCGTCGAGGGTGAGAGCGTGTCGCTGCGCTTGCTCAACCAAGAGCGCTTCAATCTGGACAAGTTGCGGATGGAGCCCTACGTGCGGCGCAAGATTGAGGCGTTGTTGCACTTGCCCAACGGCATCATCCTGATCACCGGTCCCACCGGCTCGGGCAAATCCACCAGTCTGTATTCGTTTCTCAGCGAAGTGAACCATCCGGAGCAGCGCATCGTCACGGTTGAGGATCCGGTGGAAAACAAGCTCACCGGGGTGATGCAGATTGCGGTGAAATCCGAGATCGGGCTCACCTTTGCCAACGCCCTGCGCTCGATCCTGCGGGCCGATCCGAACATCGTGATGATCGGGGAGATTCGCGACTTGGAAACCGCGGAAATCGCCATCCGCGCCTCCCTCACCGGGCACTTGGTGTTTTCGACCCTCCACACCAATGACGCGCTGGGCGGCATCAGCCGCTTGGTCGACATGGGGGTGGAGCCGTTCCTGGTATCCGCCGCGGTGCGCGCCTTCCTTGCCCAGCGCTTGGTGCGCCGCTTGTGTCCGCAATGCAAGGTGCCGCGCGCGGTGTCCGATGACGACCGCCGCGAGCTGGGCATACCGATGAACATAAGCGGCCAGGCGTATTCACCCGGCGGTTGCGACCAATGCCGCAACACTGGCTTCGCAGGGCGCCTCGCGATCTATGAGGTGGTGTTGCTCACCCCGCCGATGCAGGACCTTATCTCACACAGCGCGCATGCCAACGACGTGCGCGCCCAAGCCGTCCGCGATGGCTACATGCCGATGCGCGGCTACGGCTGGCACAAGGTCATGCAGGGCGAAACCACCATCGAGGAAGTCGTGTCCGTCACCTCGTCCGACATCGGCGGTGCCGATTGAACCCGAAAACCGCCATTGCAACCCTGTTTGCCCAACCCGTTGATGAACCACTGAACCACTGAAACCGCTGCGGGTTCCGGCCTAATCGCCCTAACCGCAGCCGCCAGTTTCCGTATTTTCCCATGCCGCTGTTTGCCTACAAAGCCCTCAATTCCAAAGGCGCGGTCACCACCGGTGAGTTTGATGCCGCCGACCGCACCGAGGCGCTGCGCGTGCTGGATCGCAAGGGTCTGCAGCCGGTGAGCCTGCGCGAGTCGGCCACCGCCGCCGCCGCCTCGGTGCGCAAATCCAACGGCAAGCCGAAGGCCGAGGACAAGGCCAATACGTCGAACTCCTCCGGCAAGGAGGAAAAAATCCCGGAAGGCCCGATCAAGCTCAAGCGCCAGGAAGTGGTGCTCTTCACTGAGGAGCTCTCGGACATGCTCAGCGCCGGGCTGCAACTCGAACCGGCGCTCAAGTCGATGGAAAACCGCCAGGAACTCGGCAACCTCAAAGCCGTCTCCTACAAGATCCGCCAGGTGGTGCGCGACGGGGTGAATTTCTCCGCCGCGTTGAAAAAGGCCAGCCCGAGTTTTGGTCCGCTGTATTGCTCGCTGGCGGCGGCGGGTGAGGCATCCGGCGCGCTCGACACCATTCTCAAGCGCCAGGCCCATTATCTCAAGACCCTGGCGGAGTTGCAGAGCCGCTTGATTCTGGCGATGATCTATCCGGCATTTCTGGTGGTTGCGGGCATCGGGGTCTCCATCGTGTTTGTCACCACCCTCATTCCGCAGCTCACCGCCCTGATCGCCAGCACCCCGGGCGGCAAAATCCCCCTCGGCGCCGCCATTTTGATAGGCGCTTCCTCGTTTCTGAAAAAGTGGTGGATCGTGATGATTCTGACGCTGGTGGGCGGGGCGATTTTCTTCAAGGCCTGGAAAGACAACGATGCCAACAAGCCCGCCTGGGACCGCATGAAACTCAAGCTGCCAATGGTCGGCCCGGTCATCACCAGCCGCTTTTATGTGCAATTTTTGGAAACCATGGCCAATCTGGTGGGCAACGGGCTGCCCTTGTTGCGCGCCCTCGAGTTATCGCGCGATGCCACCTACAACCGTTCGTTGCGCGTCGAGCTCGACCGCGTGATCGAACAAGTCGGTGACGGTCGGTCGTTTTCAAAGGCGCTGATTCGCAGCGGCGCCTTTCCGCCTTTGCTCATCGACATGGTGTCGGTCGGCGAGCAGACCGGCAAGATTGATGTTTCGTTGCGGCGGGCCGCCGAGCGCTACGACAAGGAACTCGACAAGGATTTGCAGCGCATCATGGCGCTGATCATGCCCACGGTGCTCATTATCATGGCCGGGCTCATCGGCACCATGGCCTATCTGATGATCACCGCCATCTTCCAGACCATCTCGGCTCTCCATTGACCCGCGATCCCGGAACGTGCCATCGCATCCGTTATGCCGGTGCGGGGGCCGGGATGATGAGGGTCGGCACGACGGCCTTGCGCACCATGCCTTCCGCCACGCTGCCGAGCAACAACGAGGCGACCACCCCGTGGCCATGCGAGCCGAGCACGACCAGATCCGCGTTGGACTGTTTCACATAATCGAGAATGCCGTGGAGCGGGCTGTCTTCGACCAAATGGACGCTGGCCCCAGGGAAATCGCCCGCGACGCTGGCGAGGAGATCTTCGAGTTTGCGTGCCGCCCGCCGCTTGGCCTCTTCCTGGAATTCATGCAGGACGGGATATTCATCCGGGGTGAAGCCATAGGCCGTATAGGTGGGCTCCTGCTCGATGACGTGGAGCAGATGGAGTTGCGCCCCATACGCCTTCGCCAAACTGCCGGCCATTTCGAGGACCCCGAGGGTGGCGTTTGAAAAATCAACTGCGGCAACTATGGTTTTCATGGCTGCTGCAAGATAGCACCAGCAGGTCCCGGTGCCAAGTGGATTTGTCAGCGGGTTTCGCCGCGCGGCACATCTGCGCCATCCCCGCCTCGCGGGGTTGCCGGAATCGGCGTGCCACCCGCCGGTGGTCAGTGGGTCACCCGCATCGGCATCAGCACATAGAGGAAGGTGCCTTCGATGCGCAGCACGCCGGGACTCATCTCATCAATCAGATCGAGGTAGACGTCGGCGGTTTCCAGGGCGCGCAGCGGGGCTTGCAAAAACTCCGGGTTGAAGGCGATTTGCATCGGCTTGCCCTGATAGATCACATCCATCGATTCCTGCGCCTCACCGACATCCGGGGAATTGGCGGTGACCTCGATTTGGTTTTCGCTGAACACGAGTTTGACCGAGTTGGATTTATCCGAGGCGAGCAGGGACACGCGGCGGACGGTTTCGAGCAGGGCCTCGCGGGAGATGATGACCCGTTCGAGGGCATCGCCGGGGATGACCTGGCGGTAGTTCGGGTAATTGCCTTCGATGAGTTTGCTGGCCAGCAGGCTGTCGCCAATGGTGAAGGACACTTGGTTGTCAGTGAGCTTGACGACGACCTCGCCGGTGTCGCCGAGCAGGCGCTGGAGTTCCTGCACCGCCTTGGTTGGGATGATCACGTCGGTTTCATGCGCCGCGGGGAATTCCAAATCGCTATCGACCATGGCGAGGCGGCGGCCATCGGTGGCGACGAGGGTCATTTTGCCATCGCGGAATGAGGCGTAAATGCCGTTGAGGACATAGCGGGTTTCATCCGAGGAGATGGCGTAGGCGGTCTTGCGCAGGCCATCGCGCAACACCAGCTGCGGAATGCGAAACTCCTTGGAGCCTTGGAAATCCGGCAGCGGCGGGAATTCCGCCTCACTCAGGCCGATGATCTTGAAAAACGACGGACCGCTGCGGATCGAGGCGTGGTTCTTGGCATCGACCGAAACTTCGATCTCGCTGGTGGGCAGTTCGCGCACGATGCTGACCAAGCGCCGGACGGGCAGGGTGGTGGCCCCTTCCTTGTCGATCTGGGCCTCCACTGAGCCGGTGATGCCCACGTCGAGGTCGGTGGTGGTGAACTGGATGCGGCCATCCTTGGCGACGATCAGCACGTTGGAGAGGATCGGCAGCGTGGTGCGCGAGCTTACGACGTGCTGGACCTTTTGCAGGCCGTCGAGAAATGCTTCCTTAGAGATACGAAACTTCATTGGTGTTTGCCCGTAGTGAGTTGCGAGAAAGTTTCCGCTTTTCGACTCATTTGGCAAGCATTCTTTAAGAATCCGAAAGAACTTTTGTGGATTTGGCCGATATTGGGGGGTTAGCGGCGGAGTTGGGACTCGATGCGGGCGAGGGTTTCTTTGAGTCCCGGGGCTTGAGTGACTTGGGTTTGGACCTTTTTGCAGGCGTGGATGACGGTGCCGTGGTCGCGGCCGCCGAACGCTTCGCCAATCTCCATGAGCGAGCCTTTGGTCAGGGTGCGGCTCAAGTACATGGCCACTTGGCGCGGGAACGCGATGCTGGCCGGGCGGCGGCGGCTGGTCATGTCTGCCAGCCGCACATCGTAGTGCTCGGCGACGGCCCTTTGGATGGTGTCGATGCTGATTTGGCGGCTGGCTTCCTCCCGGATCAGGTCGCGCAGCAAATGTTCGACTTTGTCCACCGTCACACTTTCGCCGGCGAGCGAGGCGAAGGTGGCCACGCGCATCAGGGCGCCTTCGAGCCGGCGCACGTTGGTGCGGATGTTTTCGGCCAGAAACTGCAGGATGGAGTCATCGACGCGCACTTTCCAATCGCCGGACTTGCGTTTCAGGATGGCCATGCGCGTTTCCATCAGCGGTGGCTGCATCTCCACGGTCAGGCCGCACTCGAAGCGGGAAACGAGGCGTGGTTCGAGGCTTTTGATTTCGCAGGCGGGCCGGTCGCTGGTAAGGATCACTTGATTGCGGCCATCGAGCAGGGTGTTGAAGGTGTGGAAGAATTCTTCCTGCGAGCGTTCCTTGCCGGCGAGAAATTGCACGTCATCGAGCAGCATCACGTCGGAATGGCGGTAGCGCCGGCGGAATTTCTCAATGTCGCCGCGGCGCACCGCATCGATGAATTCGTTGGTGAATTTCTCGCAGGTGAGGTACACCACGCGGCAGCCGGGATGGCGGTGGAGCAATTCCTGGCCGATGGCCTGCATCAGGTGGGTCTTGCCGAGGCCCGAACTGCCGTGAATGAACAACGGGTTGTAGCCGATGCCGGATTTTTTGGCCACCGCCTCGCACGCCGCATGGGCGAACTGGTTGTTAGCTCCCACCACAAAGCTGGCGAACGTGTAGGCCGGATTCAAGCCGGCGCCCTTGACCCGTTTGTCGAGGGCCTCGCCTTCCAGCGTGTTGGCTTTGGCCGGCCCCCGCCCGTGGGATGAGCCATTGGCGGGGTGGCCGGGGGCATGCGCCGCGCCGGGGTCGTGGCCGGCACTCAGCACCACCTTCACTTCGCGCACGTCCTCGAAGATGCCGCTCACCGCCATGGTCAACTCCGGCAGGTAGTTGGTCTCAATCCACACCTGATGGATTTCACCGGGCACGGCGACCGAGGCGATGCCATCTTCGTGGCCGAGCCACTGGGCCGCGCGGAACCAGCGCTGGAACGCGTCGTGACCGACCAGGCCGCGCAGTTCCACGCACACCGCCTCCCAGCTGCGACTTGCCATCGTCGCCGGTGCTGGTTGGATGTCGTTTTCTGGTGTGGGTGCTGCCGTTGGTGCCATGATGAATCGCGAAAAAAGGGATTGGGGTGAGCGCTGAAGTTTGATCCACACCGGAGTGGAAAAAATGAACTCGACGCGGAGAATGAACGGTCTGATTTGCCATGCGAAAACTATTTTCCACGGGCCTAACAATTATGGCGGCAGCATCCCTTTCCACAGGGGTTCCACAGGGAAATGTTTTTTCCGCTTGACCCGCGAGATGCTTCGCTTCGCCGAAGTATCAATCTTGCTCAGGCGTGGGGATTTGGCGCATGCGGTTGCAATCAAGGCGCATGTGAAAATCAGGCGGCTAGGAATCGGTGTTGTTACCGGCGGTGGTGCCGGGCAGCGGCGGGCGGGCGGTGGGGTGCACGCGCCCCGGTGTCCTGATTAATGAGGCAATGGGCGTCGTTCGCCGGTGGGCTCATTTTCGCCCCGGTGTCCATATTGGTGCGGCGAGGCGCGGCGCCGGTCAAAAATGTTGTGCCGAGGCGGGTGGTGGTGCTATGATCTCGACGCCGCATGAATGTTGAGCCACCACTTCCGCCGCCGCCATCCGCGAAGCAGGTGTTTGAGGCACGCGGGGTGCGCAAGGTCTATCATACCGGGGAGGTCGAGGTGGTCGCGCTGCATGGGGTGGACGTGGCGCTGGAGGCGGGGGAACTGGTGGTTTTGTTAGGTCCGTCGGGCAGCGGCAAGTCCACCTTGCTCAACATACTGGGCGGGCTGGATGTGGCGACGTGTGGCGAGTTGAGCTACAAGGGTTGGGCGCTGGATGGGGCGGAGGAAAACACGCTCACCCTGTTCCGGCGCAATTGCGTCGGCTTCGTGTTCCAGTTCTACAATCTCATTCCCAGCCTCACGGCGCGCGAAAATGTCGCCCTGATCACCGGCATCGCCCGCGATCCGATGCCGCCGGAGGAAGCCTTGGCGATGGTCGGCTTGCAGGAGCGGATGGATCATTTCCCGTCGCAGTTGTCCGGCGGCGAGCAGCAGCGGGTGGCCATCGCGCGCGCCATCGCCAAACGCCCGGAGGTGCTGCTGTGCGATGAGCCCACCGGCGCGCTGGATGTGACCACCGGCATCGTGGTGCTGGAGGCCATTGAGCGCATCAACCGCGAACTCGGCACCCTCACCGTGGTCATCACCCATAACGCGGTGATGGCGGAAATGGCCGACCGGGTGCTCTATCTATCTGACGGGAGGATCGTCAAGGAGCGGCGCAATTCAACCCGGCGCCCGGCCGCGAGTTTGGAGTGGTGAAGCAACGCAGGTTCCGGCCATGATCGATCCGCTCGATTTGAAATTGTTGCGCGACCTGGGCCGGATGAAGGGCCAGGTGGTGGCGGTGAGCTTGGTCATGGCCTGCGGCCTGGCCATGATGATCATGACCCGCAGCCTGATCTTCACCTTGGATTCGACGCGCGCGGCCTACTATCAGAAATACGCGATGGCGGAGGTGTTCGCCAGCTTGAAGCGCGCTCCCCTGGCGCTGGCCGCGCGGGTGGCCGCCGTGCCGGGCGTGGCGGTGGTCGAGCCGCGGGTGGCGGTGGATGTGACGCTGGATTTGCCCGGGGTGGCCGAGCCGGCCAGCGGCCGGGTCATTTCGCTGCCGGAAGACGGCGGGCCGCAGCAACTCAACCGCTTGTTTTTGCGCAGCGGCCGGATGCCGCAGGCCGGGGCGCGCCGCGAGGTTGTGTTAGGCGAGGCCTTTGCCATGGCCAACGGTTTGCATGCGGGCGACGCGCTGGTGGTGGTGATCAACGGGCGGCGCGAAACGCTGGAGATTTGCGGCATCGGGCTATCGCCGGAGTTTGTGTTTGAGGCGCGCGCCGGGGAAACCCTGCCCGATCACCGCCGCTTCAGCGTGATTTGGATGAACTACCGGCCGCTGGCCGTGGCCTACAATCTGGATGGCGCGTTCAATGACCTGTGCCTCGACCTAACACCCGGGACGCAGCCCGAGGCGGTGATTGCGGAAGTGGACCGCTTGCTTGCGCCCTACGGCGCGAGTGGCGCCTACACCCGCAAGGAACAGGCGTCGGCCCAACGGCTCGACGATGAATTGCGCGTGCTGCGCGCGTTGGCGGTGGCCTATCCGCTGGTGTTTCTGAGCGTGGCCGCCTTCATGGTCAATGCCGTGCTCTCGCGCATCGTGCGCTTGCAACGCGAACAAATCGCCCAGCTCAAGGCGCTCGGCTATTCGTCGCGGCAGGTCGGCGTGCACTATCTGAAATTCGTGTGGGTCATCGGCGTGTTGGGCACGCTCATCGGCGGGGTGGCCGGCCGGTTCCTCGGCGCGGGCCTGGTGCAGATTTACACCTTGTTTTTCCGCTTTCCCGCCCTGGATTTTCAGCTCGACTACAGTGCCCTGGCCCTGGCATTGCTGGTGAGTCTCGGCGCCTCGGTGGCCGGGGTGCTCACGGTGGTGTGGCAGGCGGTGAAGCTGCCGCCGGCCGAGGCGATGCGGCCCGAGCCGCCGGCGGATTTCAAGCCGTCGTTGTTTGAGCGCATCGGGCTGACCTCCTGGTTCAGTCCGGCGTTGCGGATGGCCTTGCGCAATATCGAGCGGCGCCCCTGGCCGGCGGCGTTCACCACTTGCGGCCTGGCGCTGGCCACCGGGCTGATGGTGCTGCCCGGCGCGATGAGCGACAGCATCGACTACCTTCTAACATTCCAGTGGAACCGCCAGCAACGCCAGGACGCGACGGTTTTTCTAACAGAGCCGGGGTCCGGCAGCGGGTTCCATGATTTGGAGCACCTGCCCGGGGTGATCCGCGCCGAACCGCTGCGCAGCGTGCCGGCGCGCCTGCGCTTCGGGCATCGCTCGCGCAAGCTGGCGGTCACCGGCATTGCGCCGGGCTCGGAGTTGAACCGCTTGTTAGACGAACGTGGCGAAGTGCTTGAGATGCCCGCGGAGGGATTGCTGATGTCGGCGAAATTGGCCGAAGTCCTAGGTGCGCGGGTGGGCGACGAGGTGCAGGTGGAGGTGATGGAAGGGCGCCGGCCGGCGTTGCTGGTGCCGATCCGCGGCTTGGTCACCGACTTTGCCGGGGTGGCGGCCTACATGGACATTGCCGCCTTGCGCCGCTTGCTGCTGGAGAGCGACACGATCAACGGGGCGTTTATTGCGCTGGATCACCGCCAGTGGGATGAATTCATGCGGGCGGTGAAAGACACCCCGCGCTCGGCGGCGGTGATGGTCAAGCGCGAGCAACTCGCCGCCTTTCGCGAAACCACAGCCGCGAGCATCGGCACGATCCGCAAACTCTACTTTGTGCTGGCGGTGATCGTCGCCTTCGGGGTGGTTTACAACAGCGCGCGCATTGCCCTGTCCGAGCGCAGCCGGGAGTTGGCCACCTTGCGGGTGGTGGGGTTTGGTCTGGCGGAAGTGCGTGGCGTGCTGATTGGTGAGTTGGCGATTTTGGTGATGCTGGCCTTGCCGTTCGGCTTGCTGTTTGGGCGCGGCCTGGCGATGCTCATCATGGCTTCGTTCAGCACCGAAACGGTGCGCATGCCGATTGTGATCAATCCCGCCACTTATGCCCTGGCCATCACGGTGGTGCTGGCTGCGGCGGCCCTGTCGTTTGCCATGGTCGGCCGCAGGGTGGGCAAACTCGATCTGGTTGGGGTCTTGAAAGCCCGCGATTGATCGGCTAGACTCAGCCCGCAAGCCCATGGCCACCTCTCCTTCCGCCTCTCCCGCCGCCACCGCCCCATGGGATGTGCGGCGCAATTCCTCCGGCAAACATCGCTTGCGCCGCCTCCTGCCGTGGCTGGCGGCGTTGCTGTTGTTAGCCCTGGTCGGCTGGGGGTTTTGGCCCAAACCCGTGCTGGTGGAGACGGCCACGGTGAGTCGCGCGCCGCTCACCGTGCGGGTGTCCGAGGAAGGCAAAACCCGCATCCGCAACCGCTATGTGGTGGCCGCGGCGGTGGCCGGCAGGATGCGCCGGGTGCCGCTCAAACCCGGCGATGAGGTGCAGGCCGGCGTGACGGTGCTCACCGTGATTGAGCCGGCGGCCGCGCCATTGTTAGATCCGCGCTCCCGCGAGCAGGCGGAAGCCGAGGTGTCGCTGCGCCAAGCCGCCGGCAAGCAAGCCGCCCAATCGCTGGAAGCGGCCCGCGCCGCGCTGCAATTGGCCGAGGCGGATCGCGCCCGCTTCCGCGCGGTCCGGCGCAGCGGCACCGTGTCGCAGGCCGAGCGTGACCGCGCCGAGGGCGAGGCGTCGATCAAAGCCGCCGAAGTGCGCGCCATCGAATTTTCGATACAGGTCAACGACTTCAGGTTGGCGCAGGCGCGCGCGGCCTTGGCGCGGCCGGAGGTGGGCACGGCCGGTGGGGTGGTGGAGGTCAAGTCGCCGGTGGCCGGGCGCGTTCTCAAGGTGCTGCAGGAGAGTGAGATGGTGGTTGTGCCGGGGCAGCCCATCCTTGAGGTGGGCGACCCCCAGGACTTGGAAGTTGAAGCCGAAATCCTGTCGCGCGATGCGGTGGCGATGCAGCCGGGCGATGCCGTGGAGATCGAGCAATGGGGTGGTGAGGCGCCACTCCGCGGGCGCGTCCGCCGCATCGAACCGGCCGCGTTCACCAAAGTGTCGGCGCTGGGCGTCGAGGAGCAGCGGGTGCTCGTGCTGTGTGACCTGATCGATCCGCCGCCGGCCGCCAAGGCGCTGGGCGACCGCTTCCGGGTGGAGGTGCGGGTGGCCATCTGGCACCGCGACGAGGTGCAGGTGGTGCCGGCCGGGGCGTTGTTTCGCGAAGGCAATGTCTGGAAAACTTTCGTCTTTCGCGATGGCAAGGCGCTCGCCACCACCGTCACCGCCGGCCGCTCCGACGGGCGCCTAACTGAAGTTTTGGCGGGCCTTGAGGTGGGCACCGAGGTGCTGCTGCATCCGCCCGATGCGGTCAAGGATGGCACGCGAGTCACCCGCCGCCGCGGCGCGGGGGGGTGAGCTCGGCCTTAGGGCGCGGTGGGCAGGGCCGGCAACTTGACGCGCAGTTGCTTGCCGTCACGCAAGATCTGCAGGCTGGTGGCCTGCACCGCCGCGGAGGCGGCGAGGTGGATGAAAAACTCGTTGGCGTCGGTGATTTGGGCCTGGTTGACGGCGAGGATCAGGTCGCCCGGTTGGACCCGGCCATCGGCCAGCGAGTTGGCCGCGACTTGGGTGACCACCGCGCCGCGAAAGCCGCGCAGTGCCTCCTCCATTGCCAGGTTGCGCGCCGCGATGCCGATGATCTGCAGCACTTGTTTGGGATCGCGGTTGCGCCCTTGCGCCTTGCCATCGCCCGGCGTGGGTGTGCCTGCCTGCGTCGGGGTGCTTTCCGCGATCTTGGCCTTGAGTTCGAGTTGTTGGCCGCGCCGCCAAATCTGCAGGGTGACCGATTGCTCGGCGCGGCTGCGCTGCACCATCGCGATGAGTTGGGAGGTCGAGTGGATCGCTTCGCCGTTGTAGCTGAGTACCACGTCCCAAGGTTGCAGGCCGGCGGCTTCGGCGGGCGAGCCGGGTGACACCCCGAGCACGGCGGCTCCGCTTGCCCCGTCGAAGTTGATGGCCGAGCGCACGGCCGGATCCAGGTCGCGCATTTGCACACCCAAAAACCCGCGCACCGGCCGCCCCCGCTCGAGGATTTGAAACAGCGCGTCTTTGACGTCGTTGGCTGGAATGGAGAATCCCACGCCTTGAAATCCGGGGTTTTCCCGGTCCTTGGAATAAATGGCGGCGTTGATGCCGATGATTTCGCCGCGCAGGTTGACCAACGGCCCGCCGGAATTGCCCGGGTTGATGGCGGCATCGGTTTGAAACAGGTCGCGCTGGTTGTCCGATAATGAGCGCTCCTTGGCCGAGATGATGCCTTGGGTCACGGTCTCCCCCAGCCCGAACGGATTGCCAATCGCAAACACCAGTTGCCCCACCCGCACCTGCGACGAATCCCCAAGTTTCAATGGCACAAACGGCGGCTCGCCTTCAATCTTGAGCACCGCGATATCCAGCAGGCTGTCCTCCCCGATCAACGTGGCCGGATAGGTCTTGCCGTTGTGCAGCGTCACTTGAATCTGCTGCTGGCCGGCAATCACGTGGTGGTTGGTGATGACGTGGCCCTCCTTGGTGACAATCACGCCCGAGCCCTGCCCTTGGGTCGGATAGCGGCGGATCTGCGAGCGGCCCCACCCGTCTAACAACTTCTCGGTGCGCACCCCGGCCGTGTCGATGCTCACGACGGATGGCACCACCGCCTCGGTGAGCCGGGCGTATTCTTCATTGAGGCGGGTGAGCAGCCCGGTATCCTTGAGATCGAGGGGCGAGTGCTCCGGCAGGGTGAAGGTCTCCGGGCGGAAGCGCCCCGCAGGGTGCGCCAGACTCGGAAGCACATCGCGCCAGCCGCCACCCGCGCGCCACACGCGCAGCGCGGTGACGGAGATAAAGGCAATGGCGAAAACTGCTGACAATGCCAGCAAGCGGCGAAGTCCGGAATTCATGGGTGGGGGCAGGGGAACGCCCCCAAGGTGGGCGCAATCAGTGCGGATTCCAAGCAGGAATGGACGCGGCCCGGGATTTTGCTCACCTTTTCTTGCGCAGGCGTTTGCCGGACAGGCGCGCGGCAATGAGGTTCGGGCAGCGGCCGTGGTTGCGCAATTGCTCACACGTCGCCTCGATCTTGAGCGCCTGGCGGATCGGCTTGAACCCGAGGCGCTGGGTCACGCATGCGGTCAACTCGCCGAGTTGCGCATCCTCAAACTCCACCACCCGCCCGCAATCGATGCACACCAGATGATTGTGTGTCGGCTTGTCCAGAAAGTTCGGATCGTAGGTGGTTTGATCGTCGCCCAGATCGATTTCGCGCAACAGCCCGGCCTCGACCAGCAGCCCGAGCGTCCGATACACCGTCGCCCGCGAGGTGTTGGCGCAGGTCATGCGCACCCGCTCAAACAATTCCTCCGCCGAAAAATGCTCGTCTTTGGAAAACACTGCTTTGACGATCACTTCGCGCTGCGCCGTCCGGCGCAGTCCCTTGTGCCGGATGAATTCGTCGAGCCGCGCTTGCACCGAGCCGTTCATGCCCGGACCTTAGCCAGCCGCCGCCGCAACGAAAAGCATAAAGCACGCCAGCATGCGCAAAGCACAACAACCGCGGAGGGTTTTTTTCTAACAAGCCGCGCGCCGCCGCCGCGCCTGCACGGTCCGGCTTGCCACGGGCCGGCTTGCCACGGTCCGGCTTGCCACGGTCCGGCTTGCCACGGTCCGGCTTGCCACGGGCCGGCTTGCCACGGGCCGGCTTGCCACGGGGTTGGGCGCCGCGTGGGCGAACAGATAATACTTGCAATGGCTCCGCAGACCCGGCAACCTCCGCTCGCCGCTCGCCGGTAGGCGAACGGCGCTTGCCCCTGGCATTTATCTAGCGGATGGGTTCGATGTGGCGCCAATGTTATCAAACCCGCGTCCCCACCGCGACCAACTACCTAGTACTTATGAAAACACGCTGCTGCCGCTTTGTCTGCGCCTTGGCCGGGTTGTCCGCTCCGGCGTTCGCTTCCACCGCCATCGTCAATGAAATCAATTGCAGAGCCACCGGCTCCACGCCGGACGGCGATTGGTTCGAGGTGGTGGTGGTGGGTGAGGGGACCTCGTCCTCGACGGTGGATATGCGCGGATGGCAATTCCGCGTCGATAACAACGGGACGATCCAGCAAGGGTATGTCAAATTGAGCACGGACACCTATTGGAGCAGTGTGCGGGCCGGGACCATCATCACGTTCTGCGAGGACAACACAGGCCCGACAGGTGCCGCCACCAGCATCCTCGGGACCGACAATTTTCTCACCGAAGGCTGGGGCCACACCAATATCTGGGCGGGCGACACCACCTACATCGACGCCAGCTGGGCCTTGAACGACGCCAGTTTTCCCATCGATGAGAGAAACACGCAGATCCTGATTCAGGACTCCAGCGGCGCGACCATCAGCGGGCCGGCCGGCGAAGGGCATGTCGGGTATCCGGGCAGCGGGGTGAGTGCGACCGAGATTTTCAAGCTGGAAGCCGATCCATCGCCGGCCATCACGCTCACCTCGGCGTATAACGATGGCAGCACGGACACCTTCGGCAGGCCGAACGAATGGAGTAGTGGCGCCAGCAAACAAAGCTTTGCGGTGTTTATTCCCGAGCCGTCCGTCGCGCTGCTCGTCCTCGGCGGGATGGCCCTGCTCGGCATCCGCCGCCGCGGGTGAAACAGTGCCATCAGGGCGCAAACGAGGCGGCGACGCGGTAGAAGCCGCAAGCTGGATGGGGAGCGGAATCGTTGATGGTAGCAGTGCCGGATTGGGTCGCGGTGATCCCGGCGGCGAGGGGCTGCCATTGGAGGCAGTCGGCGGAGCGCTCGATCCGGTAGCGGTGGCCGGCCGCCACGGGGAAGGTCAGGGTGAAGCCGGCGGCGGCTGGCATGGCGGCGATGGTGGGATGGAAGAAACTCGCGGCCGAGGTCGGGTCGGTCCCGGCGAGCCATTCGTAGCTGTCGTCCTGGCCGTCGCCGTCATGGTCGGCGATGATCTGGCCGGGGTCCGGGGCAAACGCAAACCAATTGCGCGGGTCAGCGGCGGAGCCGCCGATGAGGTGCAAGCCAGCGCTGCCGCCATCGGCCGCCGCCGGCCACGGCGCGTTGTCGGTGTAGGTGAAATCGAGGAGAATGAGGCCGTTGGCGTCGAGGATGGTG
>CAIZNN010000117.1 GCA_903934285.1 Akkermansiaceae bacterium | reverse complement strand
CTCGCATTGCGGATAGTCCTTCAGGCTGGGCGATTTGCTAGGCCGGGTTGAGACGACTGTAGCGCCATCCGCCACCAGGGCTTTGATTTTCAGCGCCACCTCGGGCAGCATTTCACCATCCCGCGGAAACACCATGAAGGCATAACTGCGGCCCGTGGGCAACACGATGTTGCCGTCCTTCACTTTGATGTCGCTTTGCAGAAACACGTCCTTGGCCACCAGGTCCGCTTCGCCGTCCAACTGGTCCATGCACAGGTAATCGATGACCCGCTCGCCTTGTTGCAGCAGCGTCTGGCAACGCCCCAAGTAAGCGAAAAACGCCTTGCCCGGCTCATACCATGTCTGATTCCGGCCAAAGTGCGTGCCCCACGCAAACATGGTCCGCCCCGGTTGGTATTTGTCGTCAAACGGTTGATGGGTCCAATGGTGCACCATGAACCGGTTGACCCCTTGGGCATAGGCCTCGTCACAAAAGATTTTCACGAACGCGGGATCTTCGGTCCACTTGCTCTTGGTGGGGTCGCCGGAGAGCGCCTCGGAGGCGACGATGGGTTTGCCGGCGGCTTGGGCCGCGGCGACGTCACCGGGAAAAATGGAGGGCGCGTTCTGGTTGCCCTTTTCGGTCCAAAACTCGACCATCGGGATGTCCGAGGCGGTGACCCCTTGATTGCGGTCAAACGGCCCACGGTAACACTCGTGCCAATATTGCAGACCCGCATCGTGGCACATCTCGCTGGCAACTTTCCAACCGTTGTCGAAAAACAGCCCGCTGATCACATCGCGGTAATCCCACTCGAATCGTTTGGTCTCCTCAGCGCTGCCCAGCACCAGCCCCGCCCCCGAGGTGTTAGGGTGCCTGGCTGAATCAAAAAACCAGTTAGTGATCATGGGTGACACCAGCGTCACCATCCAGGGCACGGGATCGTAGCCCTTGCGCTTGATGAACTCCTCCCTGAAACCCGCCGTCCAATTCTGAATGTCCGATTCGTAGCTGTCGATGGAGATGCTTTTCAAGGTCGTGCCTACGTACGCGCCAAGATGCTTCTTGATCGGATCTAACACATTCTGCCAATTGTACCGGCTGTTTTCGGTGTTCATTTTGTCCACTTCAAAGGTATGCCCGACCAAGTCTTCGGGGATCGGGTGGGGCGCCTTGCCGGTGGGCGCGTAGCCGAACCGATAGATCTTCCATTTCCCTGGCGGTGCCTGCCACGTCAAGGTGCCCGCGGCATCGGTCATGGCGGTGACATCCACCACCTCCTTGACGCTAGCATTCTCCTTGACCGGCAGCGCCATCACCGCGATGGGGCGGCCCAACGCGCCGCCGCCGATGGCCGGCAGCGCCAGGACGAGTGGTTTGCCGCCCTCGGTTTCGGTGATGCTCCAGACCACCCGCTGCATGCCGCGCTCCAGGCCGATCCACGGGCCGCCGGTGGTGGAATAGCCTGGGGTGCCGAGCAGGGTGATTTGCATGCCGAGGCGTTTGGCTTCGGCCATGGTATGGCGCATGGCGTCCCAATAGGCATCGCTGCGATACGTCTGTTGCGGCCACGGGACATTGCCGATTTCCGCGCCGAGGTTGAAAATGGTGGCGCCGCCGATGCCGCTCGCGTGCATGGCCTCGAGGTCTTTGGTGATCCCCGATTGCGAGAAATCCGGGCCCATCCAATGCCACCACACATGCGGCCGTGTGGCCATCGGCGGGACGGCAAATTGCCCCGCCAAGTCGCTGGTGGGAGGGGTTTGCTGGGCCGCCGCGGTGGTGAGCCCGCAGGCGAGCACCAAGGCCGCTCCGGCAGCGAGGGTGCGACAGGAGCGTGCCGCTTGCGGCACTCTTGTTAGTTGGGGTTGGGTCATGGGGGTGCGGGGGGTGATGGGATTCATGGTGCCTGTAGGGTGATACAATCGATGGCGAAGAAATAGCGTTTGCCGGTGGACGCGGGATGGGTGCCAACCACTTCGGCGCGGAGAATGAATTTGCCGTCCTGCGGTTGGTGGACGCCGAGGTTGATGGGTCCGGAGGGAATCGGCTGCGAGGCGAAGCCGTCGAAGTTGGGGTCGACGGGCTTGCCGTTCACGGAAAACCGGATCACCCCGTAATCGGAAGACTTGGTGGCATGAAGGATGATCGTCTTGGCCCCCGGTTGTGGCGCCGCAATGGCCACTTCCACAAAGTCGCCGGGCTTTTGCGCTTGCACAAAGAGCTGGGCATCGCCGCTCCAGCCGCCGCCGCCGTCGCGCAAGTCTTGAACCCCGGCCACCAACCCCGGGCTGCGGGCAACCATCTCCAGAGCCTCACCTTCCTGTGCGCCGGCAATTTTCAGCGGTGGGCGTTTTTGGCCGGCGGCGGGCAGGGAGGCCAGCGGCAGGGCGGCAGCCGCCGGTTCCGGCGGCCGGTTGTGGGTAGCACCCGGCCGGGCATACCAGAACATGCCCACGGCATAATCCAACTGGGTGCTGGTATGGTGCCCGATTTCCATGTCGAACTTGAGCGAGGTTCGCAGTGGGATGGCATCGAGCAAGCGCACGCGGGAGGTGGTGGTGAACCCTTTCCAGCCTTTGGGGGCGTCGTTTTGCGGCTGGGAGATGAACGGCGAACTGAAAAACCCGGTCATGCCCCAAGCGTAGCCGTAGTAGTCTTCAGTGCCCGTGCCGAGGTGCGAGGGGAAGCTTTCCCCATCGATATAGACGTGCTCATCGCCTTCGCCATACCACAGGTCGCTGCGGTTGAAGGCGGTGAGGGTGTCGCCCACATACACGCCGCGGCCGTGGATCTCGATGTAGTTCCATTCGGATGGGGGCGCGGTGTTGATCGCGCTCTGGAAACGCCAGTTGGCGTGAAACAACATGGACTGCTCGTCCCACCGCCACGGCGTGGTGAGCGCAGCAAGCGAAACCGTGACGGGCTCATTGCCCAGGTTTTTGAGCGCCAAACGGCCCGCCTTTTGATAGGGCATGACCCAGCGCGAAAACATGGCGCCATCCGCCGTCACGGTGCGGAACCAATCCTGCACCGGATTGAGCCGCGCACCAACCCCGAAAAACTCGCCGATGGGGCACCAGATGGCCGCTTCGCCGTCGAACTCGGCCGTCAGCACGATGGAGCGCAAGGCTTGGGGCGCGGCCGTGGGCTCGATTTGCACGCGGAGGTTGCGCACCGCGGCGGCGCCGGCTGGCAGCTTGAGGGCGAGTTCTTCGCCGGGCGCAAGGGTCGTCGGCTGGCCGGCCGCGCCGACCTTGAAATCCGGCGCGGCGAGCAAGGCCTCGCCGGCTTGGGCCAAGGCGGTTTGCGCCTTTTCGTAGCCGGCCATGCTGAAGGTTTCCAGCGGGACGTCGGGCGCATAGGCGCGGTAATTGACGATGTAATAGAACGGCACTTGGTCGAGGGTGATTTTGCAGCTGCGGGCAAACGGAATCGGCAGGTAGAGGTCGCCGGCGACGCCGCGGAGCACCTTTGGCGCGGCCTTGAGTTGGTTGCGCAGGTCGCTTTCGTTGGCCGCCACAAACGCCAGCGGCGGCTTGACGAACCCGCGGCCGCTCATCAATTCATTGAACGGCACCTCAATTGCCGGGGTCGTGGCGCCGTCGAAGTAGAAGCGGATGATTTGCTGGTCTTTGGTCGGTTCCAACGGCAGCCACATGCGGGTGACAGCCCCCGGTCCGTTGTGTTCCATGATGACCCATTCGCGGCGCTGGTTGGTTTCTTCAATCCGGATGAACTCCCCGCTGTCGTAGTTGGCAAACCACGTCGCCGCATCGGCCGGATTGGTGCTCTTGCGGTCGTAACTGCTGGCCTGCTTGAGCGTGTACGCCGGCACCGGCCATTTCGCGGTGGTGTCGCGGTCGCTCATTTCCGCCAGCAACGAGCGCAGGCTGATGGGCGCCGCCAGAGCCGGCGTGGCCGGCGTGGCACCGGTGCCAGGTTCCGCGGCACATGCGCCAAACGATAGCGCGATGCTCAACAACAGGGTGGATTTCTTCATGGTGGCTGCGCGGTTGGACGGGAGGAATTTTTCTGAAGCGATGGCGTGATATGACGCTCAATTTCCGAGCGATCTTTCAATTATCTGAGGTTCGCTTGCAGAAAATGGTGGCGAAGTCGCGACGATGCCGGGCAGGGACGCACCTGGAGCGGCACTTGCCAAAGTGCCGTGTCCTTTTGCGACGGGACTTTGGCAAGTCCCGTTCCTTGCCGGGCCGTTTGGGGAGAACGTCCCGGCCATGCGGCAGGGACGCACATGGAGCGGCACTTGCCAAAGTGCCGTGTCCTTTTTTGTCACGGGACTTTGGCAAGTCCCGTTCCTTGCCGGGCCGTTTGGGGAGAACGTCCCGGCCATGCGGCAGGGACGCACATGGAGCGGCACTTGCCAAAGTGCCGTGTCCTTTTTTGTCACGGGACTTTGGCAAGTCCCGTTCCT
>CAIZNN010000116.1 GCA_903934285.1 Akkermansiaceae bacterium | reverse complement strand
TGGCCAAACGCCTTGCCGGGACCGACTCGGCCAGCGCCGGGAGTTGGACCGCCAGCGCCGCGCCGGGCGGCACGCCCGCCGCGGCAAACTTCCCGCTGGCCGGGGTGCCGCTGCGGCATGTCTTTGCCGGGGCGGATTCCATCTGGCGCTTCAATGATTCTAACACGGCGCCCGCCGCCGCCTGGACCAGCGTCGGATTCGACGACGCGTCATGGGCGACGGGCCAGGCGATGTTCGGGACGTCCAGCGCCGCGCCGGTGTTGACCATCACCGCCAACCTGGTGGAACGCTACCGCGCCGGCGCCATCACCGGGGTCGCCAATGGCGCATCCTTCAGCCAATGGTCGGATGCCGCCACCGCTGACGGGGCGGCGCAAAATGCCGTCGCCGGCGGCAACCCGACCTATCGCACGAATGTCACACCCACCTTGCAACCGGTGGTGCGTTTCGATGGCAGTGATGAATACCGGACGGCCCTGGCCCCGGGCATCACCCCGACGTCGGGGTTTGCCTATTTCATCGTCTGCAAGGCCAATTCGGTGCCGCTGAGCGGATCGATCACCGGCGGCGATGGCGCCTATATCTTCGACCGTAACATCACCACAAACGACACCCCGCTGGCTTCACTCAAGGTGGTCAATAACCGTTATGGTTTTCAAAAACGCGACGATGCCGGCGGCGGCCTCGGCGGCCCGCTGTCCACCTCGCCGGTGTCCACCACCCGGTTTCAGATCGTCGCGCTGCGGCGCAATCCCAGCGCCGCACGCTTCGAAATCTGGGTCGATGGCGTGATGGAAAGCGTGGTCGCCGACGACGGGCACAACCTCACCCCGCAGCCCGTGGTCATCGGGTGCCACGGCACGGGGGTCAGCCAGGGACTCAACATCGGTTTCGACGGCGACATCGCCGAGTTGTTGGTTTACCGCAACGCCCTGACAGACGACGATTTCCGGGCCGTTGGGGCCTACCTCGAAGCGAGCCACGGTCTTGACACCGCCTTCCCTAACACCACCGTGCGGACCTTGCTGGCGCCCGCCGCGACCACCAGTTATTTCAGGAAGACCTTCAGTTTCACCGGGGATCCGTCGCGCACGGCATTGCGCCTCGATCACACCGTGGCCGACGGGGCGGTGTTCTATCTGAACGGGCAGGAACTGGCGCGGACGAATCTTGCCGCGGGCACGGTGACCCATGCCACGGCGGCGCTAGCCAACATCGCGCAACCGCTGGCCAGTGGCTTCCAAGCCCTGCCCGCAGGGATTCTGGTGGCCGGCACCAACGTGCTGGCCGTGTCGCTGCACAAGGCCGCGGCGGACCCCGGCGCGTTTTTTGCCGCCAGCCTGGAAGCCACCGAGGCGCCGCCGGATCCTGCGCAGCAGCAGGGCTTTGCGCTGCATGAAATCGCCGGATCTAACGATGCGGGTTTTTTCATCGAACTGCGCAACGGCGGCACCACGCTGCTTTCCACCGCAGGCTACTCGCTGGCCATAGCCGGTGGCGCCAGCTTCGCGTTGCCGGCATCCTCGGTGGGCGGCGGCGGACTTGTTAGTTTCAGCCAGGCCGAGCTCGGCTACCTCCCGGTGGCGGGTGACAAGATCGTGCTGCATGCGCCGGACGCGACCATCGCCGATGCGCGGGTGGTGGCCACCACCGCCGCTGGCCGCAGCGACAGCTATCCCGGCCAATGGCTCAGCCCGGCGGTGGCGACCCCCGGCGGCGCGAATCAATTCGCCCTGACCTCTGACATCGTGATCAATGAAATTTGTTATAAGGCGCCCGATCTGGAGGAGGTTGCCACTACCCCGGCCCTGCCCTCGCCACAACAGTGGATCGAATTGTATAACCGCGGCGCGGCCACCGTCGATCTGGCCGGGTGGAAATTCGCCACCGAACCGAGTTATGTGTTTCCCGCCGGCACCACCCTGGCACCCGGCGCCTGCTTGGTCGTGGCCCGCGATCCAGGGCTCGTCCCAGCCGCCGCCGGCGCCACCCTGCTCGGCCCGTGGACGGGCAAGCTCTCAGGCAAAGGCCAGCGCATCCGCTTGCTCGACGCCGCCGGCAACCCGGCCGACGAGGTGAGCTATGTCGATGGCGGGCGCTGGCCGGCCACTCCTGACGGCGGTGGCTCCACTCTTGAACTGCGCGACGCGCACGCCGACAATTCGCTGCCGGAAGCCTGGGCCGCCAGTGACGAAAGCGCCCGCCGCACGTGGCAAACCATCACCTATCAGGGCGTCGCCGCCGCCAGCGCGGTCGGCCCGGACAACCAGTGGCGCGAATTCATCTTCGGGTTGCTGGATGCCGGCGAGGTCTTGCTCGACGACATCACCGTGACCGAAAACCCCGGGTCCGGCGCGGTGTCCCTGGTCAGCGGCGGCAACTTCGAGTCGGGCAGCGGCGGGTGGCGGTTTCTCGGCAACCACAGCGACGCCCAGATCATCACCGACCCGACCAATCCGGCCAACCATGTGCTGCGTTTGCGCGCCACCGGCGCCACCGAACACATGCACAACCACGTCGAAACCACGCTGGCCAATTC
>CAIZNN010000115.1 GCA_903934285.1 Akkermansiaceae bacterium | reverse complement strand
GGCCGGGGTGTGAAGAATGCCTCGCGCAAAGGCGCAAAGACGCAAAGGAAGAGGGGATGTTTTGGGGGAGGTTTGAGGGAGTGGAATGTCCTTGATGCATGGGCCTGAAGCATTTGGATTTTTAAATTCTGAAAAACTTTGCGCCTTTTCGGCTTTGCGCGAGATAACTCTTAATTGGGATGAATGGAATTGGCAGCGGGGTCAATGGTTGTCGCAGGGGGCCGGGGAGTGAAGAATGCCTCGCGCAAAGGCGCAAAGACGCAAAGGAAGAGGAGAGGAAGAAACCCAGAGTGGTCGAGGTGATGTCGAGCTGGGCGCTGGCATCCGGCGTGGTGGTGCCGATGCCGACCTGGGCCTGGGCGGCGAGTTGGCTGGCGGCCCAGAGGGCGAGCAGAGTGGTGCGGGGTTTCATGGGGGCTTCATGTTAGATCAGTGCGGCGTTCCCATGCATGGGGGAAACGCCATTGATATAAGATTGTACCAAAGTATAAATTCACTGATTTTTCTGTAGGCCTAGGCTGATTTTTCTGTAGGCAAATGCCCAGAAAGAAGCGGATTTGTAGGCCTGGGACTACACGATTTGTAAGCCTTGCTCACAAGATGCCAGAGCCGAAGAATTCGTCTTGCGTCACGTCGTGCATGATGTATTTTTCCGCCATGAAAACTTCAACGATCACCATCCGCTTGCCTCAATCCCAGCGGGACAACTTGAAGGCACGCGCAACGCGGCTCCACAAAACCGAATCCGACTTCATTCGCGAACTTCTGGCGCGTGAATTCGACCAAGCTGCTTTCGGCGAGCGGGCCAGTGAGTTCGTAGGGTGCCTTGACTCGGGCCCCACTGCGCCCGCCCCAGTGGATGCCTTGCGCACCGCGATCAAGCGCAATAACTGGCGTGCCAAATGAAGCCCATGTTCTATCTCGTGGCTAACTCTCGACGAGCGCGGCTTCCGCGCCTTCCGCTTTGCCGCGAAACGCCACTTCCAACTCACCCTGCAAGATTAGGGGTCCACATGAGACAACGGATTACCCGTGGCCGCCTGCGCTGAGTATTCCCCACTCCGCCCTTGCGCAATTGCGGGTGGCTGGCCATGGTCGGCGGCGTGCAGCTCACCTCCATCTCCCTCGATGACAAGGAGCGCAACGATTTGTTGCTCAACCACGCCGGGGCGATCATCTATACGATCCTGCCGGACGGGGCGATGACCTATGTTTCGGCCAACTGGCCGCGCGTGTTGGGGCATGCGGCGGAGGAGGTGGTGGGGCACAGCTTCAGCCACTTTGTGCATCCTGACGACCACCCCGCCTGTTTTGCGTTTCTGGGGCGCATCGTGGGCACGGGCGAAGCGGAGGGCGGTATTGAATACCGGGTGATCCATGCCGATGGCCGCTTGTTCTGGCACACCTCCACCATTATCCCGGTCAAGCAGCAGGATGGCGGGATCATCGGCTATGTGGGCGTGGCCCACGACATCACCCGCCTCAAGGCAACCGAGGCCGAATTGCACGGTGCCAATCAACTCCTCGCCGCGTTGGTGGTCAGCCGGGAGGCGGAACTGCGGCAGGCCACCAATGAGGCGCTCACCGCCGCGGAAAGCGAGGCCGGACGCATCGGCCAGGACATTCATGACAGCCTCTGCCAGGACCTCATCGGCCTGTCGCGGCTGGCGGAAACGGCCATGCCAAGCCACGACCACTGCGACCCGTCAAGCTGCGAGGCGCTCGGCCGGATCCGTGAGCGCGCCGCGCAGCTCGCCGGGGTGGCGCGCAGTTACTCGCATTCCCTCACCCTCCATGAACTCGAGGTGCAAACGCTGCCAGAGGCGCTCGAAACGCTCGCCCGCCGCACCAACGAGATGTTTCACACCGAAACGGAAACCAATATCTGCGAGGACCTGGATTTTCTAACTCACGAACAATCCGTCCACCTCTACCGCATCATCCGCGAGGCGCTCGCCAATGCCGTCAAACACGCCAAGGCCGCTCACGTCTGGATCGACTTGGTGCGCGAACCCCACCGCCTCGCCGTGTCGGTGAGCAATGATGGCATTCCGTTGGTGGATGCGGCCCTGCGCCGCGACGGGCTGGGCATGCACCAAATGCGCATGCGTGCCAGCTTGCTGGGCGGCGTGCTGGATCTGCGCTACAACGGCCGCAACCAAACCGTGCTGGAATTGATCCTGCCCCTAACAAAAGAGCCCTTTTTATGAACACCCGCAAACGAATTCTGGTCGTCGATGATCATCCGCTGATGCGCGGCGGCTTGTGCCAGGCCATCGCCGCGACAGCCGATCTGGAGGTGTGCGGCGAGGCGGACGGCTGGCACGAGGCGTTGGAGAAAACGCGGGCCGCCGCGCCCGACCTCATCGTGCTGGATTTGAACCTCAAGGACGGCAGCGGCTGGACGTTGCTCGAACAACTCCAAGCGCGCGGCGGGCTGCGCCCCGTGCTGGTGCTCTCGGTGTGTGACGAGCAGGTCTATGCGCAGCGCCTGCTCAAAGCCGGCGCGCGCGGCTACCTGATGAAGGACACTCCCATTGAGAGCGTGCTGGCGGCCATCCGCAAGGTTCTAACAGGGCAGCTGGCGCTGAGTGAAACCATGACCGCGCTGGTGCTGGAAAACGTGGCCAACCCCGGCCCGCCCCCCACCGCCATGGAGCAGCTCAGCACCCGCGAGATGCAGGTCTATGCCATGCTCGGCCGCGGCCTGAGCAACAAGACCATCGCCGACAACCTCGGCGTCAGCCCCAAGACCATCGGCACCTACAAGGCCCGCCTGATGGAAAAACTCGGTTACCGCACCACCCCGGAGTTGATGCTCCACGCCCGGGAATTGCCAGACGTGAGCGGGAGCGTGAGGTGATGAGCCTTGCGGTCAGGTGCCGCTGGCAGGTGGAGTATTGCCGAGGGCTGCCCATAGCGGTGCGAGGTCCGGGGCGTCCAAGGCCAGCATGCGGCAGTGCGGGTCCAGCCTCGCTGCGTGGATGAGGTGCCCGCGCGCCTCATCCAGCTTGTCGGCCTGTGCCGCATAGCAGGCCAGGCCGAAATGGATCATCGGTTCGGATTCGTGCAGGAGCAGGGCGGCCAGCAGCACCTGTTCGGCAGCGGCCAAGGTATGGTGGTGGCGGGTGCCATCGGCGAGCCATATCCAGTGCTGCGAGTCGTTAGGCCAATCCCTCACCAACACCTTTGCCACGTCACACAGGAGTAGCCACCCGCCGGCTTCCTGGCAGATGAACGCCTGGAGTGTTAGAACCTCCCTCGTCGCGCGCAGCGCCGGCGGGATTCTGCCGATCGCCTCGTGGGCCGCCTGATTCATCCCGACCTGGAAATACTTCAAGGCCGGTGCCAGCAGATAATCCAATCGAGTGGCGGCATCGCATCGGTCGGCAACAGCCAAGGGCGAGGCGTCACCGCTTGTCGCGGGCGCGCCGTTCTTGTTAGGTCCGGCCGGGCCGCCGCCTGCCAAATCCCCACATCCCCCCCCTTGGCGGCTGGATGGGGGTATCTGTGTCATGGGATCGGGGCGCGGTGAGCAACGGGATGCTCCGGCTCAGGGCGGTCACATCCTCACCCAGCCGCAATCGCCGTGCCAAGATGGCCGGGATTCATCATTTCCCGTGCTCCCAAATGGATTGCGCCCGCTGCCACGAGGCCCGGGCAGGCGCGATATCCTGCAACTTATGCGGACACCCTGCAATCATTGCAGGATTGCGCTTGCCCCGCCCGACGGGTTGGCAGATCGAGCCGCTTTCTTTGAATCCATCGAGGTGGCATCATTCCATGCTCACCTGCAATGGATTAAACAAATATCTCGATTGCCGGGATTTTTTCTTGCCGAGCCGGCTTGCATCTCCTACCAATTGGTCGACATTAACTCATGCACCTCTCGAAAAAAGCCGAATACGCGTTGCGCGCCTTGATCCATCTGGGGATAGCGGCGGCGCTGGGGCGTCCCTCTGTCGGCGGGGCGGAATTGGCGGAAGCCAACCGCTTGCCGCTGAAATATGTGGAACGGATTCTACAAGAGTTGCGGGCGGCAGGGATCGTGGAGACGCGCCGCGGCAAACTCGGCGGCTACATTCTGGCCGCCAACCCGGCGACGCTGCGGATTGGCGATCTGGTGCGCTTGGTCGACGGGCGATTGGCGCCGATTGGATGCGCGAGCGAGACCGCCTACCAGCGCTGCACCTGCCCGGATGAGGCCCACTGCGGGTTGCGCATGCTGATGATCGACGTGCGCAACGCCATCGCCAAGATTCTGGACCGTTACAATCTGGCGCAAGTGGTGGAAGTGACCTTGAGCAAGATGCGCCGCGATGGGGTATCGCCACCCTTTGCCACAGCTGCGGGCAAGGACAAGCCGGATGAGCTCAGGTGCAATGCGCAGGCCGCCGACGGCTTCCTGGCCGGATTGTCCGGGATGGCCGAGAGCTTTTTCCCGGAGATATGACAGTGAAGGCACCTGCCCTGGCGGCCCCCTGGCGGCCTGCGGGAGCGCCTCACCCACAACCCACAATCCAACCCACAATCCAACCCACATGAAATCCATCCCTCCTCTGCTAACTGCCGCCGCGCTGCTGCTCCTGCTCACCGCCTGCGGCAAACGCACGGCGTCGGGCACGACCTTGTTGAACGTCTCCTACGACCCGACCCGCGAGTTTTATGCCGACATCAACCAGGCATTTGCCAAGCATTGGCTCACCACGCATGACTCCGCGATCACCATTGAGCAATCGCACGGGGGTTCCGGCAAACAAGCCCGCGCGGTCATCGACGGGTTGCAGGCCGATGTGGTGACGCTGGCCTTGGCTGGCGACATCGATGAGATTGCCAGGCGGGCGCAACTGCTGCCGCGCGACTGGCAGGCCAAGCTGCCCGACAACAGCGCGCCCTACACCTCGACCATCGTGCTGGTGGTGCGCAAGGGCAATCCCAAGGGCATCAAGGATTGGGGGGACTTGGTCAAGGACGGCGTGCAAGTCATCACGCCCAACCCGAAAACCTCCGGCGGCGCCCGCTGGAACTATCTCGCCGCCTGGGCCTGGGCCGCCAAACAATTCGACGGGGACCACGCCCGGATCCTCGCCTACATGACCCGTTTGTTCAAAAACGTGCCGGTCCTCGACACCGGCGCCCGCGGCTCAACGTCCACCTTTGCCCAACGCGGCATCGGCGATGTGTTTTTGTCGTGGGAAAACGAGGCCTATCTGATTGAACACGAGTTCCCCGGCAAAACCGACATCATCTATCCGTCACTAAGCATCCTGGCCGAGCCGCCGGTGGCCGTGGTCGAAGCCAACGCCGCCAAACACGGCACCACCGCGGCCGCCCGCGCCTACCTCGAATTCCTCTACACCGACGCCGCGCAGGCGCTCGCGGCCAAGCATTTCTATCGGCCGCGCAAGCCGCAGAGCGCGGCGCCGGACGCCGTCAAACTGCCGCCCCTGCCGCTCATCACCGTCGATGCCGAGTTCGGCGGCTGGGCCAAGGCGCAGGCGACCCACTTCGACGACGGCGGCACGTTCGATCAAGTCTATCAGCCCGAGAAGTAGCAACCCCTCCGCCCTCCGCCCTCCGCCCTCCGCCCTCCGACCTCCGACCTCCGACCTCCGACCTCCGACCTCCGACCTCCGACCTCCGACCCCCCCCTCTTCTGTCTCGATGCATAACCACCGCGTCATCCCCGGCTTTGGCTTGTCCCTGGGTTTCACCATCACCTATCTGAGCCTGATCATCCTCATCCCGCTCGCCGCCTTGTTCCTCAATGCCGGCGGGCTCGGGCCGGCCGAGTGGTGGCGCATCCTCTCGACCCCGCGGGTGCTGGCCGCCGCCAAGCTCACCTTCGGGGCCAGCGCCGCGGCGGCGGCGGTGAGCGTGGGCGTGGGTTTGCTGGTGACCTGGGTGCTGGTGCGGTACCGCTTCCCGGGGCGGCGGTTGCTCGACGCGATGGTGGATTTGCCGTTTGCCTTGCCCACGGCGGTGGCGGGCATCACCCTAACATCCCTGTATGCGCCCAACGGTTGGTTGGGAGGGTATCTGGCGAAATGGGGGATCCAAGGGGCGTACAGTCCGTTCGGGGTGTTCATTGCGTTGACCTTTATCGGCTTTCCGTTTGTGGTGCGCACGGTGCAACCGGTGATGGAAGATCTGGGCAGCGAGCTGGAAGAGGCGGCGGCCACGCTGGGTGCCGGGCGCTGGACGGTGTTCCGGCGGGTGATCTTGCCGGCCTTGGTGCCGGCGCTGGTTACCGGCTTCACCCTCGCGTTTGCGCGGGCCATCGGCGAATACGGCTCGGTGATTTTCATCTCGGGCAACCTGCCGATGAAGACCGAGATCCTGCCCTTGCTCATTGTTTCGCAATTGGAGCAATACAAATATCGCGACGCCGCGGTGATTGCCGCCGGCATGTTGCTGGTGTCCTTCACGCTGTTGTTTCTCATCAACCTGCTGCAACGCCAGCTCGACTGGCACAAACGCTGAACCCATGCCCCACCGTTGCCCCACCACTGAATCCGCACCCGCCCGCTGGCTGCTCATCGGCCTGGCGCTGCTGCTGCTGAGCTTGTTCCTGCTGTTGCCCTTGTTAGCCGTGTTTGTCGAGGCCTTCCGGCGCGGGGCGGAGGTGTTTTTCGCCGCGCTGCACACCGACGCCGCGCTCTCCGCGGTGCGGCTCACCCTGCTCGCCGCCGCCATCTCCGTGCCGCTCAACACCGTGTTCGGGCTGGCCGCGGCGTGGGCGGTCACCAAGCACCGGTTTCGCGGGCGGGCCCTGCTCATCTCGCTCATCGACTTGCCGTTTGCGGTTTCCCCGGTGATCGCCGGCCTGGTCTGGGTGTTGTTATTTGGTGCCAAAGGTTGGTGCGGCCCGTGGCTGGCCGCCCACGATCTCAAGATCATCTTCGACGTGCCGGGCATCATCCTGGCCACCGTGTTCGTGACCTTCCCGTTTGTCGCGCGCGAGTTGATCCCGCTCATGGAAGCACAAGGCAACGACCAGGAACTGGCCGCCGTGACCCTCGGCGCCAGCGGTTGGCAGATGTTCCGCCGCGTGACCCTGCCTAACATCAAGTGGGGCCTGCTCTACGGCGTGCTGCTGTGCAACGCCCGCGCGATGGGCGAATTCGGCGCCGTGTCGGTGGTCTCCGGCCATATCCGCGGCAAAACCAACACCCTGCCGCTGCACGTCGAGGTGCTCTACAACGAATACCAGTTCAGCGCCGCCTTCGCCTGCGCCACCTTGCTCGCCTTGCTCGCGCTCGTCACCCTCGGCCTCAAGAGCGCCGTGGAACAAATCAGCCACCAGGGCGCCACCCGCCGCACCTAACCGCCGCACCTAACCGCCGCATCCCCGCTCCCTCACACCCTCCCCCATGTCGATCTCGATCCAATCCATCCATAAGGCGTTCGGCAACTACACCGCACTCGATGACATCTCGCTGGAGGTGCCGGACGGGTCGCTGACCGCGTTGTTAGGCCCGTCGGGTTCGGGCAAAACCACCCTGCTGCGCATAGTCGCCGGGCTGGAGTGCGCCGACCCGGGCAGCGGGCGCATTTTGTTTCACGGCAAGGACGTCAGCGAAGTGGCGGCGGGCAAGCGCGGGGTTGGCTTCGTGTTCCAACATTATGCCTTGTTCAAGCACATGACCATCGCGCAAAACATCGCCTTCGGGCTCGATGTCATGCCGTTTGCGCAGCGCCCGAAGCGTGCCGAGATCCGCCAGCGGGTGGCCGAGCTGCTCCATTTGGTTAGGCTCGAGGGTCTCGACAAGCGCCGGCCGCACGAACTTTCCGGCGGCCAGCGTCAACGCGTTGCCCTGGCCCGGGCGCTGGCGATCCGGCCGAAGGTGTTGTTGCTCGATGAGCCGTTCGGGGCGCTCGATGCGCAGGTGCGCAAGGAACTGCGGCGCTGGTTGCGGCAGTTTCACGATGAAATCAACCTGACCACCCTGTTTGTCACCCACGATCAGGAAGAGGCGCTGGAACTCGCCGACCAAGTGGTGGTGATGCGCAATGCCCGCATCGAGCAAACCGGCACGCCCCAACAAATCTACGATGAGCCTCGCACTTCGTTCGTGTACGAGTTCCTCGGCGAGGTCAACAAGCTGCCCGATGGTCGCTACATCCGGCCGCACGAAATCGAGCTGCGTTTTGCCGCCGAAGAAGGGGTGGACGTCACCGGCCGGGTCAGTCATTTGTTTGTGGCCGGCCCGTTTGCCCGCGTCAGCGTGGTGCCCGAACACGGCCGCCGCGGCGAACTGGAAATCTGGGCCAGCCGCGACCAAGTCGAGGAAATGGCCCTGGCCAACGGCGATGTGATCGGGCTGCATTTTCCCACGCTCAAGAAGCTGACCTGAGTGGCGGGCGGCTTGAGCGCAAACAGGCAGTCACGGCAGCAGCCGGTCTTCGCGAGGGGCTCGAAGAGTTAGCCGGCTGGCTGGGGATTTTGCTTGCCATCCGGCAGCACTGTTCTAACTTGTCGCGCCATGAAAAAACTCCTTGCTGCTGTAGTGCTTGCCGCCAGCCTGCTGTCCGGGCAGGCCGCCCCGTTGCCGACCCTCATCATCGACGGCCAAAACAACCATGACTGGAAAAGCACCACGCCGGTGATGAAGCAGGCGCTGGAAGCCAGCGGCTTGTTCGCGGTGGACGTGGCGACCGTGCCCGGTGGAACCGGTCCGGAGGTGGCCGCGTTCAAGCCGGAGTTCACCAAGTACAAGGTCATTGTGATGAATTACAACGGCGCGGATTGGGGCGAAGCCACGCGCAAGGCGTTTGAGGCCTACGTCGCCGGTGGCGGCGGCCTGGTGGTGCAGCATGCCGCCGACAATTCGTTTCCCCAGTGGCAGGCCTACAACGAAATGACCGCCGTCGGCGGTTGGTATGGGCGCACCGACAAGTCCGGGGCCTACCTGCGGTGGAAGGATGGCAAGCAAGTGCTCGACACCAGCCCCGGCCAAGTGGGCCATCATGGCGCACAGCACGAGTTTGTGCTCGATACCCGCGCGCCCAAGCATCCGATCATGGCCGGCCTGCCGGCCCAGTGGCTGCACGCCAGCGACGAGCTTTACGATTTTATGCGTGGCCCGGCGAAAAACGCGACCATTTTGGCGACGGCGTTTGCCGATCCGAAGTTTGGGGGCAGCGGCGAGCATGAGGCCCAACTCATTGCCATCGAATTTGGCAAGGGCCGGGTGTTTCACACCATGATCGGCCACGGGCCGGAAGCCATGAAATGCGTCGGCTTCATCGTCACGCTGCAACGCGGCTGCGAATGGGCCGCCACCGGCAAGGTGACCCAACCAGTGCCGGCCGATTTCCCCAAGGCCGACGCGGTAAGCCTGCGCTAAGCGGCAACGGCCCGCACCCATCGGACTGCACGCTGTCCCCCCCCGGGCGCAACCCAGCCCACCATGAACCGCGCCTCCCTCACCCGCTTTGCCTGGATTTCGATCGCAGCGGCGGTCCTCACCATCGCGCTGAAGACGGCGGCCTATTACCTAACCGGTTCGGTGGGGTTGTTATCCGACGCGATGGAATCGCTGGTCAATCTGGTGGGCGGCTTCATGGCCTTGGCGATGCTCACCATCGCGGCGCGGCCCGCCGATGAGGATCACGCCTACGGCCACAGCAAGGCCGAATATTTTTCCAGCGGCGTGGAAGGCGCCCTCATTCTGGTGGCGGCGCTGAGCATCGCCTATGCGGCGGTGCCGCGCCTGATGCATCCGCAACAACTCGAACAAGTGGGCGTGGGGCTGGCCGTCTCGGTGCTCGCCTCGTTGATCAACCTCGCCGTGGCCCTGCTGCTGCTGCGGGTGGGCATCACCCACCACTCCATCACCCTGGAGGCCAATGCGCGCCACCTGCTCACCGACGTGTGGACCTCGGTGGGCGTGCTGGTAGGCGTGGCCGCGGTGGTTCTAACCGGCTGGCTGTGGCTCGACCCGGTGGTGGCCCTGCTGGTGGCGGCCAACATCGTGTGGACCGGCGCACACATCGTCTGGCGCTCAATCTCCGGGCTGATGGATCTGGCGCTGCCTGCGGAAGACCTGGCAACGGTGCGGCGGGTGTTGGATACCTATCGGAGCGAGGAGGTGCAATTCCATGCCCTGCTCACCCGCCAGGCGGGGGCGCGCAAGTTCGTTTCGACCCACGTGCTGGTCCCCGGCGCGTGGACCGTGCAACATGGCCACGAGCTGTTGGAAAAAATCGAGCAGGACATCCGCGCCGCCCTGCCTAACAGCACGGTCTTCACCCACCTCGAGTCGCTCGATGACCCGGCGTCGTGGGCCGACGAGCGGCTGGACCGGGAATGAGCCTCAGTGCTCGGGGACGAGCACGACCTTGCGACAATTCACCGGGTTCCAGCCTTCCGCCACCGGGCGCAACGTGAGGGTGACCTTGGCTCCTTTGGCCAGGGTGATGTCACCGACCCTGCCGGTCTGATAGGTGGCATAATTGGCGGTTTCCGGCACGGCATAGGCGAGGTTGCCCACGCCCTGGACTTTGAGCACCGCGCCGGCGGCCGGAGCCGCGGTTTCAATGCTGACGGCATACTTGCCATCGCGGTCGGCGCAGAGGTCCCAGGACACGCTGTCGCCCGGATCGTTCCAGTAGGCGATGTTAGGGGTTTCGCCGGTTTGCTCGATGCGGATTTGTTTGCCTTCGAGGCGGGCCTCGTCGGCCAGCAGGGTGATGAGGCCATCCTTGGCGGGCACCACCGCCACGCTGGCCACCTCGGGCTTGCCTTGGATCAACACTTTGAGCGTCGAGCAGATGGGGTCCGGCGCGCTGGCCGGCAGCGTCAACACCGCGCCGTTGCCGGTTTTTTCCACGGCCAGCGGCGCGCCACCGGCGAGCAGGGTGGCGGCCTTGATGGTGTTAGACAGGCCGGGCACGAGCAATTTGCCGTCGGCCGGCCAATTGAGGACATGCAGATAGAGCAGGGTGTCCGGGCCGGCGTCTTTGACCGTGCAGCGGCCCCACGGCAAGCTCTTGAAGGCGCTGCCACGGGAGCCGTAGATTGCCTCGCCATTGACTTGCATCCACGCGCCGATGCCTTTGAGCAGCGCGATGGATTCGGCCGGGATGGCCCCCTCGGCGGTGGGGCCCACATTGAGCAGGAAATTGCCGCCCTTGCTGGCGATTTCGACCAAATGGGTGATGAGGGTGGCCAGCGGCTTCCAGTTGTGGTCGTCACGCTTGAACCCCCATGTGTCGTTCATGGTCATGCACGTTTCCCAGTCGCGGCCGGGAAAGCCGGCGGCAGGGATGTGCTGCTCGGGTGTCTCGGTGTCGCCGCGATAGTCGCCACCCAAGCGGTTGTTGTGGATGATGCCGGGGCGCAGCGCGAGCAACTTGACCAGCTTCGCCGCCCGTGGCTGGGTCATCAACTGCGGCGTGTCCCACCACAGCACGTCGGGCTGGTAGTTTGTTAGAATCTCGGTGACTTGAGGCACCGCCACCGCATCGAGGTATTGGTCGAAACTGCCTTTGTGGGCCGGATCCCAGCCCTCCCCATCCGGCAGGCCGGCCTTGGCGCCGCCGGGCTGGACCCAGTCCTGCGCCTGGGAATAATAGAGGCCGAATTTCAATCCCTGAGCCCGGGCGGCGGTGGCCAGCGGCGCGATGAGGTCTTTTTTCCACGGGCTGGCATCCGCGATGCTCCACTTGCTCGCGGCGCTGGGGAATAAGGCGAAGCCATCGTGGTGCTTGGCGGTGATGACCACATAGCGCATGCCCGCCTCTTTCGCCAGGGCGGCCCACGCCGCCGGATCGTATTGCGTCGGGTTGAATTGCGGCCCATACGCCTTGTACTCGCTGACCGGGATTTTCCCATCGAACATGATCCACTCGCCCAGGCCTGGAACGGGCTTGTCTTGATAGGTGCCGGCCGGCACCGCATAGACCCCCCAATGAATGAACATGCCAAACTTCGCCTCGCGCCACCAACTCATGCGCGCGTCGCGTTGTTGCGGGGTCTCGGCACCGTACGGGTCCCCCTCCAGCGCCCGCAACCCGGGCGCCAGTACCGCCATTACCGCCAACGTGGCAAGCACAACTTTGTTAGCCATAGCTGCCCATACGTGGCCGCATCGCGGGTTGTTGCAAGGGAATCAAAAATATCCGCGAATGTCCCCCGCACCGCAGCCACTTTTGCAAAAATTGCGGCCGCGGGGCGGCGATGGCGGCGACTTTTCCCATCGTCGTATCCGGATAAGATGATTTGTGACTTGCCCAAAGCGAAACAGCGGCTATGCTGCGGGCATGCCACAGGCCGATGCCAGCACTGACCTTCGCCATGCCCTTGCAGAACGCATTTTGGTGCTCGATGGGGCGATGGGCACGACCATACGCAGCTACGGGCTGGGCGAGGCGGACGCGCGGGGCACGCGGTTTGCGGATGCCGACAAAGATTTACTCAACAACGGCGACCTGCTGTCGCTGACCTGCCCCGGTGTCATCGGGGATATTCACCGGCGGTTTTTCGAGGCCGGTTCGGACATCTGCGAGACTAACACCTTTTCCGCGACCAGCATCGCCCAGAGCGAGTTTTTTGTCGCCGACCCGCGCGAATCGGGCGGGCGCAAGGACCCGGAGTTCTACCAGAAAATTTTGGAAAACCCGCTGCTCAATGAATTGGCGTGGGACCTCAACGTGGCGTCGACGCGGCTGTGCCGCAAATGGGCGGACGAGCTTGGCAGCGACAGCGGCCGGCGGCGCTATGTGGCTGGGGCCATCGGCCCGCTCACCGTGGCGTTGAGCAATTCGCCGGACGCCGACGATCCCGGGTTCCGGGTGGTGACCTTTGACCAGGTGCTCGCCACCTACAAGCAGCAGATCCGCGCCCTGCTGGAAGGCGGCTGCGACATCCTGCTGATCGAGACCATCTTTGATTCGCTCAATGCCAAGGCGGCGGCCGTCGCCGCCCAGGAAGTGTTTGATGAATCCGCGACCCGCCTGCCCATCATCCTCTCGGCCGCCGTCGGCCGCGGCGGCGAAACCATGATCTCAGCCCAAAAAGTCGAGGCGTTCTGGAATGCCTTCGCCCACGTCAAACCGCTGGCTATCGGCCTGAATTGCTCGCTCGGGCCGGATTTGCTGCGCCCGCATTTGGAGGAACTCGCCGCCTGCGCCACCACCTGCATTTCCTGCTACCCGAATGCCGGGCTGCCCAATCCGCTGGCCCCCACCGGCTTCGACCTCGGGCCGGAGCAGATGCATGATTTCATGGCGGACTTGGCGCGCGCGGGCTTGCTCAATCTGGCCGGCGGCTGCTGCGGCAACACCCCCGATCATATCGCCGCCATCGCCCGCGCCGTCGCCGGCGTCCCGCCACGGCAACTGCCGGTGGTGGAATAGCCACGGCTGTGCGGCACACCTCGTTCTCTTATGATTACCATTCCCCATGCCCTCCGGTTGTCCGGCACCGAGGCCTACAACCACACCTCCGACAAGCGTTTCCTGATGATTGGCGAACGCACCAACGTCGCCGGCTCGCCACAATTCGCCAAACTCGTCCGCGCCGGCAATCTCGAGGCGGCCGTCGAAGTGGCGCGCCAGCAAGTGGCCAACGGTGCCAACGTGATCGATATCTGCTTTGATGACGGCCTCATTGATGGCAAGGCGATGATGACCCGCTTTCTGCTCCTGTTGCAGGGCGAACCGGATGTCGCGCGGGTGCCGATCATGGTCGATTCCTCAAATTGGGAGATCCTCGAGGCCGGCCTCAAGTGCTTGCAGGGCAAGGGCATCGTCAATTCCATCTCGCTCAAGGAAGGCGAGGACACCTTCATCCGCCACGCGCGCCATATCATGCGCTACGGCGCGGCGGTGGTGGTCATGGCCTTCGATGAAAACGGCCAGGCCGCCTCCTACACCGAGAAAATCCGCATCTGCGAGCGCGCCTACCGGTTGCTCGTCGATGAGGTCGGTTTCAATCCCGATGACCTCATCTTCGACCCCAACATTCTAACCGTCGCCACCGGCATCGAGGAGCACGACAACTACGCGCTGGATTTCATCAACGCCACGCGCTGGATCAAACACAATCTGCCGGGGGCCAAGGTGTCCGGCGGTGTTTCTAACATTTCCTTCGCGTTCCGGGGCAACAACGCGGTGCGCGAGGCGATGCACTCGGCGTTTCTCTATCATGCCACCCAGGCCGGGATGGATATGGGCATCGTCAACGCCGGCATGCTGGAAGTCTATGATGAGATTCCCAAGGAACTCCTCGACTGCGTCGAAGACGTGCTGCTCAACCGCCGCCCCGACGCCACCGAACGCCTGCTCGAACTGGCCGAACGCTTCAAGGGCCACGGCGGCAAAAAACTCGAGGAAGACCTGCGGTGGCGCGACGACCCGGTGGAAAAACGCCTGGAACACGCCCTGCTCAAGGGCATCGACCGCTTCATCGATGAGGACACCGAAGCGGCCCGACTGCAATACGGCCGCCCGCTCAAGGTCATTGAAGGGCCGTTGATGGATGGCATGGGTGTGGTCGGCGATCTCTTCGGCGCCGGCAAGATGTTCCTGCCGCAAGTGGTCAAATCCGCCCGCGTAATGAAAAAAGCGGTGGCTTGGCTCACCCCGTTCATGGAAGCGGAAAAGGCCGGGTTCCTCGACGCCGACCTCGCCGCCATCCGCGCCGAACACCCGGCACTTTCCGCCGAGGACGCGCTGCAACGCGCCGTGCGCGGCCGCTCCGCCGGCCGCTTCCTCATCGCCACGGTCAAGGGCGATGTCCATGACATCGGCAAAAACATCGTCGGCGTCGTGCTCGCCTGCAATGGCTACCAAGTCACCGACCTCGGCGTGATGGTGCCTTGCGACAAAATTCTCGAAAAAGCGCGTGAACTCGGCGCCGATATCATCGGCCTCTCGGGCCTCATCACCCCCTCGCTCGATGAAATGGTCCACGTCGCCAAGGAAATGCAACGCGCCGGCTTGACCGTGCCCCTGCTCATTGGCGGGGCCACCACCTCTGCCGCACACACCGCCATCAAGATCGCCCAGCATTACTCCGGCCCGGTGGTCCATGTGCTCGACGCCTCGCGCTCGGTGCCGGTGACCACCTCGCTGCTTTCCAAAGACCGCCGCGACGCGTTTGTGGCCGACAACCTGACCACACAACAACGGCTGCGCGACAACTTCCTCGGCGGCCCGAAAAAACCGACCCTGACACTCGCCGCGGCCCGCGCCGCAAAGCCGGTTTTCGATTGGTCCTCCTATGTGCCGCCGGTGCCGGCGTTCCTCGGCACCCGCGTCTGCGGGCAGGATGCCCGCGTCGCGGGAAGTGGTCCGGGCATCTTGCCCGGAATCCAAAACGGCGGGCAGGATGCCCGCGCCACCGAAAGTGGTCCGGGCATCTTGCCCGGACCCCTATCATCCAAACACCCAACATTCATCTCAGATAACCGCCCCATCCACAAAACCAAGCGGGCGCTGCCGCACTGGACGCAGGATCAAGCAACCTATGCAGTCACATTCCGTCTGCGCGATTCCATTCCGCAATCCATAATGGACACCTATCTCGCAGAAAAGAAACAATGGCGGCACCTAGAGCAACTCGCCTTGGCCAAGGGGGATGAGCCACTGGCGGATGAAGCACGGAAGCGCCATGCCGAGTGCTATGAGGCAACCATCGAGAAGTCCCTCGATGAGGGCCATGGCCCGGAATTCCTCCGACAGCCTGCAATCGCTGAAATGGTTTCTAACGCATTGATGCACTTCGACGGGGACCGCTACGATTTGCTAACATGGTGTGTTATGCCCAATCATGTTCACGCTCTCATCAGACCGCTTGGCAAGCATACTGTGGCATCCATACTTCATTCCTGGAAGGGGTTCACAGCGAAGGAAGGCAACCGGATCCTAGGCGCAACGGGAGGTTTCTGGCAGCAGGAGAGTTATGATCATTTGATCCGAGGCATGGCTGATTTCGGCAACCAGCGGGCCTATATCCTGAGACACCAGACCAACTGGAAAGGGGACTATAGAGAAGATGGCGGCGGGCAGGATGCCCGCGCCACGGGAAGTGGTCCGGGCATCTTGCCCGGAATCCAAGGCGGCGGGCAGGCGGCCCGCGTCGCGGGAAGTGGTCCGGGCATCTTGCCCGGAATCCAAGGCGGCGGGCAGGCGGCCCGCGTCGCGGGAAGTGGTCCGGGCATCTTGC
>CAIZNN010000114.1 GCA_903934285.1 Akkermansiaceae bacterium | reverse complement strand
CGCTGGACACTGCCGGGAAGCTGTATCCGCGCTTGGTGTGTAAGTGATAACTCATTGCAACCTAACCTAATTCTGATGGCACACAGGATAAAGCAGTATTGAACGCCATTTTTCTACAGCTTCACGGATTGGCGTCGCGGCGCATCCATCGCCACGCGGTCCTGGCTCTTGTAGGTCTCAATGCGGATATGGCTCTTCCACTTGCGCTTGAGATAGCGCTTCTCGGTGGCGATGCGCTCGGCGCTGCGGAACAGGCTGTTGCCGCCCAGGTTCTTGTCGCGTTCCTGCACGAAACAAAAGCGGGCCTCATTCCAGACGAGCCGGTTGTCCATCAACTCTTGCAGCGTGGCGTCGATGTCGCACTTGCACTTGAGCAATTCATCCCACTTCGGCACGCCGCCGTTTTCGTCACGCACCACGCCGACCGCGCCGCCGACCCAATGGTTCACGCCAAACGGATCGTTGCGTTGCAGGAGCCGCGGGTCGCTGCGCTGGTGCCAGCCGAAAAGCCGCGCCCCTGCCCCACGGGCACACCATGCCGAGTTTTCCAACATGGCGATGGTTTCAGCGATGGAGAGTTTCCGGCAACGCAGGCTGACCATGCACACGCACGCTGAAATGTCATCGTCGAGCATGACAACGGCATCTTCATTGAAATGCCGCAACACCCAGTTCCGCACGGCGCTGATGCCGGCGATCTCGTCCGGGATGGTTTCGATGGTTAGCCCGGTATGTGCGTAGTGGTCAGCCTCGCTTGCGGGCACGAGCAGGGTTGCCGTCGGAAACAGCTTGTGGCTGGTGATCGAGCGGCTCCGGCTGCGTGACAGGATCACCAGGCGGAGTGAGAGCGGGCGGAGTTCCGGCCATTGCGGCGCGGCGGCAGAGTTCGATGAGTCGTTTTCCATGGAGCACACGGCCGAGGCCGATTTTTTTGGTTCTGCGTGTGATCGAGTAGTCAACCTCGCGCACACCCATGAGTTGAAGCACCTGCATCCAGTCGCGCAGGTCGTGGAACATGAACACAAGGTAATCGTGGGTCTCGAACGCCTGGCATTCCATCCGGGGAATGGTTTCGAGTTCATCCTCGGGATTGTCCGCGTCATCCATCAGCTTGCGGATTTCATCCTCCATGAAGCCGGTCAGCTCGATGTCGAAGTCGGGGTCCGCGTCCTGGATTGAGCGCAACACTTTCCGCAAATCATCCTCGTCAAGTTCGGCGAGTTCCGACAGGCGGTTGTCGGCCAGCAAATCGGCGAGTTCCTCGGCGTCGCTCGCGTAGTCCTGTTCGTCCACGGGGATCGTTTCGCAACCGATCAGCAATGCTGCCTCCAGCCGCCCGTGGCCGCGGACGATCAGGCCCGAGCGCTTCGAGACGGTTACCGGGTTGCGCCAGCCCTGCTCCTGGATGATCGAGGCAAGAAGCTGGATCTGGTGGGCGCTGTGGCGGTTCGGATTGACCGGGTTGGGTTTCAGCGTGTTGGGATCAACCAGACGGGTGTGGGCGCAATGCACGGGAATGCTCATGGCCTGGGCCGCGCCGTCAACTTTGACAATTCACCTTCGCCAAGGAGTGGGGAAGCCCGGTGCGGTGGGGAAGGTTTGTGCTTCTTCCACCGCTACGCAAAACCGCCCTACATTTAGTCGTGCGGATCTGGGAGCGGGCTTCGGGGTGCCTGCCGACAGGTCCAAGACCAGCACGACACCTAATACCGCGCGTGACGCGGGTTCGGGAATCGACATTCGGCAGGCGGCGGGAGTATTGCACAGCAAATATCCGAGGTCAAACGAATCAATCCTGAGAACAGGTCATCATGCTGCTGAAAACAGGCTCCAGTGAACCAGTTTAGCCGAAGATGAGGATGTGCAAGGGTTGACGTGTCCGCAACCAGCGGATGGAACCCGTATCACCCGACATTGCCAAGAAATTGCTAACCCGCGACTTCGCGAACCTTGTCGGTCGCGTGCAAAAGGGCGGCAAGCTGACGCGCACCGAGCGTGCCATGCTGCAATCAATGGCCACCGGCACAGGCCCCGCACCAGCAACCGCAGCCAGTTACGTCGAGTTGGCGGCCGTTCTCGGCATCACCCGCCAGTCGATCAACACATGGAAAAAGCGCAAGGACGCGCCGAAGCCCGCCGCCAACGGTTTGCATGACGTGGCCGCGTGGCAGGAGTTCATGCGCCGCAACGATCTCAAGGGCGGTGAACTCACGCCACAGGCCGGCGACATCGAAACATCGCTCAAGGCCCGCAAGTTGCTGGCAGAAGTGGAGGAACGCGAACTGCGGCTGGGCATCCGGCGCGGTGAGTATGTGGCGGTCGAGGAGGTGCGGCAGATGTGGACTGAGTTCGTGGCGCAGGCAACGGCGATGCTCCGCAAGAAATTCGAGCAGGAGTTGCCGCCGATCCTGTCGGGTCTCGATG
>CAIZNN010000113.1 GCA_903934285.1 Akkermansiaceae bacterium | reverse complement strand
TTTTTTGCGCCGGATACCCCACCGCTTGGGCGAGGATGATCCTTTGTTCGGGCCGGAGCTTCCACGCATCCACCAATGGCTGGCGCTCGCCCAGTTCATGAACGACCGTCGCCATGCCGGCGGAGGCGCAGTAGAGGTAGACGTTTTGGCTGATGGACCCGGTGTCGGCCCATGCGTAGGGTTCCCTGGCTTCCGGCTTGGCCTTCACCATGCGGGCGAGGTCGGCGACAAAGACCAGTTCCACGGGCGCAACCTTGACGAAATCCTGCCCGCCGGTCTTGGCCCGCATGTCCCCTTCGGCGACAGGATCGAGGCGGTTCGCTTTGGGGTTGTAGAGGAACACCCCGTCGGCGAGTGCCACGTAGATGTCGATTTCCTGCGAGTTCATGGCGGACGGCGCGGTGCGGTGGTCAATGGCCGACCGGTTGATGCCAAACGCAGCCCATAGCAAGTCGGCGAGTTCCTGTGACTCCAGGGCCTTCGGGCTGAATTCGCGCTGTGACTGCCGCTCCAACAAGGCCTGCATCAACGGCTTGCCGCCGTCGGTGTGGGGCGGGGGCAGGAGCAATGGCTTCAAGTCGGCCGCGGCTTGGGAGACCATCACGGCCATGAATGCTGCCGGCAGGATGGCGGTGAGGTGGTGACGCAGGGTGGTGAGTGGATTCATGGTTAAACAGGGGTGAGTCCGCCACGCCGGGAATGCAACCGGAAAATCATCCGGTGACTGATCCCAACATGCATCACCACCGGACGTCGCTATACCGAGCCTGGACTCAACGGAGGTTGTTACCGACAGAATGTACAGGGGGAATTGTAAAATGACGCACCGAACGGGACGATTGCGATAGGAGCTGTTAGCTTGACACCATCACGAACAGATCGTCGTCCTCAAGCATCGCCGCCATCACCTGACGGGCGCGGGGTCAGGGATTCCTGTCTGTCCACTATGACTGGACTGCGATTCCTATCGCATAACGCTGGCCTCTGTCACAGGTCCGATGATTCTGCATCAGCTTCCATAACCCTTCCACAGATCATGCACACGGATGCGCCGCAATCGAAACAATTTCCAACACTTTCGTCGTCGAAATCCAGCAGGTCTGCGTCATCAGGATCAGAATCCTCGTCGTCGTCATTCTCTTCCTCGTCCCGGTTGTATTTTTTCGCAAAGTCGGTGTTCGTGCTTCCACAGACAGGACAGACCTCGTGCACCTTGAACTGACCATCCTCAAGAGTTCCGCCACATTCGGAGCAGATCAGAGTTCCGCACTCTTTGCAGCGATCGATTAGAAAATTCTCGATCCCGCGGACATCCTCACAGGATTCAATCATCAAACTTCCGCATTCGGGACATTGGCTACCCATCGCCGCTGAGAAAAAATCCTCTGCAGTTTCAGATTTTTCCAGCAAGCGGGCAAGCTCGACCTGCGTTTCAGGATCAAGTCGGGCTGCAACCTCGGCCACATCGTGACGAGTACCCACTCTCTCACGGTCCTGTGTCATCTCGCAATAGAGACAGGACTTTGCTTCGTCAGGTATTTCCTTGAGGCAGTTCCAACATTGCATGGGATTTCATTCCCACAAAAGGGCAGCCTTGGAAAGCCTGAAATCGAATTATTCACGCATCCCTTATTGTGCGCCACGAAGGTCGTTGGTATGCCTGCGCACACCATCCATGCACCGGGAACCTACAAGTGAAAGTCAGGAAATCGCTGTGCACCGGCATGCTCAACCCAAAATCCTCCGCCGTATCACCTCGCTGGTGTTACCAAAAAACCTAACGACGTGCCGGCTTGCCTTGTGCAGCAAGCTTGGCAAAGCGCCACATCTCCAAAAGCGCCTCCGCCTGTTCGCCGCTGAGAAGCCCCAGGAACCGCTGCTCGAAGGCGGCATCGGTCAGCGGCCCCAACTCCCTGAGCAGGGCCAGCGTGCGCGTGAGCGACGTACTGCTGCCGCCCTCCTCCAGCTCCATCCCGAGTCTGGCTTCCACCAGTTTGCCTACCAGAGCCGGGAGCATCTGCGGGCATGACAGAAGCAGCGGCCTGAAATCCAACTCGCCGCCTGCGATGGGGTCGAGGTGTTCAGCTGCGCTCCACTCCCGACCATCACTGCCCATGATGGAACCCGCGGCGTCCGGGTTGAGCAACCAGTCCGCTGACACGCCGGTTTTCTCCTCGATGCGCCTGGCCAGGTTTGATGACAAGGGAGCGCAGCCGTTCTCAACATTCCTGATGAGGCTCTCGGAGCGCCCCAGCCACCTGGCAAACCCGCGCGGGCTGGCGTGATGGCGCATGCCGGATTCCTCTGAGAGGGCGAGCAGCGATTCCCGGACACGCTGGACGGGATGGCGATGTTGGGGTGGGCTTGGAATGCGAGAAGTGTAGTGTTCCGGCCCTAAGAAACAAGAGAAATATTTGCTTTAGTTCTAAATATAGAGGATTTGTCTTGCATAATATATATTTAGGATTCAAACTCCCTACGTGAAAAGCCAGCCAGCCACCACCGTCGAACCGCCGCCCGTAGACCTGCCGCCCGTAGACCTGCCTCTCGTCCAACCGCCACCTCCGTGCCAAACAAACGCCGGGCCGCCGTCTGACAGCCAAAGGGTCGCCCGCCTGCTGGCTGTGTTCGATGCGGCTGCACTTGGCGAGGGTGATGTGGTCGCGGGTGCCAACGTTCTTGCAGCCATGGCCTGCTCGCTTGCCAACATCCACCGGCCCGGCAGTGGTTTGGTGACCGAGCAGGGTGAGAGGCTTGCCGTGGGCACCAGCCTCCTCATCTCCGGCTCCCACTCATCCAGCTTGGTGGGCGAAAAAATCATCAGCGGACTTGGCACACATCAGAACAACTTCATTGCCCACCTACGGGATTGGACTCTCAGCGCGGATATGGAGCTGGCCAAACCACTAAACATTCGCAATTTCAATCCGGTTGCCATGCTGGAGGAAGGAACATCTTCCTCATTGTTTGACCTTCATAACAACTCGCGAACGCCCGGGTTTGCTGACTCATATTTTTATGAGGACCTCATCCTGCCGCCAAGGAGACACGGCAAACGTGATCTCCATACAAGGCCGCTGGTGTACATCACCGCCGGCAAACCAGCGGAACTGGCCAGAAGCCTGGAACACAGCCACCTTGGTCACCCGTTCATTCATGTCGGCATCCACGATCCGGCAACTTGCTCACGGTTCGATGAAGTATGTGCGGCTGTCATGGACGGCACGTTGACGGTGGGATCCCTATCGGAAACTGTGCAGGGTTTCGTCATCGCCACCGATCGGTCAAACACGCTGGCGGAAGTTGTCCGCGCAGGCGACGGCAAGGGTGCCGGGTGGCTCATGCGGACGCTCTGGCTCACCGACAGCGCGGCCGGGCCCGAACCCGGCAACATTCAGCCTGACGAGGCCACAGTCAAGCTGGACCGGATCCAGGCACGTTACGATGCAGCGATGAAAAAGGCGTGGGTTGCGCGCTTGGACTACACCAATGCCGTGCCAAACGCCGTGAAGTTCGACTGGCCAAAATCCCAGGCCAAATGGATTACCTTTCTCAAGGG
>CAIZNN010000112.1 GCA_903934285.1 Akkermansiaceae bacterium | reverse complement strand
TGATTGATGCCACTTAACAATTTGCGCAGCTTGGCCAGATCCAGCTCGGCCAGATACACCGGCGCGGCGCAACCGAGCTCACGCTCGCGCGCCGGCGCGAGCCGCGCAAACACGCCGACCACCTGCGCGCCCACCTTGATGTCGCAGGCGAGCACAAAGCCCGCGCGCTCCTTGGGCGCAAAGCGCACCTCACGGCCGCCGAGCAGGGCGGCCAGCAGCCCCTTGAGATCATACAGGTCGGCACTGCGCTCGCCCTGCGCCCACCCGCCCGGCGCGGCGGGCCCGGCAACAAGGATGGCTAACGAATCGCTTTCCTGGTCCCTGGCCTTGCCGCCACCGGCATTGCGGAACACGCGGCCCATTTCAAAAAAGCGCAGCGCCTTGACTTGCTGGCTGATGTTTCTAACCGCCACGGCGAGCAACCCCGGCACCAGGCTCGGGCGCATCACCGCGTGCTCCTCGCTGAGCGGCAGCTTCACCCGGATGAGGTCGCCATCCAGCAGCGGTCGCGGCAACAACGCATCGCATACTTGCCAGTCGGCGATCAGCTTGATCGTCTGGCACTCGTGCAAACCCAGCGCGGCCAACCGCTGCCGCAACACCATGTCCGCATCGTATGCGGCATCGCTCGGACTGGCTGGCACAAAGCTGCCCACCAAGCGCGCCGGCACCTGGTCGAGACCGTGGACGCGCGCGATTTCCTCCACCAGATCGATGTGGCGCTGCACGTCGGCGCGGAACGACGGCACGTCCCAGGTGGCGTCCGCCAGCTTGGTTAGGCCGAGCCGGGTCAGAATCGCCTCGGCCTCGGCCAGCTCGATCGAGCCGCCCATCAGTTGGTTGAGCTTGGCGGCATCCAGGGCGACCGGGCGGGTGAGCACGGGCGCCTCGCCCGCCACCAGGGTGGTGGCCTCGGCGCTGCCGCCGGCAATTTCCACAATGAGCCTCACCGCCAACGCGGAGGCGGCGAGCACCCCCGCCGGATCCACCCCGCGCTCGAAGCGATACGACGAATCCGACGACAACGCGGTGCGCCGCGACGTGCGGCGGATGCCCGCCGGCGTGAAATACGCCGACTCTAACAAAACCGCGGTGGTTGCGGCGGTCACGCCGCTGTCGGCGCCGCCCATCACGCCGCCGAGGGCCAGGGCGCGGCCGGCGGCGTCGGCGATGAGCAGGTCCGAAGTGGTTAGATCATGTTGCGACTCATCCAGCGCGTGGAACACCTCGCCCTGCGCGGCGTGGCGCACGACAATGCCGCCGCTGAGTTTAGCCGCATCGAAGGCATGCAGCGGTTGGCCGAGTTCGTGCAACACATAGTTGGTGACGTCGACGATGTTGTTGATCGGGCGCTGGCCGATGGCCTCGAGCCGTTGCTTGAGCCAGGCCGGGCTGTCCTGCACGGTGACTCCCGAGATGCGCACGGCGGTGTAGAGCGGGCAGGCATCGGGCGCATCAATCCGGATGGCGGAGGCGGGCGCGGCACCCACAGTCCGTGAGGGGATTTCCAGCGGCTGGAGGGGGGTCTTGAGCAGGGCGGCCAGTTCGCGGGCCATGCCGCGGTGGCTGAGCAGGTCCGGCCGGTTGGGGGTGACCTCCAGCTCTAACAAAACATCCGAATCGAACATGGCCTTCAGCGGCGTGCCGACCTCGGCATCTGCCGGGAGGATGAGCAAGCCGTCTTCGCCGGGCGGCAGGCCGAGTTCCGCGGCGGAACACAACATGCCCCGGCTTTCCACCTTGCGCATCACCGTCTCGCTGATGGTAAAGCCGCCGGGCAGCGCGGTGCCGGGCAACGCGCAGGGCACCTTGTCGCCCACCTTGTAGTTTTGCGCGCCGCACACGATCTGGCGCAAGCTGCCTTCGCCGGCATCCACATGGGTGACCTTGAGCCGGTCCGCGTGCGGGTGCTGGACAGCTGCCATGACTTGGGCGACGACGATTTTATCCGACGTGATGCCTTCGATGACGATGCCTTCGACCTCGACGCCGGCGAAGGTGAAGATGTCGTCGATTTCCTTGATCGATTTGCCGGCCAGGTCGAGGTGGGTGGCGAGCCAATTGAGTGAGATGTTCATGAGGAGATAGTGGATGGTGGATCAGGCGAACTGCCGCAAGAAGCGCACGTCATTTTCGATGAGCAAGCGGATGTCCTTGATGCCCCAGCGGATCATGGCGAGGCGGTCGAGGCCCATGCCGAAGGCGAAGCCGGTGGTGGTTTCCGGATCAAAGGCGCTGTCCTTGCGCGAGCGGTTGATGGCGTCAAACACGGCCGGATCGACCATGCCACAACCGGCGACTTCGATCCAGCGCGGCGCCTGGCCCTTGATCTGGAGTTGCACATCGATCTCGAAGCTCGGCTCGGTGAACGGGAAGAAGTGGGGCCGGAAGCGCACTTCGGTGCTGGTGCCAAAGAGTTCGCGGAAGAAATATTCCAAGGTGCCTTTGAGGTCGGGCAGCGAGACATCGGTGCCGACGGCGAGGCCCTCGAGTTGATTGAACACCGAGAGATGGGTGGCATCAATCTCATCACGGCGATAGGCCGAGCCCGGCGCAATGATGCGGATCGGCGGCGCCTGCGCCTCCATGGTACGGATTTGCACACTCGAAGTGTGGGTGCGCAACAACTTGCCGGAATCAAAATAGAACGTGTCCTTTTCGTTGCGGGCCGGGTGGTCGGCGGGCGTGTTGAGGGCGTCGAAGCAATGGAATTCGTCCTCGATTTCCGGCCCGTCGGCCAGCACAAAGCCCATCCGCCGCAGGATGCCGATGGCTTGGTCGCGGATTTGGGTGAGCGGGTGCAGCGACCCGACCGGCAGCGCGCGCGCGGGCAGGGTGGCATCGATGCCCGCCAGTGCCGCGCGGTCGGCGATTTCACGCAGCGCGCCCTGCTTGGCGTCGAGGGCGGCGGTGATGGCGGCGCGCGCGGCGTTGAGCCACTGGCCGACTGCGGCCTTGTCGTCCTTGGGCACATCCTTGATGCCGGCGGCGGCCAGGGTGAGGGTGCCTTTTTTGCCGAGCACCGCGACGCGGGCCTCCTCGAGCGAGCGCTCGGTGGTGGCGGCGGCGATCTGGGCGAGGGCGTCAGTTGCGATGGATCCGATTTGCTCCTTCATGGGAAAGACGTTTCAGATAGCCGGAAATCGGCTGCAGGTCAAAGCCAAGTTGGCAGGTGGGGGCATGGAGTGCGGCGGGAAGGGCGCAGCCCGCCACGCCGCTTTGGCTCAAGCGGGAGAGCTGCGAGGTTGCTGCGAGGCGCGGTCCGTCTCGCAGACCACCGACGCGCCCATCCAAAAACACCCCGGCGTGATGACGGACTGGACCCGCTTTCGGCGTCAGTGCGTTCCGGGATTCAGCCAAAGCGGTGTGGCGCTGCGCTTCCCACCGCACTCCAGACCACGCAGCCCGCCACG
>CAIZNN010000111.1 GCA_903934285.1 Akkermansiaceae bacterium | reverse complement strand
CACCGCCATGGGCGCGAGCGTGGTGACGAGCCCGATGGCTTCCGCAATGAGAGGGCGGATCGCGTCGTTGATCGGCTGGCCAAGCGCGAGGAACACCTCGTTGACCGTGTCCTTGAGCGTGGAGAACAGACCGGATGTCGTCTTGCTCTGCGCCTCCATCATGCCCGCAAACTTGCCGCCCGTGCCGGTCATGTCGATGAATGCCTTCTCGATCTGCGGGAAGCCAACCTGGCCGGATTCGACGAGCTTCTTCACCTGGGATTCGTTGACCCCGAACTGCTTCGCCAGCTCACCGATGATCGGGATGCCGCGACCTGTCAGTTGGTTGATGTCCTCGGCGAACAATCGCCCCTGGACCCGTGCCTTGCCATACACCTCCGCGATCTCGTTGATGGGCGCCTGCACGCCAGCCGACACGTCGCCGATGCGGCGCAGGGTTTCCGGCACGGTGTCGGCCGACTCACCGAAGGCGATGAGCTTGCGGCCGGCATCCGCCAGTTCGGGAAACTCGAACGGTGTTTCGGCACCCAGCGTGCGGAGTTTGGCCAGCGTCTGCTCCGCCTTGGCCGCGTCGCCTATCAAAGTGCTGAACGCCACCTTGGTCTGCTCAAAGTTGGCTGCTGAGGTGACCGCCTTCACGCCGACACCCATTGCGGCGGCCCCACCCGCCAATGCCGCGCCGATGCCCGCCTTGAGGCCAATGGCGGCGACATCAAATCCCTTGCCAAGTGCCACCGCGCCACCTTTGCCAAGGCCGGCTAGTCCCGCGCCCGTCATTTTTCCCATGCGGCGTGCCGACGCGGAGACAAGTTCAGTGGCCCCAGCCAGCGCCCGCTTCAGGGCGGTGATGTCGGCTCCAAGCGTGACGGTCAGGGCGCTCATGCGCTGGGCGTGGAGTCAACCATAGATCCATTCCACTGCAACCGCAGCGCCTCCAACTGGTCACGGATGGTGCCTTGTCCCGTCCCGACACTGCTCCAGTGCGTTCGCACCCCGTTCCGCCGCAACAGGCAGTGCTGGTATTGGGCCAACCGCGCCAGCGGCATGAACAGAATCCGCTCCTCAGGCCAGCCTGTTTCAGCGGCGACGGCGAACACCTGGGCTGCTAGGAAGCCGGGCTCGTCGCACGGCGGTGCTTTTTTCCGCCGAGGTCTCCCATCGTCTCAACCTGTGCCGCTTCAAGCTCCTTGCTCTGTTCCTCCAACCGTTTGAACGCGGTCTGGAAGTCGGCCGGTGTCAGGCCACCGCAGAAGATGAGGGCCGACTCGCGGAATGCCTGCTGGTCGAAGGAAACAAGTGCCACTTCGGGCCACGAGGCGCAGTGGGCGAACACGAATCCCATGATGGCGGCGGTGAACTCGGGCGTGCCGTCCTTGGGCATCTCACCCTTCACCAGCGGGTTGCCGGTGCGCAGGAGCACGTCGTAGCTGGCGAGCGAGAGCGGGCGCATGGCGTGGCCTCCGACGATGGCCTCCACGTCATGGAAGGCGGTGGAGAGGAGTCGCTCCATCCATAAAATTAGCCGAGAAAGCCAAATTTGCTACGAATCCTAATAAAACCAAACCAACCGATAAGGCCAGGCCGAGCAAATCCTTAGAGGCGCCTCAGCCGGCGGAGACAGCCAAGCCGGCCGGGCCGCCGTCCGCTGATAATGTTCTGACCACGACGGTGCCAGATTTTCGTATCGTAGGTGATGCCCTCCAGATTGGCTGGAGCTGTACTTTAAATGCATTTGGCCTCACGCGCGAGGTTGCCCTTGTGGCGACGGGTCATTTTGAGACCTCGGGGACGCAAGTGAGCTTCGTTCCGGACAAAGTTTTTTTAGGTTCCTGCCCGCTGCATTGGCTGCCCAGTGCCTCCAGCCGATTGCTGGCTTACGTTTTCAAAAACCAAAAGACGCCCGATAATATTCGCCTTGCCTGGGCTAAGTGCACCGCGGTGCAGGT
>CAIZNN010000110.1 GCA_903934285.1 Akkermansiaceae bacterium | reverse complement strand
TGACGGGAGTGGCGGAGGTGTTGCGCAGTTCGATGTACTCGAAGGCCTCGGCATCGGTGATGCCGGCGGCGATTTCCCGGGCCGAGGGGTCGGCGGGGTGATACATCAACTCGCTGACCACGAGGTTGGCCGCCGCGGCCGCTACCGCCCCCACAATATAACGGGCTTCCAGCGGGGCGCTCCAGGCGGTGTGCTTGTTGACCGGCGACGGCTGATAGAGGCGGGCCTTGAGCAGGGTGCTTGAACCCAGCGCAAGCGACCCGCTCCATGGCAGGGCGGTCGGGGCAATGCCGCCGGTCTCGGCACGGGGATCGGTGCCATCAAGAGTGTAATAGAAGCGCGCGGCGCCGGTTAGATCGGGCGACGTGAGACTGAGCGTGGCACCGGGTGAGACCACTCCCGCGGCGCGCGACGGCACCGGTTTGCGCAAGACCCAGGTGTCCATGAAGGCGATGCGTTGCTGGAGCCAGGTCTTGTGGCGGCTGATCTCGCTGGTGGTGGCACTGCCGAAAATGACCGCGGCGGCATTGGTGCCCTGGGTGGAGATGCCGTTGGTGGCGCGCGGCCAGCGGCCGAAATTGCGGGCGATGGGGGTGTTGGCGGCGGCGGTGCCGTTGTTGTCCGCCGCGGTCAACTCGGCGGCGGCTTGGTTGAGGAACGTGCTGATTTGTGTTGGATCGAGCACGCCGCTGTTGCGCCAGCGGTCGAAGCGGTCCACCCATTCCTGCATGTAGCCGGGATCTTGATGGAGATAGTGGAACCAGCCCTCGGCGATGTGAGCATCCCTTGTGAAATAGTCGGAATAATTTGCGGATGCGTCCATGTCGCTGTTCCAGTTGTTAGGGTCGGCGCCCGCGCTGCCGGCATCCGCAGGGCACTGGGACAGATCGTTATCCCACGGGACGGACATTTTCAATTTGCCGCCGCGGTCTTTGGTGAAGTAGGTGCTGATGCGAAGGCCATCGAGGTTTTTGGCGAAAGCCATGAGCATGTGGTGATCGATGAATGAATCGCGCGCGATGTAGTCGGTGTAATGCCGCCCGGTAACCGGATGGGTGAAAGTGGGCGGGGCGATGGCGGCGTCGGTCTGCAGCACGTAATCGGAGATATAGGCTTTCTGCGCGGCGGTGATGTCGGTTACCGAGGGGGTTTTATAGACGAACGCGCCGTTAGGTAGCCAGTGCGGAAAGCCGTCGCGATTGCCGGTGAGCAGCTCGGGATGGGTTTGCTCGCCGTTGCCGTATTTGTCGTGGGCAATGATGTAGCCGCCGCTCACCGCCTCACCGGCGCTGTCGGCGGCGGTCATTTGGCTGATGTCCACCCGGTCGGCGTCGATTTTTATTTTCTCTCTCAAGACATAAACGCCGTAGTAACTGGCGCCGTCGACCTGGGCGGCACCGGTGTTGAGGAAGACCTCGACGAAACGGGTGCGCGGCGCCCAGCGGCCCATGCGGCGGAACAGTTCGTACACCAGGACGTTGCGCATGAAATCCGGATCTGTCTGATAGGCGGCGTACAGCGTCCAGTCCGATTCCGCGGGCATGCCGCATACCTGGCGCGCCTCATCCTGATCGGAACCATCCCAGAATTCGATCGCGTAGCCTTGCTTGGGAAAGCTGGATGACCACTGGCCGCGCAGCTTGATCGTGCCGCGGGTGGCGAGGGCGGGGGTGCCGGAGAGGCGGGCCAAGCCATCGGCGGGGTTGCGCTCTATCAAAGTGAAACGCGCCACCAGCGGGGTCTTGTCAGATGGCGGCGCGGCCGGCGCGTCGATCACCAGCACGGGTAGCGCCGAGGTGAAGGTGGCCGGCGTGATGCCGTATTGGCTGGCAGTGCCGAGTTTGCTGTAGGTGGCTTGGGCGAGCGGGCCCGCGACGCTGGCTGCGTAAGTGCGGGCGCGCAGGGTGGTGCTGGCGGCGATCCTGATCGGGGTGCCGGTGTAGGTTAGACCGGTGGCCAAAGTGGGTTCGGTGCCATCGGTGGTATAACGGACGGTGTGGCTCGCGCTGTAACCGCTGATCGTGACGCTCAGAGTGCTGCTGAAGAGGCCGGAGGGCGCGGAGAAAGCAAGCACGGTGAGCGGCTCCGGTGAGGCCGCGGCGTTGGCCGCACCGGGGGTTGGTTGCTGGTATCCTGTTAGGCCGTTGGCCCCCAAACCGTAGGTGATATCGTCGTATTGGGCGGGAAACGTCGGCGCGAATGAGCTGACAAAGCCGCCGTCCGGATCGGCGAGGCCGAGAAACTCGCCGGATTTCGCCAGCGCAAAGTTGGTGTGGAGTTGGCTGGTGGGACCGTAGGCGGCACGTTTCACCGAATCTTTGTTAGATGCAAAAACCACCAGGCGTTGCCCGTGGGGCAGGATGCGCGGCGGGAACAACCACATCCGCGGTTGGCCGGACCTGTCGGTGAGTGACCAATTGGTGAGGTCGACGGCAGTGCCGGTGCCGTTGTAGAGCTCGATCCAATCCGAGGCGGCGCCGTCTTCATCGCGCAGGCCGTTGAGGTTGGCGGCGCAGAACTCGCGGATGACCACGCTGGCGGTGGTCTCCGCCGGCGCGGCCACCGCGGTGATGTGGGCGTCCACGGCGACGTTGCCCACGGCACTGAGCGGCAGCGTCACGATATCCACCGTGGCACCGGCCGCCAATGGAATGCCGCTGGCCGCGCCGTTGATGATGGGAGCGGCACCCGACGGCGCAGTGGTGCCGTGCGGGGTGCCGGCAAAGCCGGAAAGGTTGGCCGAATACACCGTGCTGCCGTTGGCCACGATGGAGACGATGGCCTCACAACCCGCCACGGTGTGGGCCTGCCAGCCGGCCGCGATGTCATACCAACCGGATTGGATTATGGTGAAGCGTGACACCATGGGCAGTGCGTGGCCGTTGCGCCAGGCGTGGTAAAGGGCGCCGGCCGCCCAGTCGGTGGGGGTGCCGCCCCAGAGGAATGAGGCGGCAGCGAGCGGGGCCATGCCGATGAATGCGGTGGATTGCGCCGCAGGATCGGTGCCCCAACGTTGGCATGGGGCGGTGGTGTCGGGCGGGGCGGCGGTTTGATAGGCGGTGAGGTCCTTGGCGAGCGGGGTGGCTTTCTCGCCGTGGAGCCAATTTTGGCTGGGATTGGCGCCGGGCGAAAACGCCGTGGCGAGGCTGGAGCCCGCCGTCTCATAGAACACCAATTCGGACAGGCCGGGATTGGCAGCGGCGCAGGAGGTCACTTGGTAGCGGATATAGCGGGCGGGGATGGCGGCAAAGGCATCGGAGAGGGAAAACCCGCTGTTCGAGTACGAGCGGGTGGCAACGGGAGCGACAAAACCCGCATCGTTGCTGAAGCTCAGGGTGAAGGAATTGACCCGCTGGTCGGTGCCGAGTTGGTCGAAAAAATCAAACCCCGCGACCAGTTTGGTTTGGCCGAGGTCGAAATCGACGAAGGTGGCCGTGGCGCCTGCGTTGCTGGCGTAGCCGACGGCGGGCAGGATGTCGGAGTAGGGGTAGGTTGGGAGGGTGCGTCCGGCCAGCCCGTTGCTGGCGTTGGCCAGCGCGTGATAGGCGTCGAGCGCAGGCGAACCGGCGGTGACGCCGACGCCGGCCACGGGCGTGGTGCCTGCGGCTGCCCCCAGGAAACGCATCTCCATGGCGCCGCAACTTTGGCTGCTGCCAGCGTTGGCGGTGACTTCCCAGCGGACCCGGCGCGCGGTTACCGGCGCAAAGCGGTTGAGGTAGCCTTGGCCGGTCGATCCCGTATTGGCCGCGTTGAACTCGACCACGCTGTCGGTGGCGGCCGAGAACCCGGCGCTGCCGTCATTGTCGAAGATCAGCCGCGACCCGGTCACCACGCTGCTGGTGCTGCTGCGGGTCACATTGAGGAATCCATCGATGGTGACTTGGGTGCCGAAGTCAAACTCGATGAACGTGGTGTTGCCCGCGGCGTTGGTGCGGTATTCGCTCGCTTCCGCCAAGTTGTCGAAAATGCCGGCCACGGCGTTGGTTGGCGACGAACTGGCGGTGGCCGCCGTGATGGTCGGATTGGGAAGAACTCCCCCGCGGGCCAGCGCCGTGGCGCATAACACGAGGATGATTCCAAGGCTGGTTATGGGTTGGCCGCGCATGAGAGAGTTAAGGCGGGGGATCGGCGGGCGGGAGCAAGGCGGTGGCGGGTGAAGCAAAGTCCAAAAGGTTGGCCAATCGGGCGAGCCGGGTTGGTGACCAAGTCCCAAACGGCGAACGACGGATTTGGGCGCGGGGCAGGGAACTATCGCAGAATTCATGAAGAATTTTCCGCTGCGCAGAACCTATCCTGCCGGCCCGCCGTGTCAAAATCATTCGCTGGGAAACTACGCCAGCGGTGGCGGGTGAATGTCCCGGGTTGACGCGCCCTGCCGGTCCCATTACACTCCCCAACCGATGACCCTCCGCGCCTTGGGCTGGAATTCCGAGTTTGCTGTCGCCTTCGCACCGTACCGTGCCAAAGGCTGGGTGCCGGCACGCCTGATCCGCGAGACCCCTATCAACTTCGGCGCCTTCCTCGCCGACGGTGAGGAAATCGACGTGATCTTGTGCGGGCGGCTGTGGCACGCCGCCGCCTGCGATGCGGAGTTGCCCGCAGTGGGCGATTGGGTGGTGGTGGAGTTGGGCAACGAAAATCAAGACCACGTCATCCGCGCGGTGCTGCCGCGCCGGTCCTGCTTCTCGCGCAAAATGCCCGGCAACAGCTCGCAAGCCCAAGTCATCGGTGCCAATGTCGATCTCGTCGCGGTGGTCACCGACGCCGGGCCGGATTACAACCTGCGGCGCATGGAGCGGTACTTCACGCTCATTGGGCGCAGTGGTGCCAAAGCGGTGGTGCTGATCAACAAGTCCGACCTCTTTCCGCCCGAGCAAAGCCGCCAGGCCGCCGCCCAAATCGGCGCGTTGTGGGACGGTGCGGCGGTGCACATCATCAGTGTCCTCAAGGGCGAAGGCCTCCAGGTCCTGAAAAAATACCTCAAGAAGGGCATCACCATGTGTATCGTCGGTTCCAGCGGCGTGGGCAAATCCACTCTCGTCAACCAACTCTACGGCGAGGATTGGCAATGGACCACCGAGGTCAATGAAGTCACCGGCAAAGGCCGCCACACCACCACCACCCGCGAGTTGGTGCCCTTGGCCGGCGGTGGCATGCTCATCGACAACCCGGGCATGCGGGAAATCCAAATGTGGACTGATGAAGCCACCCTCCGCGACAGCTTCGCCGATGTGGAGGCGCTCACCAGCAACTGCCGCTTCGCCGATTGCAGTCACCGCCTGGATGCGGGCTGCGCGGTGCGCTCGGCAGTGGAAGGTGGCCACATCGATGGCCGCCGCCATGAGAGTTTCCTCAATTTGGAAAATGAAATTGCGGCGTTGAAAAAGCGTGCTGCCAAGCGCCAGATGGCCATTGAGCGTTGGGCCAAGCGCAACAATCGGGTGCAAGCCCGCAACCTCAATGATCGCATTCAGCTCGAAAAGGATGCCCGCGGCGAATTGTGAAAGGTTGCTCCCCGCGGGGCAGTTATCAGTCATCGGTCTTTACCCACCCACCACCCACCCACCAACTAACCGCTACCATGAAATCCGCCGTCCTCCTCGCCGCCCTCGCCGGCTTCACCGCCTTGGCCTCCGCCCAACCCCAACCCGCTGCCTCCGGCCCGGGCTGGACCCCGTTGTTTGCGCCCGACCTCGCCAACGCCGACAAGCCTGCCGGCGTCTGGTCAGTGGCTGATGGCGAGCTGACCGCCAATGCCGACGAATGCATCTGGACCAAGACGGAATACGAGAATTTCACCCTCGACCTCGAGTTCAAGACCGCCAGCGGCACCAACAGCGGCGTCGTCATCTATTGCACCGACACCAAAAACTGGATCCCCAAGTCGGTGGAAGTCCAGATCGCCGATCCGTTCGCCGATAAATGGGCCAAGGCCGACCCCACCTGGCACGGCGGCGGCATCTTCGGCCACCTCGCACCGGCCAAGCAAATGACCAAAAAACCCGGCGCGTGGAACCACATGACCATCGCCGCCACCGGTAAAAAACTGCAGGTCTGGCTCAACGGCGAACTCACCGCCGACATGGACATGGCCCTCTGGCCCTCGGCCACCAAAAATCCGGATGGTTCCGCCATCCCAAGTTGGCTCAGCACCCCGTTTGCCGAATTGCCCACCAAGGGCCGCATCGGCCTGCAAGGCAAACACGGCGATGCCACCGTCTGGTTCCGCAAGGTCCAGATCAAGACCCAGGCAAAGTAAGCCGCCGCCGCTCGCCGCCGGGTAAGATGCCTAATACGGTTTACTTAGCACCCTTGGCGGTTTGAGTCGAGGCTCCGGGCAAGATGCCCGGGCCACCTGTGGCGCGGGCATCCTGCCCGCCGCTTCTTCCTGTCTCGTCCCTGTCTCGTCTTAAGTAAACCGTATTGGGCAAGATGCCCGTAAATATGTCCACACACAGCAAGTAGCTAAAGCTGTTGCAGGCCGGTATGCCCCTGGCGGGGCTTCGCCTCAGACCCAAGACGACAGGTCGGCTCGGCTGAGACTTCGGCGAACTCAGTCGAACCGCTCGCCGAACGCCCAAGACGCTAGACGAGGAAGTTGCCCTGACGACAACCCCTTGCCGGTTTCAATGACCCTGGTCGGGGCGATTTTCCTTCCGTTAGCACCACAACGGGGCATGCTTGCGCCCGACCCATGGGCGACACCCTCACAATACCCGCGCCCGGCAATTCGGCTGTGAGCCCGCAACACCGCGGTTGGGATTTTTTCCGGATCCGGCCATTTGGCGTCCCTAACACCGTCGCCACCCCCCGCAACCGCACCCTCCCCTTTTTCGCGGCCACCGGCTCTAGCGACGGCCTTCACCTGCAACCCAATTTCCTAGCAATCATGAGAACATTCGTGACAACATTCCTGAACCGCCCGGCGATCTGCCTCGCCGCCCTGGCCCTCACCGCCACTGTGCGGGCGGCCCCCGTGACGTGGTCGGTCCCGGCCACCATCGCCGGCGATGGTGATGTCTCCACCAACGGTGCGGGCGTGTTTGCCTATTGTTATTCTAGCAGCCCGCCCGTGACCCTCAACGGCGTCAGCTTTACCGCCGAGGTCGCCGGGGGGATCACCTGGACCAGCACCGATCCTGCGAGCCCGAACACCTATCCGGATTATGCCGGAGCCTCGGCGCTTTCCGCCGCCTACAAACAAGTCCTGTATGGCAGCAGATACAATAACACCACCGCCCCGCTCACCCTCACCCTCAACAACCTCACCGCCGGCCACCAGTATCAAGTGCAGGTGTGGGTTGATGATTCGCGGGCGCAATACAATCGCAATCAAAACCTCACCAGCAGCGGCGGTAATACAATCAACTTGAACTACAACACAGGAACGGGTACGGGCACCACCGGCCAATTCTCCATCGGCACGTTCACGGCCACCACCACCACCCAGGCGTTCACCCTCACAGGCAACGTGCTCAGCCAAGTCAACGCGATCCAACTGCGCGACTTGAGTGGCATGGCCGCCCCGATGTTCACCCCGCCGGCGGGCACTTACGTCGGGACCCAAAGTGTGACCATCGCCGCGGAGACCGGATCGACGGTTTATTACACCACCAATGGCACGCCACCTAACAACACCTCCGCCTCCGGCGCGGCGGGTTCCGGCACCGCCGCAGTCAATGTGCCAGCCAGCCAGACCCTCAAGGCATTCGCGGTGAAAAGCGGCAAGGCGGATAGCGCCGTCGCCACGGCCGCCTACCTCATCACGCTCGCCAAACCCGCCTTCAACCCGCCGCCAGGCAGCTGCTTGGGCAGCCAGACCGTGACCCTCACCGGCGAACCCGGCACCACCATTTGGTTTACCACCGATGGCACCATGCCCGGCCCCGCCTCGCCCCACGGTGCGGCGAATGCCGGCAGCGCCACGGTGGCAGTGACAGCCCCCTCCAAACTGTTAGTCAGCGCCATTGCCACCAAACCCGGAATTGCCGATAGCGCGCTGGCCACCGGTTACTACCGCGCCGTTAGTGGCTTGACGGAGGCGCCGGTGTTCAGCGGCCCGCGCCGCGAGGGGGCTAACAAGGATGGCGTGGTCAAGACGCGCTGGGGCGTCGAGCAGACGATGATGTTGGAGGACGGCATCTTCAAATCGTGGTATCACGGCAGCCCGGCCCCGGAGAGCCCCGGAGACTATTGGAACAGCGGCGCCATCCGCTACGCCACCAGCCCCGACGGCATCAACTGGACCGACCAGGGCGTGTGCCTCGGCAATAGTCCTTACCATCGCGGCTGCCCCTACACCTATCACCTGACCAGTGCCACCGCGGCGGGCGAACCCGCAGGGTACTACATGCCGGTGGGCCGCAACGGTCAGTTCGGTTTCGACCTGTTCTATTCCACTACCGGACTGCCCGGCTCATGGACGTGGCTGAACAACTCGAACCTGATCCTGTCACTGGGTATCTCCGGGTCTTGGGACGGGTTCCGCACCGGCAACATATGCATCTGGTATGAAGCCAACCAGTGGCAGGTCATGTATGAGGCGGGCTCGGGATCGGGCGGTTGGCAGGTCGGCCGCGCCTACGGACCGAGTCTGACAAGCCTGGTCAAGTACCCGGGCAACCCGGTCATCCCGTATGGCGGGCCGGGCACGGCGGTCGGCGGAACCGAGGTTCACAAGGTGGGCCATACCTACTATTGCATCATTCATGAGACGGATCCCAGCATCAACTGGACGCCGACCTCCTGCTCGCTCTACAAGTCCACCGACCTCAACCACTGGACGCGCATGGGCTGGCTCTCCCGCGAGTGGGTGTATAAGAACGGCGAGGCGCAGGTGGCCGACGGCACTTTGGTTAGCGTCAACGGCAAGACCTGGTTCTGGTATGAGGATGTCCAATACCAGAACCCACAACTGCCCGAACTTTCCCTGATGACCTGGGACATGCCGTTGGAGGAGTTGGTCCAACGCCCGGAAATGTGGGATGACGTCGTGGCCGAGGGCTGGGCCTATGACCCTGGCTTTGGTGAAGTGCTCAGTTCGCCGGGCACCTGGCCGGCCACCTACATCCGCAAAATCGGCAACCCCATCCCGCCCAATTGCTTGGTACTCAAGACCGATGCCACCCACAGCCTGCGGCTGCGCAAAGCGGTCGGCCTCACTAACAACCGCTTCGCCTTTTCCGCCCGCGCGGACCAAACCACGGTGAAATTCACCCCGCTGCGGCTGGACGCTGATTCTAACAACACGGTGCTGGCCGGGGCGTTTTTCGATACCGACGGCAAGATCAAGTACTATCAGGGGGCTGCCATTGTCACGGCCCGCAGTTATGTCGCGGGCACCACCTATGCCTTCGCCTACGAATGTGCGCCAACCGGATACACGCTCTCCATCAACGGCAAGCGGGTCGCCGCCAACATTCCGTATGCCTCCGCCTCCGCCGCGCCGGCGTATTTCAAAATCGAGCAGACTGCCGGTGGCACAGGCTATGTGGGCACGGCCCAATCATCGCAGTCCGGTGTTTGGAGCGGAGCGGTCAACGGCACTTGGGACAGCACCGCTGCCAACTGGCTCGCCACGGGGCCGCCGCTGAACCTTTACTCGGAAGGGGACACGGTGAAGTTTGACGACACCGCGGCGGGAAGCGGCCCGGTGGCAGTGACCATCACGGCCGCCAATGTTGCGCCGGGTGGCATCCTGGCGGCTAACAACCTCAGGGATTACAGCATCGGCGGCAACCCGATCACCGGCAGCGCCACCCTCACCAAATCCGGTTCGGCGCGCCTGCAATTGACCGGATCGAACACCTATACCGGCAGCACCACCGTCACCGGCGGCACCCTCGCCGTGAGCGGTTCCCTTGGCGGCCAATCCGCCATCACCGTGGGCGCCGGGGCCACCCTCGCCCTTGGCTCCGCAGGTTGCCTGAACTTCGCGCCCCTGGCCAATGGCGTCGTCAATACCATCGGCGGCAGCGGCACCCTCGTGCTGGATGGCTCACTCACCATCGATCTCGCCGCCGCCAGCACCACCGCCGGCAACTCGTGGCTGCTCGTCAATGCCAATTCCCTCGCCGCAACCTACGGCACCACCTTCAAGCTAACCGATTTCAGCATGACTGGGACCGGGGTGTGGACGTGTTTCCGCGGCCCTGACAAATGGAGCTTCCGCCAGGCGTCCGGCCTCCTCGCCGTGGAACCGGCGAGCTATGGCGTCTGGGCTGATACCTTCGCCGGTCTCAGCGACAAGTCCAGCGGCGGCGATCCGGATGGCGACGGCATCCCGAACCTGATAGAGTATGTCATCGGCGGCGACCCGCGTGCTGCCAGCGCCGCCTCCCTGCCCAAGCCGTCGCTTCGCGGCGGCTATCTGGTGTTGAGCTACCGGCGCAACGACGCCGCGGAAGCTGACACCACCCACGTCGGCCAGTGGAGCGCCGACCTGGTCCACTGGACTGACATCGCCTCGGTGCTGGTCAACGAAAACGGCCCCGCCCCGGATGATATGGAGATCCGCATTCCGCTGGCCTACGCCCAAAACGGCAGGGCCGCGGGCCGCCTCAAGGTGACCATGCCGTGAATCATTTTATGACCTGCCGTTGCCGGTTCAACCCAGGTCCCCAGTATTAGGCCACAGGCAAACCATTATGGCCGGACATGGACGCACAGGCAACCGTTTCCTCCCACATCCCTCGTTCACGGGGGAGAAACGGGCTGTTGTGGATGGCTGGGGTGAGAACGCAGGGACGGTATCATGTGGACGCGTGGAGAGCTGTCCGGGCAGGAATTCGCGCGAGCGGAGTCGGGCAGCAGTTAGAGTCGCCATAGTAGTGATGAAGCGGGGTAATGCCCGTGGAGCGAAGGGCGGCAGGAAGGTGGAAAGGCAAAGACCATGAATCGCGAAGAACCATCCGCGCCAGTTCCCGAGAGGGATAAACAAGCGGAAGAAGACCTGTGGCAACGCCACAAGGCCCAACGCGGAGTGTGGACAGAGCCGATGCCGGTGGCTCTCTAAAGAGGGTTGAAAGGAAACAAGTGGTTCAGCCTGATCGACAAGGTCAGCACAGAAAGAACCCTTCAACTGGCGTGGGAAAAGGTGCGTAGAAACGCCGGGAGCTGTGGCGTTGACGGCATCACGATAGGGCGCTTTGAGCAAGACAGCCAAAGTCGGCTGCTCGCCGTAAATGAGCATCTCAGCAAGGGTACCTATCAACCCAAGCCGGTCAAACGGGTGTGGATAGACAAACCTGGCAGCGTGGAAAAGCGACCCCTGGGGATACCCACGGTCACCGACCGCGTGGTGCAGGCAGCGGTGAGAATGGTCATTGAACCCATTTTTGAAAACCGTTTTGCCAAACACAGCTACGGATTCCGCCCCGGACGCGGTTGTAAAGACGCGCTGCGGCGTGTGGAAGAACTGTTACAAGCAGGGATGACGCACATCGTGGACGTGGACATCAAGGGCTACTTCGATGCGATTCCCCATGATCGGCTCATGGCGTTGGTGCGCGAGCACGTCGCCGACGGGCGGGTACTGGGGCTTATCGAGGGGTTCCTCAAACAAGGCGTGATGGAAGGCACCGAATGGGTTGAAACCGTGGAAGACATGCCCGAAGACGAGCCGCAAGGCACGCCGCAGGGTGGGGTGATAAGTCCATTGTTAGCCAACATCTACCTCGATCCGCTGGACTGGCTGATGGCCGGAGTCGGCTTTGAAATGGTGCGGTATGCCGACGATATGGTCGTGTTATGCCGCAGTCAGGAAGAAGCCGAAGCTGCGCTGGAAAAGCTCCGGGAATGGATGGCCGGGGCCGGATTGACGTTGCATCCCGATAAAACCCGCACGGTGGACATGAACCTGGCCGACAGTCATTTTGACTTCCTCGGCTATCGGTTCAAGAGAAGCCGCGGGGGACGGATGATGCGATTGGTCCGGCCCAAGAGTCTGCGCAAATTGCGCGAAGCCATCAAACCGCGGACCCACCGGGCCGGCGGACGAAGCATGAAAGCGATCGTGGAGGACCTCAACCGGACACTGCCCGGCTGGTTCGGCTACTTCAAACACGTTATGGCCAGCGAACTGAGTGGAATCGACGGGTGGATTCGCATGAGATTGCGATCCATTTTGCGAAAACGGCGCGGCCTGAAAGGTCGCGGCCGTGGAGGAGATCACCAGCGTTGGCCCAACCGCTACTTCACGAAACTCGGGCTCTTTTGCCTGCTAGAGGCCCGAGAAACTGAAATCATCAGTCTCCGTAATGGAGCAAACCACTGACTGGAGAGCCGGATGCGGGAGATCCGCCCGTCCGGTTCGGAGGGGGGAGCGGGGCGAAAGCCCCGTTCCTACCTCTATCAGGTGGCCCGGGCATCTTGCCCGGCGGCCCTCTTGCCATTGCGGCGATGCACTGCCCGGTTCGATACCGCAGATCCTTCGCTTGCACTTTGTGCGCGCCGAGGTTCTAACGACGTGAAAATTCCGCGCGACGTCAACGCTTCCGATCTCATCCGCGTGGCAATCAAGGCCGTGAGGGCGGCCAAGGGGGTGCTGGTGGAATCCTCCAAAAAGACACGACCCACGGTTGCCAAAAAGCCAGGCTCCCACTCCTCAGTAACGCCCCGGTCTGCAGCTGTCGACCCTGAGAAATGATTTGGCGCCAGCCCCCGCGCGGCGGAACCGGCCGGCAGCCATGAACGGTCGTGGCGGAGCCGCCACCCGCCCGGCCCGTTGCCCGACCCGCACGCTCATCAAGGGGATGAATTGGGAACAGTCGCTCGCTTGGGTGCTGAAAATGAATGCCGCAAAACACCTCGGCCATGACGACTGGCGCATGCCCAGCATAAAGGAACTCCAGAGCATCGTGGATTACACCAGATCCCCCGACACGTCTAACAGCCCGGCCGTCGGCCCGGTCTTCACTTGCACCAAGATTACCAACGAGGCCGGTAAGACGGATTATCCATATTACTGGAGCGGCTCCAGCCACATCAGTCAACTTGGCGGCGCGGCGGCGATGTATGTGGCCTTTGGTCGCGCCGGCGGCTTCCTATCAGCCCGCGCCCTCCCCCATTATCACCGCGCTGGACACCAATCAAAATGGCACCATCGAAGCCGAAGAACTCACAAAAGCCGCGGAAGTTCTTAAATCCCTCGACAAAAACAAGGACGGCAACCTCACCGCCGACGAATACCGACCGCAATTGCAAGGCGGTCCCGGTGGAAAATGCTTTGGCGCCTTTGCGCGCGCTTCGCGGGCTGGAATGGTAATGCGGGACGAAGATGACCACGGATGAAGAGGATTACACAACCGAGCGCAGCGAGATAGCATGTCCAACAACCCGCTCCGCCGCCACTTTGCCAAGGGCAACCATGTTAGGCAAATTCCTGGCAATATGCATTACCTGCGGATGGATGGGGATGCGGCGCAAAAAAAAGCGCCGGTTTTGTTTACAGCAACCAACCGGAAACCTTACAACAAGTGGCACGCGGCCCGCAATAGAACGGATTCACTGCCATATTCCCGCCATTCCAAACGGGTTATATTGGGTGCGGTTCGTTTTGGCATGCTTTCTGCTCAATCCCCGTTCTTGCACAAACCACACGATCGTTATCCGGTCGCCAAGTCGGTTTTCCCATGCACTCCACTCCTAAGGCGGTTTCCTGGCAAAGCCAGTCGGCCGACTCTAACCTAACATACAAAACACATGAAATTATCATGCTATGGAAAAGTGGCTCTGACAGTGCTCGCGCTGGCGGGCGCGCAGGGCTCGGGCGCGTCTGTTCTGGCCGGTTTTTTTCAGTTCGACGGCGACAAGTCCTTCGGTCCTCCGAACCCGCGCACGGATTACGCTGATGAAGTTATGAGCGGGATTGCAGGTTGGATTGAAAGTCCCGCGATGGCGTCTGGGGGTGGGGGCGGTTCGATGGATGGCCACTATGGCAATTCGGGGATTGCGGTGGGGACCGCCCCGTCATGGGGTGACGGCTATGGCGCGATCAAGGTCTACCCTAACGTCAATCAAGACACCACTGCCACGGGGAGCAGTGTTCTCAAGTTTTCGATGACCAATAACACTGGCTACAGTATCAACCTCGCTGGTCTGTATTTTGACGCGGCGGCATCGACCGGACAGATCGATCGTTTCGTTCAGATTGATTTCATCACACTGCTGGGGACGACCCCCCTTGGCGCGTATGGGCCGCTTGATCCTACGGCCCCCCAGGATTTCGGTGACTATAGTGTTAGTTTGGGCAATTACCTGATGGCGAATTCGGAAACGGTGAGTCTTGTCTTTACCGCACCTGCCGGAAGTCCGGTTGGCACCGTGACTTGGATTGACAATGTCGCCGTCTCCGACAGCTTCTCCCCGCCCGTCGGCGTGCCGGATTCCGGCAATGCCCTTGCGCTCTTGGGTGTGGCATTCGCGGGACTTACGGGACTGCAACGCCTGACGAGAAGTCGCAGGGCTTGAGGTTCAAGGTTCATCGAACTGTTCGGCCAGCCCCGCCCGTTTTCCCGCCCGGCGAGCCACGCTCCCGCCCCCACATACTGCAAAGCAATTGCTTTCCCGGTGAGGGCGGTTTTTCTAACGTGGTTGGTGTTGAGGTGATGGCGTTGGACAAGCCCCGCCCCGGGAGCGTTGGGCAAATTCGCAACTTCAGGGCGCTCGCCCGAGCCCGTCCGTGGTTCTGCCGAGCTTGGTGTTGGCATTCCGCGCGCGCTGCCCTAGGGTGTGCGTCCCGTTCATGCCTGCTGCCACCGAGTTCCCCATCTGGAAGATCCACGCCGACATCCTGCGCGCGCTGCAAGCCGGCAATCGGCTGGTGCTCGTCGCGCCGACCGGCTCGGGCAAGACCACGCAGGTGCCGCAGATGCTGCTGGATGCGGGAATCGCGGGCGGGAAAATGATTGTGGTGTTGCAACCCCGGCGCGTCGCCGCCCGCAGCTTGGCTACCCGCGTCGCCTGGGAGCGCGGGGGCAAGCCCGGCGCGGAGGTTGGCTATCAAATCCGCTTTGACGATCACACCAGCGTGGGCACCCGCATCTGTTTTGTCACCGAAGGCATTCTGCTGCGCTGGCTGCAGGAGGACCGCACGCTGTCCGCCATCGGTGCCGTGGTGTTTGATGAGTTTCACGAGCGCAACTTGCTCAGCGATGTCGCCCTCGCCTTGGTCAAACACTTGCAGCAGACCCAGCGGCCCGAGCTGGTCATGCTGGTGATGTCCGCCACCCTCGATGCCGAGCCCGTCGCCGCGTATTTGCAGCCGTGCCCGATCCTCACCTCCGCAGGCCAAAGCTATCCCGTGGCCGTCGACTATCTGGCGCTCCCCGACCAGCGCGCCATCACCGCGCAAGCGGCCGAGGCGGTCGAGCGCATCCTCCACAGCGAGGCCCCCGGCGACATCCTCGTTTTCATGCCTGGGCGCGGTGAAATCAACGGCACCCTCGACGCGCTGCGGGGCCTGAGAACCCACGAGCGGGTCGCCTGCATCCCGTTGCACGGCGAACTCGAACCGCAGGAGCAAGACCGCGCCTTCGCCCCCAACGCCCTGCGCAAAATCATCGTCGCCACCAACGTCGCTGAGACCAGCATCACCATCGACGGCATTCGCCACGTTGTGGATAGCGGCGTGGCCCGCGTGGCCCGCTACGACGCCCAACGCGGCATCGGCACCCTTTTGCTAGAGGAGATCAGCCGGGCCAGTGCGGACCAGCGCAAAGGCCGCGCCGGCCGCACCGCGCCGGGCACCTGTCATCGCTTGTGGACCGTCATTGGCCACAATAGCCGCGAGGAACGCAACACGCCTGAAATCCAGCGCAGTGACCTCGCCGAGGTCGTGCTGCTGCTGCACTCGCTCGGCATCCGGCAGGCCGCCACCTTTGACTGGCTGGACAAACCCGATCCGCAGGCCGTCGAACGCGCCGAGCACCTGCTCACCATGCTCGGCGCCTTGCACCAGGCGGACCTCACTGCCGTCGGCCGCCAAATGCTGCGCCTGCCCATGCATCCGCGCTACTCACGCATGTTGATAGAAGCCGGCCAGCGCGGCTGTGTGCCCGACGCCGCCTTGTGTGCCGCGCTGGTCAGTGGCCGCGACTTGCTCGCCCGGCTGGATCGCGATGACGCCCAGGCCCAAGCCGCGCGGGCGATGTTTGAAGTCAGCGGAGACTCCGACTTCATCACCCTGATGCGCGCCTACGACTTCGCCAAAGCCAACGGCTTCAGCTTTGAGCGCTGCCGCAGTTATGGCATCAACGACCAAGTCGCGCGCCAAGTGGAGCAGACGTGCCAGCTAATCCTGCAGGTCGCCCATCAGCAGCGCCTCTACGACCGCACCGCCGCCCCCGCCGGCCCCGCCGGCACCGCGAAACCTGACGACGTCCTGCGGCGTTGCCTGATGGCCGGCTTCGTCGATCAGCTCGCCAAACGCCGCGAACCCGGCAAGCCCGAATGCGACCTCAGCGGGCACCGGCAAGGCCAGCTCGTGCGCGAAAGCGTGGTGCAGGACGCCACGTTTTTCGTCGCCGCCAACCTGCGGGAAGCGCCCTCGCGCGGGTCCGCCCCGCTGACCCTGCTCAGCCTCGCCACCGCCGTGCAGCCCGCGTGGATCGCCGAGATGTTTCCCCAACATCTGAGCAGCACCGTGGAGCACTTGTTTGATGCCACTAACAAGCGCGTCGCCGCGATGAAACTCGTGCGCTATCACGATCTCGTCATCGAGCAGAAGTCGCAGCAACGCGACCTCGATCCGCTCGCCAGCGGCCGCTGCCTCGCCGCCGCCCACCGCGCCGGCGCCTTTGAGCTGCCGCTGATGGATCACCGGCTGAAACAATTCATCGCCCGGGTGGGTCTCATCCACGCCACCTTGCCCGAACTGGAGTTTGCCCCATTTGATGAATCCGCCATCACCGCTTGCCTCGCCCGTGCCTTCGCCGGCCTCTCGCTGGTGAAGGAGGCCCAGGCCGCGCCGCTCAGCGCCGCGTTCCATCAGCATTTGGAAAAAGGCCAAACCGGTTGGCTCGACGAGTTGCTGCCACTCGCCATCCCCTGGCCCGACAGCCGCTCCCTCAAAGTCTCCTATCTGGACGGGTCGCCGGAAGCGCAGGTCAAACTGCAGGACTGCTTCGCGCTCAAACAACACCCCAGCCTTTGTGAAGGCCGCCTCCCCGTGCTCCTCTGCCTCTGCACCCCCGACGGCAAACGCCTCACCACCACCACCGACTGGCCCGCCTTCCTCGTTCGTGAATGGCCAAAGCACCGCCAAGCGGTGGCCAAGAAGTTCCCCGGTCACGTGTGGCGCTAATCCGCAGGAGCGCAAGACGCCATTCTACCAATTCAGCCACACCTACCAGATGAAATGCCGGACGGAATACCTGAGGCGGGAGAACCTCAAGGCGGCGCGGCCGGAGGTGGCGAATTTCAAACGCTGCCGCAAACTCGTTGACCAGTGGGCTGATGCGGCGCTAAAACTCTTCCGGCTCAAGACCCGCCTAGGACTTCATTCCGACGAATCCTGAGCCGAAGAGCTCCCCACTCTTGAGATCGTTATTACGACAAACGAGCAACTCCATGTATAACAACATTCCGCCGCGCTTTTCAGGACTGCTTATTGCTCTGGCGATGTTGACAAATTGCGGCGCCGCATCCGCCGCCGATGCGGCGGATGACAAAGCTCCGGTCGACAAAGACGGCCGGCCGTTGATCCGCAAACTGGCAACGCTCGACATGCCTGCTTCGCCCGCTTTGGCAGACCGGGCCAGGAGGGACGGGGACGGACTTGTTTATAAGGATGGCGGGCAGACGGTCGTCATCCAGGCGTGGGGACGGGACAGCCTCCGCGTGCGGGTCACTCCCGCCGGCGGAGGTCAGACCTCGGACTGGGCCTTGGATATTCCACTGGAGAGGAAAGGGAAGATAGAGATCTCCCCAAAGGAAGCCACGCTGCGCAACGGGAAGATCTCCGTTCGCATTCAGGACACTCCCACCCGCAGCGGTCATATGCAGTTCTTCAGGCATGCCGGCGGCAGACAGATTCCGCTCCTGGGCGAGTGCGATGATGCGGCTGACGCTAACAATCCCGGCGCGCGATCGTTCAAGCCGGCGGGCGACGGTCTGTTTTCTTCCGAACTGCAGTTTGCGGCGCGTGAGGGAGAACGCCTCTACGGCATGGGTGAGAATGCGGTTAACGCTCCAAACAAGGTGAACCTGAAAGGCTGCATGATCGACCTCTTTCAGCGACACATGAAGGCCGTCGTGCCTTTTGTTGTTTCCAGTGAAGGCTACGGGTTCCTCTGGAACAATCCGTCACTGGGCAAGGTTGAATTCGGCAATAACAAAACCCGCTGGATTTCCAATGGCTGCAAACAACTCGACTATTTCATCACCGCAGGCGATTGCTACGCCGACATCATGGAGAATTACGCGGATGCCACCGGGCACGCGCCAAAGTTTCCTTACTGGGCCTCCGGATTCTGGCAGTGCAAACTTCGCTATGAGACCCAGCAGCAGTTCCTGGACGTGGCGCGTGAATTCAAACGGCGCAACCTGCCCTTGTCGGTGCTCGTCATCGACTTCCTGCACTGGGATGTCACGGGCAACTGGAGGCTCGATCCCAAGTGCTGGCCCGACCCCAAGGCCATGGTCAAGGCAATGGACGAGATGGGCTACCGGATCATGATCTCACCCTGGACCCTGGTGGACGAGAAGAGTGAGAATTTCGCCTACATGAAGGAGCACGGACTGTTCACCGGTTCCATAGGCGGGAAGAAGGACACCGTCGAATTCTGGGGCCCGAAGTATCAATACGACCCGACCAACCCGGAAGCCGCCAAATACCTCTGGAGCAAATGGCAACAGAATTATGTGGAGCTGGGCATCCGCACGTTCTGGCTCGACCCCTGCGATGATCTGCACGAGATCGCGGATTACGACCAGGTGCTCTTTCACATCGGTCCGGCCAAGGAATGCCATGCGTGGTTCCCGATAGCCCATCAGAAAAACATCTATGAGGGCTTGCTGGCCGCCGGAGAGAAAGAGGTGGTGAGCATTTGCCGCAATGCCTGGGCTGGCAGCCAGCGCTACGGGGCTTGCCCCGCGCCTCACGATATCCAATGTTCCTTTGAGGATCTGGAAAGATACATCAAGGTGGGCCTCAACGTGATGATGAGCGGAATTCCCTGGTGGAGTTGCGATACCGGCTTTGTAAGCCCGGATAATAAAAGTCCCCACTTTCAGGAATTGATGACGCGGTGGTATCAGTATGGGGTCTTCCTGCCCGTCTTCCGCACCCATGCCTGCCGGCCTAACAATGAACCGTGGAATCTCGGCGGCAAGAAAACTTATGGCCATATTCGGGCATCCCTGCTGCTCCGGGAACGCCTGCGCCCGTATGTAATGGAACAAATGAAACTGGCCTCCAAAAGCGGATTGCCGCCGATGCGCCCCTTGTTCTTCGACTTCATGAACGACCCCAAGGCCGCGACCGTGGAAGATGAATATATGTTCGGGCCGGATCTGCTGGTTGTTCCAATCACCAAGTTTGAGATGCGCAGCCGCGAGGTCTATCTTCCGGCTGGAGCCGAGTGGACTGATGCCTGGACCGGCAAGAAAATTCCCGGCGGTCAGACGATCACCGCGGACGCGCCGCTCGAGCATATTCCCGTGTTCATCCGCGGCGACAAACCCGCTCTGCTAGAACTGTTCCGCGACCTGGATGAGGCGCCTGCGACGGCTCCCGGCGTGATTGAAGCCGAGTGCCTGAAAGTCCACTCCGTGAGCCGCGGCCGGGTTGAGCCGCAGGACATGGCGCCCTTCGGCAACCACTGGAGCGACGACAGCCAACTGGTCTGGTGGGGAGGATTGACCGCAGGCGACCAGCTGGTTCTGGAAGTGCCGGTGGACAAAGCGGGTTCCTATGAACTGGAACTGCACCTGTCCAAAGCCGAGGACTATGGCATCTTCAGTTTCCAGCTCGACGATGGCCCTGTGAGCGAGGCGATTGACCTCTTCCAGCCAAGGCTGCAACCTCCCGTCGCCTTCAAGCTCAAGCCGGCGATGCTAAGCCAAGGAAAGCACCTCCTGAAAATCCTCTACCAGGGGAAGCACCCTGATTCCAGGAACTCCCTGATTGGCGTTGATTACGTGGCGTGGAAAACACCTGTAAGATAGTGCATGATAACCGAACAGTATTGGGCGTCCCCGCCTGTTGCATCCGCAGGTCACCAAGGCGAAACATTCGCGATCCAGGCGCCGGCGCGGACATCCCGCAGGCGCATCGGGATGTTCGATGTCCTTTCTCCTCCTGTTTCCCGGATTTTTGAAATATCGCCTCCCTCGCCCCCGTTGAATCGAGGCGGATTTCCCGCGCCGATCCACCACCACCATCATGATAAGAACGCTGCGAAGGATGAACCGATATTGCGGACTGTTCGCCTGCACCTTGCCAAGGATCGGGGGATTAATGCCGCACTGCATCACAACCGCCTCCACCTCAAAAACAAATTCCCAACAAGAAAAATGAAGCTGTTGCTGACGTCGGTTTTGGGGTTGACAGGGATGTTGTGGGCCGCCTCGTGCGGCGCTTCCGAGTGGCTCACGCCGCCCGCGCCGGGCGCGGCCTATCCCGCAGGTGAGGCCGGCCGCCAGTGGGCCTTCCTCACGCATGACCTGACACAGAAGGCGCGGTTCGCGTCGTTCGCGCCCGAGACCTTCTGCGCGGAGGCGCTGGTGACCGCCGCCGACCGCGACCCGCTCGACATTCTGCTGCGGCGCACCACCGCGCTGTTGGCCGACGTGCGTGCCCTGCCCGGCGCGCGTGACCTCGACGCCGAGCGGCGCGGGCTCGACGCCCTGCGCGCCGAGGCGGCCGCCGCCGCGCCCGAAAACGCCGCCGCACGGCGCGCGCTCTTCGACCGACTCTTGCCCCTGCGCCGCCGGATCGCCTTCGCCAACCCCCTGCTCGACTTCAAGGAATTGCTTTTCATCAAGCGCGAGGTGCGCGGCGTGATGGAGCACTGTTGCGACCAGTTCTACGGCCAGCAGCAGCGCTCCGGCGGCGGGCTCTTCGCGCTCTCCGACCCGTTCGGCACCTCGCCCGGGCTGCGCGACGTCCTGGCTGACGCACGCGTCGCCGCCGGCCGGATGAAAGGCCAACCGCTCGCTTTCGGCACTCGTGCCACGCAGGGCAAGGACGGCGGCTCGCTGCTTTCGCCCGCAGTCTCGTTCGACGGCAAGACCGTCGCCTTCGCCTACGTCGAGGGCGTCGGCTCGCGCCGCCACATCAGCCACCTCAACCACGCGCAGGACGGCCACTGGGAGCAGGGCTTCTGCTACCATCTCTTCTCGGTCGGCGCGGACGGTTCGCTCCTCACCCAGCTCACCGACGGCACCTTCAACGACTTCCAGCCCTGCTTCACGCCGGCGGACCGCATCGCCTTCATCTCCGAGCGGCGCGGCGGCTATCTGCGCTGCGGACGCTTTTGTCCCACCTTCACGCTGTTTGACCTGGCGAGCGACGGCTCGGACATCCGCTGCCTGAGCCACCACGAGACCAACGAGTGGTCGCCCGCCGTGACGCACGACGGCCTGCTGCTCTGGACGCGCTGGGACTACGTGGACCGCCACGGCTGCACCGCGCACCACCCGTGGGTCACCACGCCGGATGGGCGCAACCCGCGGCCGGTGCATGGCAACTACTCGTTCCGCTATAAGCGCGCCGACATGGAGCTCGACACCCGCCCCATCCCCGGCTCGCACAGCCTCGTTTCGACCGCCGCGCCGCATCACGGGCAGGCATTCGGCTCGCTGCTCGTGATCGACCCGCGCGTGGCGGACGATGACGCCATGGCGCCCGTCAAGCGGCTCACCCCGGACGCCGGCTTCCCGGAGAGCCAGAACGGCTCGCCGACCTACGGCACCGCCTGGCCCCTGAGCGAGAAGTATTACCTGTGCGCCTACGAGCCCGCCGAGGTCAAGGGCGTGGCCGAGCCGCAGGTGTTCGGCCTCTACCTGTTGGACCAGTTCGGCAACAAGGAGCTGGTCTACCGCGATCCCGGCATCGCCTGCCTGAGCCCCATGCCGCTGCGCGCGACGCCGCGGCCGCCGGTGATTCCCGAACAGCGCAAGCCGCTCAAGGCGGGCGAGCGCGGCGAGGCCACCGTGACCATTGCGGACGTTTACAAGAGCCGGCAGCCGTGGCCCGCAAACACCGTCATCACGGCGCTGCGCGTCTGGCAGATCTTCCCGCTCTCCGTGGCCTCGGAGGAGGTGGCGCAAAACATCGGCATCCAGATCCCGGAGGGGTCCGACTCGATCAATCTGGCGCGCGTGGTGCTTGGCACGGCTCCGGTGGAGAAGGACGGCAGCGCCCACTTCACGGTGCCCGCGGGCGTGGAGGTCTTTTTCCAGGCGCTGGACGCGAATGGCTGCGCCGTGCAGTCCATGCGCTCCGCCACCGCCTTCGTTGCGGGCGAAACCATGTCGTGCCTGGGTTGCCACGAGCCCACGACCGCCGTGCCGCAACTCGCGCCCGCAGCCACGCCGCTGGCCATGAAGCGCGCGCCGTCCGTGTTGACGCCCGGCCCCGAGGGCTCCAACCCGTTCAGTTTCCCGCGGCTGGTCCAGCCGGTCCTCGACATGCGTTGCGTCGCCTGCCACGCGGAGAAAATCAAGTCCGCGCAGGCCGGTGAGAAAGTCCCGCCGCGCTTGGACCGCGAGGTGGTGACCCTCGCCGCCGGCGGCTGGATGAACAAGGCGTCGCGCTATTACGCCTCGTACCTGAGTCTCGCGGAGCCTTACGGCTTCACCTCCTACGGCGCGCGAAACGACTGGAACTCGCCGCAGTTCTACCGCACCACGCCCGGCAGCTTCGGCGCGCGCGCCTCAAAACTCTACCCACTGCTTCAAAAAGGCCATCACGGCGTGAAGCTCACCGCCGACGAAATGTGCCGCATCGTGACGTGGCTGGACTCGGTCTGCCAGTTCTACGGCGTTTACGAGCAAGCGGGTGGCGAGGCCCAACTCGGCGGCGAACTTGCCCAGCCAACCCTGCAATAAGGGCCAAGCAACCCGGGTTTTCCCGCCCTCCAGTCTGCCACCGGCTTTGCCATGCACACTCACCCCGCAAGCAAATTCTAGAGTCCTTGAATCGACGAAGTCGATCATTTTGAGTCAACTTTTTTAGGCAGCCTGGTCGTCGATATATGTGTCGATGGCGGAGAGTATCCGCTTGAGTGCCTTGGCCTCGTGTGAGTTGTCTGATGTGCACCCCCCGTGCAATGCAGGTGAAGAGCGATGGCGGCGGCGGTTGTTAGTCAAACATTTCCGCCAGCCACGATTTTTTGCGACGCGGCTGGCCATGTTTGTCGAAGCCGCCATGTTCGTCGTGGTGATCGTCGTGTTTGGAGTATCCTTGGGGCTCGCCGCGGTAGCCCGGCGCCGCCTGCGGGGCCGGGATGGATGCCGCACGCTCGATGATTTTGTCGAGCTCACCCCGGTCCAGCCACACTCCGCGGCATTTGGGGCAATAGTCAATTTCCACGCCTTGGCGGTCGGTCATCACCAGGTCGGGTTCAGTGCATACAGGGCATTTCATGATGATTTGTTGTTATCTAACTTCACCGCCGCAGCAGAATTTCCCGCCGCGGCAACGCCAGCCATGCAGGAGAGGCTGGCGGAAAACCCGCCCAGCGCATCCCACGAACCACGCGCCATCGCGACCACCCCGCAGGCGATCGACACGATGGCGAAAATCGGTTTGACATGAGGCACGGCGATGGTTACGTGGGCGGCGGGGAGAATTGTTCAAGAATTTTCCCGGTTGGAACACCAATGCTGGAAAATTGCATACACCTGATGCAACCCCGCATCCAATCAGGAAAAAACGCCACCCCAACCGGTTCCCTTTGCCTTTTTTAGGATGATCCCATGATGCTGCGTCACGTCCAGGCCGCTGCCCCAGGCCAACCCGTTGCAGCCCCTACGCCCTGACCACGCTCCACGGCGAGCAGTGAGGCGGAATCGGGATCGTGGAGCGTGGATTGAAGATTGAGACTCGTTGGTGAAAGAGTGCTCTCTTCATCTGCGATCCGCTATCTGCGACCCTCTATCCACTATCGCAGGATGCCTGCGCTTTTTCGCCCTGCGGTTTTGGGGAGCGCCGGCGTCCCGCCGGCTGTGTTCGGCATCCTGCCGAACACTCTTCACCCAGCCGGTCACCATCGCAGTCCCGCGCTGGCCGCCTGGGGGGAGTGTGTGCTCATGAACTATTCCAAGGCCAAAAAGTTCTTCAGCAGCGGCATGGTTGAAGGGTCCAATCTGGGGGTGGGACCGGGCGCGCCTGAATTCCGGCCGCGGGCTTGACATTGGTGCCGGGCGCAAGTACGGGGGGGCGACTAAAATTCACCGCAACGCTCAAACCATGAAATGGACCATCCTGCTAGTCATCGCGGCGCTTGTCGTAATCGTTTTGCTGCTGAAACAAAGCGGCCAGCTATCACCCAAAGAGGCCCGCGAGCATTTGAAGAAGGGCGCGGTGGTCATCGACGTGCGCAGCCCCGGCGAGTTCAGTGCCGAGCATTTGCCCAACACGTTGAACATCCCTCTGGAAATGATTGAAAGCGCCGTGCCGCTGCGGGTGCCTGACAAAAACCAGGTGGTGTTGTTGCATTGCCAGAGCGGCATGCGCAGTGCCATGGCCGTGCGCAAGCTGCGCGCCATCGGCTACGCCAAGGTCTTCAATCTGGGGTCACTCTCCCGTGCCAGGGACATCCTCGGCACCCCGAGTGAAAACTGATGTCGCGGCGCGGTGTGCCGCTCCCCGGCAAAATGCCCCCTGGAACGCTACAATGCAATGGTCCGCTCCCGCCGCCAGGTGAACGACAGGACAATTTTACAGGAGACTCCTGCAATTTTACAGGAGACTCCTGCAAATGAAATTCTGGTTGACGCCCGGACATCGGTTGCGATGAAGCGGTTCGATTTTACAGGAGTGTCTCGATTTTACAGGAGTGTCCTGCTAATGAAATTCTGGTTGACACCCCGGCATCGGTTGCGATGAAGCGGTTGATTCTCGGCGAGCGGCACGCGGCACGCGGCGCACGCGGCGGAGACGCAGTCGCGGCCTGTTGCGAGCTGGCGCAGGCGTCACTGGACAAGTGGTGGCAATCGGCCACACACTGCGGGCGTGACACGATTTGTACGATCCGAGGCAGGGGCGGTGGTGCTGTGGGTGGTGGCGTCGTTGGTGCTGGCGGCGGGGATTGCGCCGTGGCTCTATCAGGGGGGCCGGGAGTTTGCGGAGCTGGCTCAAGCGCAGGGGTACACGGGGGTGGCCGGGTGGTTGGGCATGGCCTGCCGGCGGGCCACATTCGGGCGGTTTTTTAACCGCAGCCTGTTGCTGGCGGCGCTGATTTTGCTGCCGGTGATGTTCCGCCGACTCAGGGCCTTGCGTCATCCCGGCGAACGGGTGTGGCCGGGCGGCGCGCCGGGGCCGGGGACGTGGCAGAGCGGCGCGGCGCAAGGGTTGTTAGGTGCGGTGATTGCCTGCGGGGCGGTATGCGGGTTGGGGGTGGTGCTGACGGGGTTGGGGGCGTTCACGGCCGCGCCGGTGGTGCCTGGCGCCACGCGGTTGCTGAGCCAGGCGGTGTTGCCGGCGGTGGTGGTGTCGGTGGTGGAGGAATGGCTATTCCGCGGGCTTTTGCTCGGGCTCTGGCTCCGGGTCGCCCAGCCGTTGGCGGCGGCGCTCGGCAGTTCGTTGGTGTTTGCGTTTTTACATTTTCTGGCACCGCCGGGCGACGGCATGGCGGAGCCGTTAGCCGCGCTGGCGGGCTTCCGTCACCTTGGCGGCATTCTGCTGCATTTCACCGATCCGCGGTTTGTGGTGGCGGATTTCCTCACCTTGTTCACCATCGGCTGGATTCTGGCCGGTGCGCGCCTGCGCACCGGGCGGCTGTGGCTGTGCATGGGCATGCACAGCGGGTGGGTCATTGCGTTCAAAGTTTTCCACCTGACCCATGTGAAAGTGGTGGCGGGCCCGTTGGCATGGTGGTGGATAGGCGACAACCTGCGTTCAGGCCTGTTGCCGCTGGCCGCACTGGGGCTCAGCACCTGGATCTGCCATTTGGTATTGCGACGCGGCGCTTACCAATCGAAGGTCACCCCCGCATAAACCCCGGTGCCCGCGCCTTTGACGGGGGTGCCACCCCAGCCTGGGGACGGGTTGGATAATTCGTAGTCCTGGTTGAAGAGGTTTTCGACGCGGGCGTGGAGTTTGAGGGTGTCGGTGACTTGATAGGAGGCATAAACCCGCGCCAAGGTGTAGGCACCGATGGGATCGCCGCCCCAGGAATGCTCGGATAGATGGGACAGCCCGATACCGATCAGCGCCGGGGTGGTCGGTTTCCAATCAAACGAGGCATTGACCGCATTGCGCGGCTGATCGGCGAGGCATTTTGCCAGCATGGTCCATGCCACCCGGTAGGCGAGGGTGCGCTCGAGCCAGGCGCCGTTGAGGCCGACTTCCAGCCCTTGGGTTGGGGTGGTGCCGGGCAGGTTCACCGATCGGCCGCCCCAGCTCGGGAACGGGTCGGAGAGAAATTTGATCTGGTTTTTGATCTGGTTGCGGAACCAAGTGACTTCGAGTTGATGGTGGTCGGTGAGTTTTTGGACGACGCCCAGATCCCAGCCCAGCGCATCTTCGGCAACCAGATCCGGATTGGGGTCGCTCCAAGTCGACCCATACAGATCGAGAAAGGTCGGGGTGCGGAACGAGGTGCCCACGCCGCCGCGGAGGGTGGTGCCGCTGCGGTTGATTTGATAGGCCGTACCGATGCGCCAGGTCAATTCGCTGCCGTAAGTATCGTAGTCCTCCCAGCGCAGTGCGCCACTGGCGGTGAGTTCCGCAGTGGGGCTCCACTCGAGGGCGGCACCCACGCCATAGCGGTCGCACGCGTCGTCGGTGCGGCTGTTCGACCAATCATCCACCGAGGCGCTGTCATACGAGTTGTGGTGGACGAAGGCGGTGGCCAACAGCAGCAGCTGGTCGTTGAGAACGATGCGTTGATCGGTGGAGATGGCGGTCGCTTCCACGTCGGAACCGTAGTCGCCAACATGGTAGTCGCTGTCATAAGCTTCCTGCTGGAACCCGACATGAAAGCGGGTGGTCCAACGGTCGGAGATGACGCCGGTGGCTTGCACCGTGGCGAGGGCCTCATGCACGCGGTCATCGGAAGCGGTGCCATTTTCATAGGAATTTTCAAATCCGCGGTAGGTGGTGCCGAGGGTCCAGAGTTTATTGATTTTGGCCTCCAGGCGCAACGCGATCTGGCTTTGGTGAAAATCCTGATGGGGTGAGTCGTTGGCGGTTTCCTCATAACCCCCGGCGAGGAAATACGACAGATCGGCCACTTCGCCCTGATGCATGGCATGGAGCGACACCGAGCCGAACGAGCCACCTTCGCCGGTGACTGAGCCGTGGGGTTGGCCGGAGCCGCGGGGTGTTTCCATCCACAGCACGCCGCCGACGCTTTCGCCGCCATAGATCGCCCCTTGCGGGCCGCGCAAAATCTCCAGGCGGCCAACATCATAAACCCTGCTGGCACCGAGGAAATTGCCCAGCGAGGAGGACGAATCGCCCAAGCGCATGCCATCCACCACCATTTGCGAATAGGCGGTGGTGGTGCCACGGATGAACAAGGCACCCAAGGCGCCGGTCTGGCCGCCGGTGGATGTGGCGATCACGCCGGGCGCTTCATTCAGGGCCTCGCGCAATTGCAGCAACCCGCGGTCTTGCAGCGCTTGCGGGTCGAGCACGGTCACCGTGGAGGTGACGGCGGCTGCGGGCTGCGGGATGCGCAGCGCCGAAACGACCAAGGGTGACAATTCATTTTCCACCTCCGCGCTGGCGGAAACCGGAAGCAGCAGGGCGGCAAGTGCCAAGGCACAACAACATTCGCCTCGAAGAGGCAGTTTTTTATAGCTCATTTGTTAGCATTCAATGGTCTGTAGATCGCAGACGGATGAAACGTCCCCTCAGGCTGGTGCTCTGGCTGTTTTTGCTGTTGGTACAACAAAAAATCACAGTGGCGATACCGCTCCGGAATGCCGTCGACCGCACCGTGCGTGGTGTGGTTGGCGGGGCACCGGATTCCCCATCGATTTCCTGCCCGTGCAAACGGGCTTCCCGAAGAGTCCGGCGGATCTCCCGCCGACGCGGCGACCATCAGTGGCGCCGGCCGGCCCGCGCAATGCCTAAGCAATTAACGCGGAGCAATTGATGGGAAAGGCCATCGTTCAGCCGCTGGTCCTGCCGGTCATCATCGTCCAGATGACCCCGGCAATGCCGACGCCGAGGACATTGCAGCCATCGCCAAACATGATGAAGCGGTGGCCGTCCGAGCCGAACCAGGCCTGATAGGCGGCCTCGAAGTTTGGCGAGCCGGTGTAGATGTTTTCACCGGTGCCACTGCCCTGGAAGCCGGCGAGGCGGGCGCGGTCCCATGGGGTGGTCTTGCCCGGCACCGGCGAATTATGGGCGAAGAACCCGAGTCGCGCCATGTCCTCACTGTGGCCGCGCGTGGCGGCGGCTAGTTTTTCTTCGAGCAGCAACGGGGTGAGTCCCATGACGCAGCGCTGCGAGTTGAGGAGAGTGGCAAAATTTTTCATGGCGGCGGTGGCCCAGTGGTCGAGAGCGGCGTTGGCCGTTTCGGCTGCGGCGAGGGCGGCGCTGTGTTTGCGGGTGAGTTCGAAGCGGCCCTGTTGTGCGGGCAGCAGGCAACCCTCCACCTGCGCTTGCAGCAGGTGCGCCTTGAGCTCGGCATCATCCATCGCGGCGGTTTCCGCGGCGCTGTCAAAGCGCTCCAATTCGCGCGTCACTTCCATCATGCCGCCCACCAGCGCGTCGAGTGCCAGATCGAAGCGCTTGGTATCGGCGGCGGCGAGGTGGTTGACCCGGTTCGAGAGTTTTGTTAGTTGCACCATTTCGTCGCGCAACATGGCGATTTTGGCCGGGTCTTTTTTCCAATCGGTCTTGAGCAACGCCATCACCCGCACCCGTTCCTCGTCGAGTTGTTTGGCCTGCTCCTGATGAGCGGCGTAGGGATTGGGAGTTGCCGCTTGGCCACGGACCAGTTGATCAAGATGCGTCGAGTGATAGCTCGCGGCGCTGGCGAGCGCCTGGCGGTAGGCGGGCAGTGCTTCCGGGCCGAGTTGGAGCCACGACCGGTAGGCGGCCTTGCGCTTCGCCCCAGCGGTTGACACCATCCACTGGCTGGCCCGTTGTTTGAATTCTGTCGACGGCCCACTGTCTTGCGCCAGCAGTGGCGACATGACCAGCAAGCCCAAGGTTAGTTGCAATGCGCAGCGATTCATAAACGTAAGCTGGGAACAGGCGCAGCATACGTCCGCTGCCTGCCGCGGCACAAGCGAAAATGCCGGGAAGCTTCCCGCGGCTGGGGGCGCGCTCAGCCTGCGGTCTGGCCGGGCATCAACGTCCAGTGGGTCCCGACGACGCCGACGCCGGCGACATTCCATTCGCCGCCAAACATGTTGAACCGGTGGCCGTCCGAGCCGAACCAAGCTTGATAGGCGGAGTCGAAGGTGGCCTTGGTGGCGTAATAGATGTTTTCCCCGGTGCCGGGGCCGGTGAAGCCAGCCAAGCGGGCGCGCTCTGCCGGGCTGCTCTTGCCCGGCACCGGCGAGGTATGGTCGAAGAAATTGAGCCGCACCATGTCTTCGCTATGGCCGCGGGCGGCCGTGGCGAGGTGTTCTTCCAACCGCAGCGGCTTGAGGCCCATGATGGCGCGCTCACGATTGAGCCGGGTGGTGAAATTTTTGATTGGGGCCGTGGCCCACTGGCCGGGTGAGGCGTTGGCCTTTTCGACGGCAGCGAGCTCGGTGGCTTGGTTGCGGGTAAGTTCGAAGCGCGCGCGGTGCTGCAGCATGATGCCGGCCTTGACCTGATCTTTGAGCAGGTGGCTCTTGAGGGTCGGCTCATCCATCGCGATGGTTTCCGCGGCTGAGTCAAAACGCTCCAATTCGCGCGCCACTTCCATCATGCCGCCGACGCTGGCGTTGAGGGTCGCATCGATGCGCCTGGTATCGGCGGCGGCGAGACGGTTGGCGTGGGCCCAAAGTTGCTCCACTTTGGCCACTTCCGCGCGCAGCATCTGGATTTTGGCCGGATCCTTGTGCCAATCAGTCTTGATCAATGCCATCACCCGCGGCCGCTCCTCATCGAGTTGCCTGGCCACCTCCTGATGGGCGGCGTAGGGATTGGCGGCCACCCGCGGCCCGGCCAATTCATTGAGTTTCGTCGCGTGATAGTTGGCGGCGGCGGCCAGCGCCTTGCGGTATTCGGGCAACCACTCGGGCCCGAGTTGCAGCCACGCCCGGTAGGCGGCCTTGCGCTTGGCCGTGTCCACCGACACCATCCATGGGTTGACCCGCAGCTTGAATTCCGCCGTCGGCCCCGCCTCCTGCGCGTGCAACATCGACATCACCATCACGCCTAAAAACAGTTGATACAGCAATCGATTCATAGCTTCGGAGCGCAGCGAGCTTATGCCCGCCGGCAGCCGCCACAAGGCGCAAGTGCGGCAACACCGAAATTTTTTTCCACGCTTGACGTTGGCGCGCGGCGGGGGTTGGTTGGTGCGGCATGTTTCACCAAGTTCTCAAATCCAAGATCCACCGTGCGATGATCACCGCCGCCGATGTGGATTATGAAGGCAGCATTGAAATCCCCACCGACCTGATGGAGGCGGCCGGGCTGTGGGAGGGGGAGAAAGTCTTGGTGGCATCCATCACCTCGGGCAACCGCCTCGAAACCTACGTGCAACCCGGCGCCCCCGGCACCGGCCGGATCATTATCAACGGCGGCGCCGCACACCGCATCAAGAAAGGCGAACGCGTCGCCATCATGGCGTTCGGGTTGTCACAAGCCCCGGTGCTGGCTAAGAAAATCGTGCTCGACGAGACCAATCACGTGATCCGTGCCGGGCGCTGAGTTTTTGCCTTGGCCCGGCTGATTTTTGTTGGGAATGGCGTTGACGCCTGGCACGAATTGTGTCAATTGTGTGGTCTTCTATGAAGCCTATCCCGCTCTTGTCTGCTGTCGTCGCGCTTGCTCTTACCGCCTGTGAAAGCATGAATGCGCCGATTTCCAGCAGTGACTTCAATCCGCTGCTGCCGCCGGGTGGCGGCATCAAATTGGCCGACGCCCAGGACGGGATCAAGCCCGGCGACCATGTCCGCGCAGCGATGGACAACACCGCGTTTTTCAAACAACTGCCGAAAGGCGACGCCGACGCCGATAAAGTCCTGATCCGCGACACCCACATGAAAGTCATCCGCGTCGCGGGCAGCTATCTGCAAGTGGAACTCGATAATTCCGGTGAAGTCGGCTTTGTGCCCGCCGTCATGGTGGAAAATCCCAATCTCCGCCCGCCCCCGGCCCCGGCCTCGCCCGGCGAATTCCAGGTCTATCCGCCACTGCCGGGTGCCGGCGCCGACGCGCCGCTACCTGCCGTGGACCCGGCCGCCGCGCCGCCGGAAGGCGCGATCCCAACAGTTATTGATCCGGAAGCGCCCGCGGCGCCAACGCCCGCAGGACCCGCGGCCGAACCGGTGCCGCCAATCGAGCCGCGTCCTGCCAAGGAGGGCTAGCTCTTATACGCTGTGGCATGCTCATGCGCGGTCGCCCAACATCCCATCTGCTGGCAGTGCAAGTGCTGCGCTTCGCGAGCCGGGTGCTGCGGGATTTTTTCCTGCGCAATCACGGGTTGCTGCTAACCGGGGCAGTGGCCTATAACATGATGCTCTCGCTCATCCCGCTATCGGCGGTGTTGATGGTGGTGTTCTCGCATTTCTTTGAGCAGCGCATCCTGATGGAAACCCTCACCGCAGAGGTCGCCCTCATCGCGCCCGGCTTCACCGCCACTCTCGCCGAGGTGCTCGAAGGCTTCCTGCAAAACCGCAAACTCGTCGGCTGGATCGGCGTGCTGGTGTTGCTCTTTTTCAGTTCGATGGCATTCCGGGTGCTTGAGGACTCCATCGCCATCATCTTCCACCGGCCGCTGCCGACCTTGAAACGGAAGTTCTGGATCTCGGCGCTGATGCCCTATCTGTTCATCCTCATTGTCGCGGGCGGCCTGATCCTGGTCACTTCCGCCAATGCCATCATCGACGCACAAAGCCAGGTGCGCCACCCGTTTCCGCAAATCGATGCGCTCATGCACAATTACCTCGGCCTCATCATCTATCTAACAGGAGTGCTCGGCCTGGTCCTGCTTTTCACGCTGCTGTACAAGATCATGCCGGTGGCGCGGGTGTCGTTCCGCCGCGCCCTGTCCGGCGGCCTCACCGCCGCGATCCTGTGGGAAATCACCCGCCATTTGTTGGTCGCCTATTACACTAGCATTTCGATGGTCAACGCGATCTACGGGTCGATGGCCACCATCATCATCGTCCTTCTCACCTTGGAGGCGGTCGCCTTGATCCTGCTGCTTGGCGCCCAGGTCATCGCCGATCTCCAACGCAACGCCAATGCCGGCATCCTCTGGCACGAAGACCCGGAAGACGAATGAAACCCGATCTAACATCATCCGCGGTGGCCGCCGGCCGCGCCGCGTCGTTTCCCGGCGCGCGCTCGGCGTTGCTGCTGCTGCTGCTCATCAACCTATTCAACTACATCGACCGCCAGGTGTTGGCGGCGGTCGTGCCGCAGGTCAAGGAGACCTTCTTCGGCAAGGACGGCACCGGCGGCGACGCGACGCTCAACGCCTTGCTCGGCTGGTGTCAGAGCCACCTGGGTTTCAAGCCGGAAAACGCGTTGGTGGGCGTGTTATCGATGGCGTTCATGGTGGTGTACATGATAGGCGCGCCGGTTTTCGGCAAACTCGCCGAGCGGCATTCGCGCTGGATGCTCATCGGTGTTGGGGTGATGCTGTGGAGTGTGGCCAGCGGCGGTTCGGGTCTGGCCACCGGCTTCTTCATGTTGTTGACGACGCGGTGTTTTGTTGGCATCGGCGAGGCGGCCTACGGGCCGGTGGCACCCACCGTGATCGCCGATCTCTATCCGGTAAAGGTCCGCGGCCAGGTGTTGGCCTGGTTCTACATGGCCATCCCCGTGGGCAGCGCGCTGGGCTATGTGCTCGGCGACGCCGTGGCACGCTCCGGCATCGGCGCCTGGGGCCAGCGCGTGCTCGGCGCGCCGGCCGAGAGTTGGCGCTGGGCGTTTTTGCTCGTGGTGGTGCCGGGGGTTTTGTTAGGCCTGCGCAGTTTCCGCATGCCCGATCCGGCGCGCGGCCAGGCGGATTTGGCGCATGGCGTGGTGTCGCGCAAACCCGGCTGGCGCGATTACGCCATTTTGCTGCGCACCCCGTCCTACGTTTTCTGCACGCTGGGCATGACGGCGATGACCTTTGCCATCGGCGGTATCGCGTTTTGGATGCCCTATTTTCTGAGCATGAAACCCGGCGCCCCGGAGGCGGCGACGATGATCTTCGGCGTCATCACCATCGTGGCGGGGCTCTCGGCGACGTTGCTGGGGGGGATTGTGGGCGACCGACTGCGCCCACGCTGCAGCGGGTCCTATTTCCTGGTGTCGGGCATCGCGATGGTGGCGGGCTTTCCGTTCATGCTGCTCACCGTCACCGCGGGATTCAACTGGATTTGGCTGTGGCTGTTTCTGGCCTGCTTCTGCCTGTTTTTCAACACCGGCCCAACCAACACCATCCTTGCCAACGTCACCCATCCGTCGGTCCGCGCCACTGCCTTTGCACTCAACATCTTCGTCATCCACGCCTTCGGCGATGTCATCTCGCCGGTCATTATCGGCATCATCAGTGACCGCTACAGCATGACCACCGCCTTCGTGGTGGTCGGCGTGATGTTCGTGGTGGCCGGCGGATTCTGGCTCGCCGGCATGCGCTTCCTGCAACGCGACACCCACCTCGCGCCGCTGCGCCTCGACGATGGCCCGAGGTGATCAGAACTCAGTGCTCTCAGTGGTAATCATGGGGCAATCAGAACTTGCATTTTGTGGCGGAAAGCATACGTATCCCCCACATAAGGCACAAGCCTGTTCGATTATGAAAACGCTCGGCACCGCCCTCGCAGCGACTTTGGCCCTCGCACTCAGTTCCTCCGCCGCCCCCCGGTTGCTGGTTTCCACCCCGGAGATCACTCCGGAATGCGATATCCAGGTGATCTTCGACCTGCCCGTCACCCCGCCCACCGCCCTCGGTGCCACCGTGGCCAACACCTGGCTTGAAGTCAGCCCGCCGCTGCCCGGCAAACTCATCTGGAAAGCCCAGAACATCGCCCAATTCGTCCCCGACGAGGTCCCCGCCATGGGCACCACCTATCAGTTTGGCATCGCCCAAAACCAACACCATCTCGACGAATCCCCGATCCCCGCCGGCACCTTCGCCTCTTGTGCCAGCGAGCCGTTCCAAGCCAGATCGGCCACCACCCATGACCGCTGGTCCGAGCAATTCTCGCCGGCCACCGCCGAGTGGCTGGTCTTTTTCAATGACGATGTCGCGGCGGCCACCGCCACCCCCTTTGTTGCCTTCGCCTCTAAGTCCGGCCAAAAGGTCGCCGCCAAACTCGCCCAAGCCACCCTCGCCCGCACCGGCACCGATAATCCCAACTACCGCCCTTGGGCCGCCCGCGGTCACAAGCCCGCCGCCCCCGCCGCCCCCGCAGCCCCCGCAGCCCCCGCCGCCCCCGCCGCCCCCGCC